>NZ_JBSFXK010000013.1:0-154527 GCF_053595355.1 Streptomyces sp. NPDC002513 | reverse complement strand
GGCGTCCCCGCCGGTGAGGATGGGCTCCGGAAGCCACTTGCCCACACAGGTCTCGCGCTGGTGCCGGGTGCGGCGAGCGAGCCGCCTGCTCGCCCGGCCGCTCCCCGGCCAATTCCCGGCCTCCCTGCCCGGAGGTGTCAGGACGTGTTCGATCGTCGGCGGTGGTCCCCGAGGAGCCGTTCGAGGACGAGGGCGATGCCGTCGTCCTCGTTCGACGTGGTGATCTCGTCCGCCACGGCCTTGAGTTCGGGGTGGGCGTTGGCCATGGCCACCCCGTACGCCGCCCAGTCGAACATCGGGATGTCATTGGGCATGTCGCCGAAGGCGATGGTCTCCGACGGGCCGAGGCCCAGGTGGTCGGCGGCCAGCGCGAGCCCCGTCGCCTTGGTGATGCCGGACGGCTGGAGTTCCACGGTGCCGGGCCCCGACATGGTGACCGTCGCCAGGGAACCGACCGCCGCGCGGGCCGCCGCCGCCAACTCGTCGTCCGACAGGGCATGGTGGCGGAGCAACACCTTGCTGATCGGCTCGCACCACAGATCGTCGCGCCGCTCGACCCGTACGGCGGGCAGGGTGGGGTGCGGCATCCGGTAGCCAGGTTCGATGAGCGTGAGCCCGTCCACCCCGTCCTGGTCGACGGCCGCGTACACCTGCCCCACCTCGGCCTCGATCTTGCCGAGCGCGGTCTCGGCCAACTCCCGGTCCAGAGTGACGGAGAACAGCAGGCGGTTCGCGCCGGCGTCGTACACCTGCGCGCCCTGCCCGCACACCGCGAGCCCCCTACTGCCGAGGTCGTCGAGCAGCGGCCGCACCCTGGGCGCCGGGCGCCCCGTCACGACGAGGTGCTGTGCGCCTGCCGCCAAGGCCCGCGCCAGCGCGGCCCTTGACCGGTCGGAGAGCGTGTCGTCGTCACGCAGAAGCGTTCCGTCCAGGTCAGTGGCGATGAGTGAATACGCGAAGGGTGCGGCCATGATCAGAGAATACGGATGGAACGCCCCCCGCGACTCGCCGCGAACCCGGACGACGTCCGGTATCCCGCGGCCACCGAACTCCCGCAGCACAGAACCTCAAGTTGCCTCGCGCCGCCCGGAACGCGACAGCGCCCGGCCCCGGTACGCCCCGCCCCCGGCACGGCCCTCGCACCGGCGCCCCCGTTCGGCGCCGGTACCGCCTGCGATGCCCCGCCCGGCGCGCGACGGCACCTCGCGCGGCCGGTGCACGCATCGGGCGCTCGGGCGCCCGCTTCCAGCAGGCGGCGCCCCCGCGCACGGGCGGCCTCCCGAGTTCGCGCGACCGCAGGCTGCGGAACGGCGCCTTGAGCGCGGAAGTTGCCTCCGCGTACCACTCGGGCTCGTCGAGAGGGGCGACCAGGCGCGTGGGGCCCGCGTCGCGAACCCCGCGCGAACCCCCGACTCGGCACCTCAGCCGTGCGCCGCCGCCACGTGCTTGGCCAGTCGGGGCGAGGCGAACTCCGTGCCGCACACGAAGCGCATCACCGGGCCGTACGAGGCCGCCGCGGGCAGGCCCGTGAAGTACAGGCCCGGCGTGGAGGACACATACCCCGCGCCGAGCCTCGGCGTGCCCCGGCTCACCGCCAGTTCCGTGCGCAGCTCGTGGCCGAGGAAGTCCATCGCGGAGATGTCCACGCGGTAGCCGGTGGCGGCGATCACATGGTCCGCGGCGAGTTCCTCCGTGGCGCCCGTATGCGTCCGGACCGTCAGGACGGGGCTGCCGTCGGGTGCGGACGCGCCGACCACACGGGCGACCTCGCGCACCTGCACCGCGCTCTGGAAGCGGTCGCGCAGCCACCACGCGCCGAGCGGGCCGAGGACCCGGCGGACCAGATAGTGACGGGTCTGCGCGGGGAGGAACCGGTACGGCTGCGGATAGTAGCTCAGCGCCCACAGCGACCAGGCGCGCCCGAACGGCGATTCGGGGCGGAACTTCGGCTGGTCCCAGGGAGCCGCGCCGAAGGCCACCTTGCCCTCGCCGCGCGCGATCACCCGCACCCGTGCGCCCGCCTCGGCCGCCAGCGCGGCTGTCTCCAGTGCGGACTGCCCCGCGCCGAGGACAAGGAGTTCCTTGCCGGAGAACCGGGTCAGGTCATGGTGCTGGGAGCTGTGGGAGACCGGTCCCGTGGGAGTGGGACCGTCCGCCGCGGCGGCGGCCAGCTCCGGCGGCAGGTGGGCGAGACCCGACAGGCCGGTGGCCACCACGACCGCCCGCGCCGCGAACTGCTCGCCCGAGTCCAGCTTCAGCTCGAAGCCGCCGCCCTGACGGCGGTCCACGGCGACGACCCTGACCCGCTCCAGCTCGGGCACCAGCTTCTGCTGGAACCACTCGCCGTAGGCGATGAACGTCTCGACCGGGATGATGTCCTCGTCGGTCACCAGCCGGGGAATGCCCGCCGCGTCGCAGTAGTCGGCCAGCGCGTGGCCGCTCTGGGGGGCGTCGATGTTCGAGGCGGCCGGGGTCGACTTCAGGCGCATGCCCTCGGGCATGTGGTCGCGCCAGCTCACCATGGGGTCGCCGAAGACGCGTACCGGGATACCGCGCGCCCGCAGATGGGCAGCGGTGGACAGGCCGAACGGCCCGGCACCGATGACTGCAACCGGTTGAATCACGAAGTCCCTCCCCAGGACGCGACGTGCCTACTTCGTGGTGGATCCGTACGCACCAGGGCGTACCGATGATGGAGCGGTACGCCCTAACGCGTACCGCTGGTGGAACCGCGGCGGTTGGTCCGCCACAGCTGATAGAGGTGCTTCGCACCCGGCCGCACGGAGCGCGCGAGCATCGTGAAGAACGGCCGCGGGTCGTCACCCGCGAACCAGGCCAGCTCCGTGCCGCTCGCGCGGGCCGGTGCGTGCGGTGTGGTGTAGCCACTGCGCCGGTAGGCGAGCAGGGCCGGCAGGTCGATGTTCTCCACGATGTACCGGTGACCGGCGCGCTGCTCCCCCTCCGGGACCGTACGGCCGGTCAGGTCCAGGTGCATGGCGCGGACCACGTCCACCCCCGCCTCGTTCTCGAAGAGGCGGAACTGGGCGCCCATGCGCGGGTTGAAGTCCAGCAGTTTGTACCGGCCGTCGCGGCGGTCGAAGCGCAGGTCCAGATCGACGATGCCGGTGAAGCCGATCTGCTTGATGAAACGTGCGGCGAGGTCGGCGAGTTCCGGGTTGTCGACGGCGTACGCGTTCGCCGTCATGCCCGCGTGCGGCGGCCAGGAGCGGACCTTGACGCCGGTGAACAGGGCGAGCGGGGCGAAGTCCCGGCCGAAGTACGCGTGCACGATCCAGTCCTCGGCCTCCTCTCTCGGCAGGTACTCCTGGAGGATCACCCCCGGGCGTTCGCCCCAGTCGCGGGCGAGTGTGAGCAGCCCCTCCGGAGTGGTGATCCTGGTCGTGCCGTTCACGGCGGGCCGTTCACGGCGTACGAACGCCTCGCGGTTCTTGGCCACGAGCGGAAAGCGGGCCTTCTCGGCGAAACGCACGATGTCGTCGTACGACTGCGGGAAGGCGGCCTGCGGGCTCGGGATGCCGTGTTCCACGCACAGCTCGTGCAGCCCCTGCTTGCTGGCGAGGCGGCGCGGAAGCTTGGCATCCACTTTCGGGAAGAGAAAGGAGCCGCCGAGCATGTCCTGGTGCTCGGCGATCAGGACGGCGGCCTCCTCGTCGGTGGGAATGAGCACGGTCGGCCGTCCGATACGGCGCCCGATGCGCAGCAGGCCCTCCACAAGCCGTTCCGGCTCCTCCGTGCCGGTGGTCGGCCAGACGAAGGCGCGCCGCAGATAGCGGGAGGCCGCGGCCGGCGTGTAACGGTCCTCGGTGATCGCGTACATGGGTACGCCCAGCCGGCCCAGACTGCGGATGGCCCCCACGCCGCCGTGGTGCAGTGGATAGTCGCCGAATTTCACGATGAGCCCCGGCACCCCACGGTCCGCATCGAACGGCACGCCGGTGCTCCTGGCCACGGGTCCCCCCACGTGTCCCCCCTACGGACCGGACCCACCCCGCCCATGTCCCCAAAGGACGCTAAGCCGGAATTGGGTGCTCCGACAAGGCCTATTCGGACATTGCGAATGCTTTAGACACTGCCCGAGACAGGCAACCCACCCGTAACGTGTGCGGCGACCACATGGAACGCACCCCCATACACGGCACACCTGACGTGCACGAAAGCGAGGCAGCATCCCATGCCCCCCTTCGACGTCCCCGAGGGCGACCCCTTCGGTCCGCACAACCTCCCCTACGGCGTGTTCTCGCCGGTCGGCTCCGTCGAGCGGAGGGTCGGCGTCCGCCTGGGCGATCACGTGCTCGACGCGGGCGCCGCCGCGCAGGCGCTCGGCTCCCCGTACGCCTCCCTTCTGGCCCGGCCCTCGCTGGGCCTCCTGCTGGCCGCCGGTCGCACCGCCTGGTCGGACGTGCGCCGGGCGCTGACGGCGTGGGTGACGGTGCCCGCGCACCGGGAGACCATCGAGCCCCTGATGCACCCGCTCTCCGAGGTGACCCTGCACCTGCCCTTCGAGGTCGCGGACTACGTCGACTTCTACTCGTCCGAGAACCACTCCCGCAACGTCGGGCAGATCTTCCGCCCGGACGCGGCGGACTCCCTGACCCCCAACTGGAAGCATCTGCCGATCGGTTATCACGGCCGGGCGGGAACCGTCGTGGTGACCGGCACGGACGTCGTACGCCCCCAGGGGCAGCGCAAGGCGCCCGCGGACCCGGAGCCGGTCTTCGGGCCCTCGGTCCGCCTGGACATCGAGGCGGAGGTGGGATTCGTGGTGGGCGTGCCGTCACAGCTGGGGCGGCCGGTGCCGCTGCCGGCCTTCCGCGACCATGTGTTCGGGCTCTGTCTTCTCAACGACTGGTCGGCGCGGGACATCCAGGCCTGGGAGTACGTGCCGCTCGGTCCGTTCCTCGGCAAGTCGTTCGCCACCTCCGTCTCGGCCTGGATCACCCCGCTGGACGCCCTGGAGGAGGCGCGGGTGGCACCCCCCGGCCGCACGCACCCGCTGCTGCCGTACCTGGACGACGCACACGAGGAACCCGGGGGCTACGACCTGCGCATCTCCGTCGCGATCAACGGCCATGTGGTCTCCGAACCGCCGTTCTCGACCATGTACTGGACGGCGGCCCAGCAGCTGGCGCACATGACGGTGAACGGGGCGTCGCTGCGGACGGGCGACCTCTACGGCTCGGGCACCGTGAGCGGCCCGACCGAGCGCGAGCGCGGCTCGCTGCTCGAACTGACCTGGAACGGGCGGGACCCGCTCGAACTCCCGGACGGCAAGCGGACGTTCCTGGAGGACGGGGACGTGGTGACCCTGACCGCCTGGGCCCCGGGGCCGCACGGCACACGCGTGGGTCTCGGAGAGGTGACGGGCCGGGTGGTGCCCGGCACCTGAGCCGGCCCCAAGGCCCCACAGCACCTGAGCCGCACCCCGCCCCAGGCCCCACGGCGCCTGGTGCCGTACCCCCGGCCCCAGGTGTCCCGGCCGGGGGCTCGCGGGCCGTCGGCGCGGACGGACGACCCCCCGCGCCGACGTCCCCGGCACCGGGCACCCCCGCCACGGCCGACAGGAGCGGATCCTGCCCGCACCCGACGGAACCTCAGCTCAATGGCGCCGTGGCCTTCCCCTCCCGCGGCCCGTCCCGTCACTCATATCCAGTCGTCGGGCTCCGGCTCCAGGTCCGTCTCCGGCTCCAGGTCCGTCTCCGTCTCCGTCTCCGGCCAGTCGTCGGCCCCCGTCCCGCCGCCGGCCCGGACCTCCCCGGCCGCCGGGGCCACCGAGGCCGCGCCGTCCACGGACGGTCCGTCCAGCGATGCGAGCACTTCGAGCACTCCCTCGCCATAGGTGGCCAGCTTCTTCTCGCCGACCCCGCCGATGATGCCCAGCTCCGCCACCGTCGTGGGACGGACGGTGGCGATCTCCCGGAGCGTCGCGTCGTGGAAGATCACGTATGCCGGGACGCCCTGTTCCTTCGCCTGGGCCGCACGCCAGGAGCGCAACGTCTCGAAGACGGGCAGCAGTTCCGGCGGCAGCTCGGCGGCGGCCTTCGGTCTGCGTTCGCCCTTCGGCGACGAGGTACGGGCAGCCGCGGGCTTCGACGGCTCCTTGCGCAGCGGCACCTCGCGCTCACGCCGCAGCACCGCCCCGCTCGGCTCGGTCAGCACCAGCGTCCCGTACTCGCCCTCGACCGCGAGCAGGCCCTGGGCCAGCAACTGCCGGACGACACCCCGCCATTCGGCCTCGGTCAGCTCCTCGCCGATGCCGAAGACGGACAGCTGGTCGTGGTCGAACTGGATGACCTTGGCCGTGCGCCGCCCCAGCAGGATGTCCACGATCTGCACCGCGCCGAACTTCTGCCGCCGCTCCCGGTCCAGCCGCCAGACCGTGGACAGCACCTTCTGCGCCGCGATCGTCCCGTCCCAGGTCTCCGGCGGCACCAGACACGTGTCGCAGTTGCCGCAGCCGCCCGATTCCGGGTCCTGCCCGAAGTAGGCGAGCAACTGGCCACGGCGGCACCGGGCGGTCTCGCACAGCGCCAGCATCGCGTCCAGATGCGCCTGGGCCCGGCGGCGGAACCCCTCGTCGCCCTCTCCGGACTGGATGAGCTTGCGCTGCTGTATGACGTCATTGAGCCCGTACGCCATCCAGGCCGTGGACGGCAGGCCGTCGCGGCCCGCCCGGCCGGTCTCCTGGTAGTAGCCCTCGACCGACTTCGGCAGGTCCAGGTGTGCGACGAACCGCACATCCGGCTTGTCGATACCCATCCCGAACGCGATGGTCGCGACCACGACCAGGCCGTCCTCGCGCAGGAACCGGGACTGGTGCGCCGCTCGCGTGCCCGCGTCCAGGCCCGCGTGGTAGGGCACCGCGTCGACGCCGTTGCGGGACAGGAACTCCGCCGTCTTCTCCACCGAATTGCGTGAGAGGCAGTAGACGATGCCCGCCTCGCCCGGATGCTCCTCACGCAGGAACGACAGCAGCTGCTTCTTGGGGTCGGCCTTCGAGACGATCCGGTACTGGATGTTGGGCCGGTCGAAGCTCGCGACGAAGTGGCGGGCCGTCGGCATGTCCAGCCGCTGGATGATCTCCTGGTGCGTGGCGTGCGTCGCCGTCGCCGTGAGCGCGATCCGGGGGACCTCCGGCCAGCGCTCGCCGAGCAGGGACAGGGCCAGATAGTCGGGACGGAAGTCGTGGCCCCACTGGGACACACAGTGCGCCTCGTCGATGGCGAACACCGAGATCTTGCCCCGCGAGAGCAGATCGCGGGTGGACTCCAGACGCAGCCGCTCCGGGGCCAGATACAGCAGGTCCAGCTCGCCGGCCAGGAACTCCGCTTCCACCATGCGCCGCTCGTCGAAGTCCTGCGTGGAGTTGACGAACCCGGCCCGCACGCCGAGCGCCCGCAACGCGTCCACCTGGTCCTGCATCAGCGCGATGAGCGGTGAGACCACCACGCCGGTGCCGGGTCTGACCAGGGCCGGGATCTGGTAGCACAGCGACTTGCCACCGCCGGTCGGCATGAGGACCACGGCGTCGCCGCCGGCCACCACATGCTCGATGATCGCTTCCTGCTCACCACGGAAGCGCTCGTACCCGAAGATCCGGTGCAGCGTGGCCCGCGCCTCGCTCCCGTCACTCGGCGCCGGCATCACGCCCGCCTCGGTCATCACAGCCGTCCCGTCCATCGCCCGTCCCCCGTATGTCGTCCCTCGACCACGCCATCCACGATAGGGGGCCGCGCCGACAGCTCCGGATTTATCCACAGGCTCCCCTCACCGCCCCTGGTCAAGGACACGACACTCGTTCACACGTTTGCGGGAGACCTGCCCGTTTCCGGCCGATAGTCTGAATGGACCGGCGAGACTCCGTCCCATGGGAGCACTGATGAGCGTCGCACCGAAGGCGTCCGCATCCGACTGGCCGATCCCGCCGGAGGGCGGCTGGACCGCCGACGACCTGGACCGGCTTCCGAATCTGCCTCCGCACACGGAACTGATCGACGGAAGCCTTGTCTTCGTGAGTCCGCAGACCATCTTTCACGAGCGTGCCATCGATTTCTTCAAATGGCAGCTTCAGTCTCTGGCACCTGCGGACCTTGAGGTCTTCCGCGAGTTCACCATCGGCATCGACCGCCAGAACAGGCCCGAGCCGGATGTGGTGGTCGTGCGCGCGGATGTGGTGGAGGACCCGGAGCAGACCCGGTTCCCCTCGACCGCCGTCGTCCTGACCATCGAGGTCGTCTCGGAGGACTCCGTCTCGCGAGACCGCGAGACCAAGCCCGTGAAGTACGCCCGAGCCGGGATCCCCCACTACTGGCGGGTCGAGAACGAGAAGGGCCATGCCGCGGTGCACGTCTTCGAACTGGAGCCCACGACCGGGACGTACACCAGCGTGGGTATCTTCCGGGAGCGCCTGAAGGTGGACGTCCCGTTCCCCGTGGACCTCGACCTCACCCAGATCAAGGCGCGCCGCGCGCCGAGACGGTAGACCTGCGCGCAGAACGGCCCGGCACCCCCCGAGCGGGCACCGGGCCGTCGTGTGCGGCGGGCGCTCCTCAGCGCACGAAGACGCCCGCCTGGCTCGCCAGATCCAGGAAGTACTGGGGCGCCACCCCCAGCACCAGCGTGACCGCCACGCCCACCCCGATCGCCGTCATGGTCAGCGGTGAGGGGACCGCGACCGTCGGGCCCTCGGGGCGCGGTTCGCTGAAAAACATCAGGACGATCACACGGATGTAGAAGAACGCCGCGACCGCCGACGAGATCACACCGATCACGACCAGCGGGATCGCCCCGCCCTCCGCGGCCGCCTTGAACACCGCGAACTTCCCGGCGAAGCCGGAGGTCAGCGGGATGCCCGCGAAGGCCAGCAGAAACACCGCGAACACGGCCGCCACCAGCGGTGACCTGCGCCCGAGCCCGGCCCAGTTGGACAGGTGTGTCGCCTCGCCGCCCGCGTCGCGGACCAGCGTCACGACGGCGAAGGCGCCGATCGTCACGAACGAGTACGCGGCCAGGTAGAAGAGGACGGAGGAGACACCGTCGGGGGTCGTCGCGATGACACCCGCGAGGATGAAGCCCGCGTGCGCGATCGACGAGTACGCCAGCAGCCGCTTGATGTCGGTCTGGGTGATCGCGACGATCGCGCCGCCCAGCATGGTGACGATCGCGACCGCCCACATCACCGGCCGCCAGTCCCAGCGCATACCCGGCAGGACGACGTACAGCAGCCGCAGCAGCGCACCGAACGCCGCCACCTTCGTCGCCGCCGCCATGAAGCCGGTCACCGGGGTCGGCGCGCCCTGGTACACATCCGGCGTCCACATGTGGAACGGCACCGCGGCCACCTTGAACAGCAGGCCCATCGCGATCAGCGCGCCACCGACCAGCAGCAGCGCGTCATTGCCCATGGTGTTCGCGAGCGCCGGGTCGACGTTCGTGACCGTGCCGTCGACGACCCGGGCGATCGTCGCGTACGACACCGAGCCCGCGTACCCGTACAGCAGCGCGATGCCGAACAGGGTGAACGCGGAGGCGAACGCGCCGAGCAGGAAGTACTTGACCGCGGCCTCCTGCGACAGGAGCCGCTTGCGGCGGGCCAGGGCGCACAGCAGGTACAGCGGCAGGGAGAAGACCTCCAGGGCCACGAAAAGGGTCAGCAGATCGTTGGCCGAGGGGAAGACGAGCATGCCGCCGACCGCGAACAGCAGCAGCGGGAAGGCCTCGGTGGTCGTGAAGCCGGCCTTCACGGCGGCCTTCTCGCCCTCGCTGCCCGGTACGGAGGCGGCCTGCGCGGCGAACGAGTCGACCCGGTTGCCGTGCGCGGCCGGGTCGAGGCGCCGCTCGGCGAAGGTGAACACGCCGAGCAGACCGGCCAGCAGGATCGTGCCCTGCAGGAACAGGGACGGCCCGTCGACCGCGATGGCTCCCATGGCCGCGATGTGTGCCCTGGTGGTGCCGTAGCCGTCGGCCGCGAGGGCCACGACCGCGGCGAACGCGGCGGCGAGCGCGACGATCGAGACGAACACCTGTGCGTAGTAGCGAGATGCGCGCGGGACGAACGCCTCGATCAGCACCCCGATGAGCGCCGCGCCGATGACGATCAACGTCGGCGACAATTGCCCGTACTCGATCTTCGGCGCCGGGATCTTCGAGATCGGCTCGGCCGCGGTTGTCCACAGGCTGTGGACGGCTGCTGTGCTCACTTGGCCGCCTCCGCCTCGGGCTTGGGATCGGTCTGATGTACGTCGGACATGGTCTGTTTGACCGCCGGGTTCACGATGTCGGCGACGGGCTTCGGATAGACGCCGAGGAAGATCAGCAGGACGATCAGCGGGGCGACGACGAGCAGCTCACGCACGCGCAGGTCCGGCATCGCGGCGACCTCCGCCTTCACCGGGCCCGTCATCGTCCGCTGGTAGAGGACCAGGGTGTAGAGCGCGGCGAGGACGATGCCGAAGGTGGCGATGACACCGATCGCCGGATGGCGTGTGAACGTGCCGACCAGGACCAGGAACTCACTCACGAACGGCGCGAGTCCCGGCAGGGACAGTGTGGCCAGACCGCCGATCAGGAAGGTGCCGGCGAGCACCGGCGCGACCTTCTGGACGCCTCCGTAGTCCGCGATCAGACGCGAGCCGCGGCGCGAGATCAGGAAGCCCGCCACCAGCATCAGGGCCGCGGTCGAGATCCCGTGGTTCACCATGTAGAGCGTCGCGCCGGACTGGCCCTGGCTGGTCATCGCGAAGATGCCCAGGATGATGAAGCCGAAGTGCGAGATCGAGGCGTACGCCACCAGCCGCTTGATGTCCCGCTGGCCGACCGCGAGCAGCGCCCCGTAGATGATGCTGATGAGCGCCAGGACGAGGATGACGGGTGTGGCCCACTTGCTCGCCTCCGGGAACAGCTGGAGGCAGAACCGCAGCATCGCGAAGGTGCCCACCTTGTCGACGACCGCCGTGATGAGGACGGCCACCGGGGCGGTGGCCTCCCCCATGGCGTTGGGCAGCCAGGTGTGCAGCGGCCACAGTGGCGCCTTCACCGCGAAGGCGAAGAAGAAGCCGAGGAACAGCCAGCGTTCGGTGCTGGTCGCCATGTGCAGCGAGCCGTTCGCCCGCGCCTGCACGATCTCCGGGAGCGAGAAGTTGCCCGCCTGCACATAGAGACCGATCACCGCGGCCAGCATGATCAGGCCGCCGACGAGGTTGTAGAGGAGGAACTTCACGGCGGCGTACGAGCGTTGCGTGGACGCCGTCTGCTCGCCGTGCTCGTGGGCGTGGTCCCCGAAGCCGCCGATGAGGAAGTACATCGGGATGAGCATGGCTTCGAAGAAGATGTAGAAGAGGAAGACGTCGGTGGCCTCGAAGGAGAGGATCACCATCGCCTCGACCGCCAGGATCAGGGCGAAGAAGCCCTGCGTCGGCCGCCAGTGATATGGGTGGCCGGTCTCCTCGGGGCCTCCCCTGCTCGAACGAAGTTGAGAGTTTGGGGAAGGGTCGGCGTCGTGCCAGCCCGCCAGGATCACGAACGGGATCAGCAGCGCGGTGAGCGCGATGAGCGCCACCGCGATGCCGTCCACGCCCAGTTCGTACCGCACCCCGAAGTCCTTGATCCAGGCGTGCGATTCGGTGAACTGGTAGCGGGCGCCGCCCGGATCGAAGCGGAACCCGATCACCGCGGCGAGCGCGAGCGTGGCGAGTGAGACGACCAGCGCCAGCCACTTGGCGGTGGTCCGCCGGGCGGCGGGGACCGCGGCCGTGGCGACCGCCCCCACGGCCGGGAGCACCGCCGTCGCTGTCAGCAGGGGAAAGGACATCGCTATCAGACCGCCCTCATCAGCAGGGTCAGGGCGACGAGCACCGCCGCACCGCCGAACATCGAGACCGCGTACGACCGCGCGTAGCCGTTCTGCAGTCGGCGGAGCCGACCGGACAGGCCGCCGACCGAAGCGGCCGTGCCGTTGACGACGCCGTCGACCAGGGTGTGGTCCACGTACACCAGGGAGCGGGTGAGGTGCGCTCCGCCGCGGACGAGGACGACATGGTTGAAGTCGTCCTGGAGCAGATCGCGCCGGGCGGCCCGAGTGAGCAGCGACCCGCGCGGGGCGACGGCCGGGACCGGACGGCGGCCGTACTGGGCGTAGGCGATGCCGACGCCCACGAGCAGCAGCACCAGGGTCGCGGCCGTGACCGTCCCGGCGCTGACGGGCGAGTGGCCCTCCGCGTGTCCGGTGATGGGCTCCAGCCAGTGCAGGAAACGGTCGCCGATGGAGAAGAGCCCGCCCGCGAACACCGACCCGACCGCCAGCACGATCATCGGGATCGTCATCACCCTGGGCGACTCGTGCGGGTGCGGCTCGTGGCCGTGCTCGTCCGGCTGCCAGCGCTTCTCACCGAAGAAGGTCATGATCATCACGCGTGTCATGTAGTACGCGGTGATGGCCGCGCCCAGCAGGGCCGCGCCGCCCAGGACCCAGCCCTCGGTGCCGCCCTTGGCGAACGCCGCCTCGATGATCTTGTCCTTGGAGAAGAAGCCGGACAGGCCCGGGAAGCCGATGATGGCGAGGTAGCCGAGGCCGAAGGTGACGAACGTGACCGGCATGTACTTCCTGAGGCCGCCGTACCTGCGCATGTCGACCTCGTCGTTCATGCCGTGCATGACCGAGCCGGCGCCGAGGAACAGCCCGGCCTTGAAGAAGCCGTGCGTCACCAGGTGCATGATCGCGAAGACATAGCCGATGGGGCCGAGGCCGGCCGCCAGCACCATGTAGCCGATCTGCGACATGGTCGACCCGGCCAGCGCCTTCTTGATGTCGTCCTTCGCGCAACCGACGATCGCACCGAACAGGAGCGTGACGGCGCCGACCACGGTGACGGCCAGTTGCGCGTCCGGTGCGGCGTTGAAGATCGCACCGGAGCGGACGATCAGGTACACGCCCGCGGTCACCATGGTCGCGGCGTGGATGAGGGCCGAGACCGGTGTCGGGCCCTCCATCGCGTCACCGAGCCAGGACTGCAGCGGCACCTGGGCGGACTTGCCGCAGGCGGCGAGCAGCAGCATCAGGCCGATGGCGGTGAGCTTGCCCTCGCCCGTCCGGTGCACATCCGCGAAGACCGGCCCGAAGGCGAAGGTCCCGAACGTCGTGAACATCAGCATGATCGCGATCGACAGGCCCATGTCGCCGACGCGGTTGACGAGGAACGCCTTCTTCGCGGCGGTCGCCGCGCTGGGCTTGTGCTGCCAGAAGCCGATCAGCAGGTAGGAGGCGAGACCGACGCCCTCCCAGCCGACGTACAGCAGCAGGTAGTTGTCGGCGAGGACGAGCAGCAGCATCGCCGCGAGGAACAGGTTCAGATAGCCGAAGAAGCGGCGCCGGCGCTCGTCGTGCTCCATGTACCCCACCGAGTACAGATGGATGAGCGAGCCGACCCCGGTGATCAGCAGGACGAACGTCATCGACAGCTGGTCGAGCCGGAAGGAGACGTCGGCCTGGAAGCCGGCCACCGGGATCCAGCTGTACAGATGCTGCGTCACGGCCCGGTGGTCGGCCGCCTTGCCCAGCATGTCGGCGAAGAGGACGACGCCGAGGACGAAGGAGGCGGCGGCGAGCACCGTGCCGATCCAGTGGCCGACCGCGTCCAGCCTTCTGCCGCCGCACAGCAGGACGGCCGCTCCGAGCACGGGCGCCGCGATCAGCAGCGCAATCAGGTTCTCCACGATTCTTCCGACCCCTTACAGCTTCATCAGGCTGGCGTCGTCGACCGAGGCCGAGTGGCGGGTACGGAACAGCGACACGATGATCGCGAGCCCGACCACGACCTCCGCGGCGGCGACGACCATCGTGAAGAAGGCGATGATCTGGCCGTCGAGATTGCCGTGCATCCGGGAGAAGGTGACGAACGCGAGGTTGCAGGCGTTGAGCATCAGCTCGATGCACATGAACACCACGATCGCGTTCCGCCGGATCAGCACGCCGGTGGCGCCGATCACGAACAGCAGAGCGGCGAGATACAGGTAGTTGACCGGGTTCACTTCGACGCCTCCTCGGTCCTCTTGAGCGCGGGCCGCTCGTCCTCGTCCCGCTCCAGGCGTTCGGCGGCGCGCTGTTCCAGTGCCTTCAGATCGCCGATCGCCTCGTCGGACACATCACGGATCTGACCCCGGGCCCGGAGCGTCTTGTTGACGGTCAGCTCGGACGGGGTGCCGTCCGGGAGCAGGCCCGCGATGTCCACCGCGTTGTGCCGGGCGTAGACGCCGGGGGCCGGCAGCGGCGGAACGTGCGTGCCCTCCCGTACGCGCTGCTCGGACAGTTCGCGCTGGGTCCTGGCCCGCTCGGTGCGCTCGCGGTGGGTGAGCACCATGGCGCCGACCGCGGCCGTGATGAGCAGGGCACCGGTGATTTCGAAGGCGAACACGTACTTGGTGAAGATGAGGGCCGCGAGGCCCTCCACATTGCCGTTCGCGTTCGCCTTGCCCAGGCCGGCGAAGTCCTTCAGGGACGCGTTGGCGATGCCCGCGAACAGCAGGACGCCGAAGCCGACCCCGCACAGAAGGGCCAGCCAGCGCTGGCCCTTGATGGTCTCCTTGAGGGAGTCCGCCGCGGTGACACCCACCAGCATCACCACGAACAGGAACAGCATCATGATCGCGCCGGTGTAGACGACGATCTGCACGATGCCCAGGAAGTAGGCGCCGTTGGCGAGGTAGAACACCGCCAGGACGATCATCGTGCCGGCCAGGGAGAGCGCGCTGTGCACGGCCTTCTTCATGAGGACGGTGCCCAGGGCGCCGATCACCGCGACGGCACCGAGGACCCAGAACTGGAAGGCCTCCCCGGTGGAGGTGGTGTAGGCGGCGAGTTGCGCGCTCATGCGTCCGCCCCCTGTTCTTCCGCCGCGCCCGAAGAGCCGGCCGATTGACGCTGTTCGCCCTTGGAAACGGCGGCCTGGCGCACCGTGCCCGGCGCAGCCTCCGTCACCAGGCCCCGGTAGTAGTCCTCCTCGCCCATCCCCGGGTAGATGGCATGCGGGGTGTCGACCATGCCCTCTTCCAGTCCGGCGAGCAGCTGCTCCTTGGTGTAGATCAGATTGGCGCGGCTGGAGTCCGCCAGCTCGAACTCGTTCGTCATCGTGAGCGCGCGCGTGGGGCACGCCTCGATGCACAGGCCGCACAGGATGCAGCGGGCGTAGTTGATCTGGTACACCCGCCCGTACCGCTCGCCCGGGGAGTAGCGCTCCTCTTCCGTGTTGTCCGCGCCCTCCACGTAGATCGCGTCGGCGGGGCAGGCCCAGGCGCACAGCTCGCAGCCGACGCACTTCTCCAGGCCGTCCGGATGGCGGTTGAGCTGGTGCCGTCCGTGGAACCGCGGAGCCGTGGTCTTCTTCTGCTCCGGGTACTGCTCGGTCAGCCGCTTCTTGAACATGGCCCTGAAGGTCACGCCGAAGCCGGCCACCGGGTTCTGGAATCCGGGCTTGGTCTGCCCGGCCTCCTTGGGCTCCTCAGCCATCGGACGCCTCCTTTCCATCCGTAGATCCGTCACTGACAGTGTCCGATCCACCACTGACAATCAGCTCCCGCTCCCGGCGCGGGCGGCGCCTGGGCACCGGCGGCAGCGTCTGTCCCGGCAGCGGCGGTACGGGGAAGCCGCCCGCCATCGGGTCGAAGGCGGCGGGCCCCGCCGAGGGCCGCTCGGGCTCCTTGGCCTTCTCGCGGAACATGTCGACGAGGAACGACAGCAGCAGCAGCGCGAGGACACCGCCCGCGACATAGAGGGCGATATCGGCGAATCCATAGTGTTCGTTACGAAGCGCCCGCACGGTCGCGACGAGCATCAGCCAGACCACGGAGACCGGGATGAGGACCTTCCAGCCGAGCTTCATCAGCTGGTCGTAACGGACGCGCGGGAGCGTGCCGCGCAGCCAGATGAAGAAGAACAGCAGGAGCTGGACCTTGATGACGAACCAGAGCAGCGGCCACCAGCCGTGGTTCGCGCCCGCCCACAAGCCGCTGATCGGCCACGGCGCCCGCCAGCCGCCCAGGAAGAGCGTGGTCGACACGGCCGAGACCGTCACCATGTTCACGTACTCGGCGAGCATGAACATCGCGAACTTGATCGACGAGTACTCGGTGTTGAAGCCGCCGACCAGGTCGCCCTCGGACTCCGGCATGTCGAAGGGGGCGCGGTTGGTCTCGCCGACCATCGTGACGATGTAGATGATGAACGAGACCGGCAGCAGCAGGATGTACCAGCGGTCGTGCTGCTGCTCGACGATCCTCGACGTCGACATCGACCCCGAGTAGAGGAACACCGAGGCGAAGGCGGCGCCCATGGCGATCTCGTACGAGATCATCTGCGCGCAGGAGCGCAGGCCGCCGAGCAGCGGGTAGGTGGATCCGGAGCTCCAGCCGGCGAGGACGATGCCGTAGATGCCGACCGAGGCGACCGCGAGGATGTAGAGCGTCGCGATCGGCAGGTCGGTGAGCTGCATCGCGGTCCGGTGACCGAAGATCGAGATCTCGTTGCCGGCGGGCCCGAAGGGGATCACCGCGATCGCCATGAAGGCCGGGATGGCCGCGACGATCGGCGCGAGGACGTAGACCACCTTGTCCGCGCGCTTGACGATGACGTCTTCCTTCAGCATCAGCTTCACGCCGTCGGCGAGCGACTGGAGCATGCCCCAGGGACCGTGCCGGTTCGGGCCGATCCGCAGCTGCATCCAGGCGACGACCTTGCGCTCCCAGACGATGGAGAACAGCACGGTCACCATCAGGAAGGCGAAGCAGAAGACCGCCTTGATCACGATCAGCCACCAGGGGTCGCGGCCGAACATGGAGAGGTCCTCAGCAGCGAGGTACGGGCTCATGCCTCCACCTCCTCGGGGGCCGCGGCGGCGGGTGTCGCCGGGCCGATGCGGACGAGATTGCCGGGCAGCGCACCGGTGTCGGAGGCGACGCCCCCGCCGGTGGAGTTCAGCGGGAGCCAGACCACCCGGTCCGGCATCTCGGTGATCTGCAACGGGAGTTCCACGGTCCCCGACGGGCCGCTCACGGCCAGCAGGTCACCGTCCTTGACACCGGCCTCGGCGGCGGTGGCGGCCGACACCCGCGCGCGTGCCGCGTGACGCGTGCCGGCGAGCGCCTCGTCACCGTCCTGGAGCCGTCCCCGGTCGAGCAGCAGCCGGTGACCCGCCAGCACCGCCTCCCCGGCGGCCGGACGGGGCAGGTGCCCCCCGGTCTCCACGGAGTCGGCGGCCCGCAGTCCGCCCCAGGGGCCGAGCCGGTCCAGCTCCGTGCGCACGGTCCGCAGATCGGGCAGCCCCAGATGGACGTCCATGGCGTCGGCGAGCATGTGGAGCACGCGCGCGTCGGTGGGCGCCAGGGACCGGGTCATCTGGTCGGGCTTGAGCGCCGCCTCGAAGAAGCGGGCCCGCCCCTCCCAGTTGAGGAAGGTGCCCGCCTTCTCGGCGACCGCCGCGACCGGCAGCACCACGTCGGCGTGTTCGGTGACCTCACCGGGGCGCTGTTCCAGCGACACCAGGAAGCCCACCGTGGAGAGCGCTTCACGCGCGCGTGCCGGACGGGGCAGGTCGGCGACCTCGACACCGGCGACCACCAGGGCCCGCAGTTCGCCGGAGACCGCGGCCTCGACGATCTGGTCCGTGTCCCGGCCGTAGCGCTGCGGGAGTTCGGCGACGCCCCAGGCGGCGGCGACCTCGTCCCGCGCGCGCGGGTCGAAGGCGGGACGTCCGCCCGGCAGCAGCGTGGGCAGTGCGCCCACCTCGACCGCGCCCCGCTCCCCGGCCCGGCGCGGGATCCACACCAGCTGCGCGCCGGTGGCGGCCGCGGTCCGTACGGCGGCGGTGAGTCCGCCCGCCACACCGGCGAGCCGCTCGCCGACGACGATCACCGCGCCCTCGGTGCGCAGGGCATCGGCGGCGCGTACGCCGTCCTCCTCCAGGCCGACCCGGCCGGCCAGCGCGTCCAGCCACTCGGTCTCGGTGCCGGGCGCGGCGGACAGCAGGATGCCGCCGGCCTTCTCAAGGCCCCGGGTGGCGTACGTGGCGAGGGCGAACACCTGCTGGCCATGGGCCCGCCAGGCCTTGCGCAACCGCAGGAAGACGCCGGGCGCCTCCTCCTCGGCCTCGACCCCCACGAGCAGGACGGCGGGAGCCTTCTCCAGAGCCGTGTACGTGACACCGGTGCCGTCGAGGTCACGGCCGCGTCCGGCGACCCTGGCGGCCAGGAAGTCGGCCTCCTCGCCGCTGTGCACACGTGCGCGGAAGTCGATGTCGTTGGTGCCGAGCGCCACGCGCGCGAACTTGCTGTACGCGTAGGCGTCCTCGACGGTGAGCCGTCCGCCGGTCAGCACACCGGCCCGGCCCCGCGCGCTGAGCAGACCCTCGGCGGCGGCCTGCAGCGCCTCGGGCCAGGAGGCGGGCTCCAGCTCGCCGGACTCGCCTCGCACCAGCGGGGTGTCGAGCCGGTCCGTCAGCTGCGCGTACCGGAACGCGAACCGTCCCTTGTCGCAGATCCACTCCTCGTTGACCTCGGGGTCGTTGGCCGCGAGGCGGCGCATGACCTTGCCGCGCCGGTGGTCCGTGCGCGTCGCGCAGCCACCGGAGCAGTGCTCGCACACGGAGGGCGAGGAGACGAGGTCGAAGGGGCGGGAGCGGAAGCGGTACGCCGCCGACGTGAGGGCGCCGACCGGGCAGATCTGGATGGTGTTCCCGGAGAAGTAGGACTCGAAGGGGTCGCCCTCGCCGGTGCCGACCTGCTGGAGCGCGCCCCGCTCCAGCAGCTCGATCATCGGGTCGCCCGCGATCTGTTGGGAGAACCGGGTGCAGCGGGCGCACAGCACGCACCGTTCGCGGTCGAGCAGCACCTGGGTGGAGATCGCGACGGGCTTCTCGTAGGTGCGCTTCCTGCCCTCGAAGCGGGACTCGGCGTTGCCGTGCGACATGGCCTGGTTCTGCAGCGGGCACTCGCCGCCCTTGTCGCAGACGGGGCAGTCCAGCGGGTGGTTGATGAGCAGGAGCTCCATCACACCCTTCTGGGCCTTCTCGGCGACGGGCGAGGTGAGGTGCGTCTTCACGACCATCCCGTCCGTGCACGTGATCGTGCAGGACGCCATGGGCTTGCGCTGGCCCTCGACCTCGACGATGCACTGGCGGCAGGCGCCGACCGGGTCCAGGAGGGGGTGGTCGCAGAAGCGGGGGATCTCGATGCCGAGCTGCTCGGCGGCACGGATGACCAGGGTGCCCTTGGGCACGCTGATCTCGATGCCGTCGATCGTCAGCGTGACGAGGTCCTCCGGCGGGAGGGCCGCCTGGCCCCCTCCCGAGGGGGCGCTGGTGGTCACAGTCATGCGGTCACCTCCGCGGGCTTGTCCGCCCAGGCCGTGGACTTGGCCGGGTCGAAGGGGCAGCCCCGGCCCGTGATGTGCTCCTCGTACTCCTCGCGGAAGTACTGGAGGGAGGAGAAGATCGGCGCGGCCGCGCCGTCGCCGAGGGCGCAGAAGGACTTGCCGTTGATGTTGTCGGCGATGTCGGCGAGCTTGTCGAGATCGGCCGTCGTGCCCTTGCCGGCCTCGATGTCCCGCAGCAGCTGAACCAGCCAGTACGTGCCTTCGCGGCAGGGCGTGCACTTGCCGCAGGACTCGTGGGCGTAGAACTCGGTCCAGCGGGTGACGGCCCGCACCACGCACGTCGTCTCGTCGAAGCACTGCAGGGCCTTGGTGCCGAGCATGGAACCGGCGGCGCCCACGCCCTCGTAGTCCAGTGGGACGTCGAGGTGCTCGTCGGTGAACATCGGTGTCGAGGAGCCGCCGGGCGTCCAGAACTTCAGCCGGTGGCCGGGCCGCATGCCGCCGCTCATGTCGAGGAGCTGGCGGAGCGTGATGCCGAGCGGGGCCTCGTACTGGCCGGGGCTGGCGACATGGCCGCTGAGCGAGTAGAGCGTGAAGCCGGGGGACTTCTCGCTGCCCATCGACCGGAACCATTCCTTGCCCCGGTGCAGGATCGCGGGAACCGACGCGATCGACTCGACGTTATTCACCACAGTCGGGCAGGCATACAAGCCCGCGACCGCAGGGAAGGGGGGACGGAGCCGCGGTTGGCCACGGCGGCCTTCGAGCGAGTCGAGCAGTGCGGTCTCCTCACCGCAGATGTACGCGCCCGCGCCCGCGTGCACGGTGAGTTCGAGGTCGAGTCCGCTGCCGAGGATGTTCTCGCCGAGGTAGCCCGCCGCGTACGCCTCGCGTACGGCCGAGTGCAACCGCCGTAGTACGGGGACGACTTCGCCCCGCAGATAGATGAAGGCATGCGACGACCTGATGGCGTAACACGCGATGACGATGCCCTCGATGAGGCTGTGCGGGTTCGCGAAGAGGAGCGGGATGTCCTTGCAGGTACCGGGCTCCGATTCGTCGGCGTTGACAACTAGATAGTGAGGCTTGCCATCACCCTGGGGAATGAACTGCCACTTCATTCCCGTCGGGAATCCCGCGCCGCCCCGGCCGCGCAGCCCGGAGTCCTTGACGTACGCGATCACGTCGTCGGGCGACATGGCGAGCGCCTTGCGGAGCCCCTCGTACCCCTCGTGCCGCTGGTAGACGTCCAGCGTCCAGGACTTCTCCTCGTCCCAGAAGGCCGACAGCACGGGTGCCAGCAGCTTCTCGGGGCTGGTCTCGTTGATCTGGGGTGCCAACGTCATCACTGCCCCTCCTCGTCGACGGGTCCGGCGGAATCAGTGGTGCGGGGCGTATCCCCTCCGTCACGGGCGGTGGTGGATGACGGGTGGGCGGGGCCGGCGTCCGATGTGTCCTGCGGTGCCCCGTCCCGTGGCTCGTCGTGCGGCCCGCCGTCCCGCGGGTGCACCACGCGCGCGGCGCCGGTCTCCCCCTTGGCCAGCCGCAGCCCGACCAGGGAGGCCGGGCCCGCGCTGCCGGCCGCCTCGACGGCTCCGTCCCTCTCGTCGGGGAAGCCGGCCAGCATCCGGGCGGTCTCCTTGAAGGTGCACAAGGGGGCACCGCGGGTGGGATCGACCTCCCGGCCCGCCCTCAGGTCGTCGACCAGGCGCTTGGCACTCTCGGGGGTCTGGTTGTCGAAGAACTCCCAGTTGACCATCACCACCGGCGCGAAGTCGCAGGCCGCGTTGCACTCGATGTGCTCCAGGGTCACCTTGCCGTCGGCGGTCGTCTCGCCGTTGCCGACGCCGAGGTGCTCGCGGAGGGCGGAGAAGATCGCGTCTCCGCCCATCACGGCGCACAGGGTGTTGGTGCAGACGCCCACCTGGTAGTCACCGGAGGGACCCCGCCGGTACATGGTGTAGAAGGTGGCGACCGCGGAGACCTCCGCCGTGGTCAGGCTGAGCACGTCCGCGCAGAACCGCATCCCGGTGCGGGTGACGTGTCCCTCCTCCGACTGCACGAGATGCAGCAACGGCAGGAGGGCGGACCGCGAGTCCGGGTAGCGGCCGATGATCTCGCGCGCGTCCTGCTCCAGGCGCGCTCGGACGTCGTCCGGGTAGGCGGGCGCGGGCAGCTCGGGCATGCCCAGGCTGACGCCGCGCTCCGAAGAACTGGTGGTCACCGGTCGACGCCTCCCATCACGGGGTCGATGGACGCGACGGCGACGATCACGTCGGCGACCTGGCCGCCCTCGCACATCGCCGCCATGGCCTGCAGGTTGGTGAAGGACGGGTCACGGAAGTGGACCCGGTAGGGGCGGGTGCCGCCGTCGGACACGGTGTGCACTCCGAGTTCGCCCTTGGGCGACTCGACCGCCGCGTACGCCTGTCCCGGCGGGACGCGGAAGCCCTCGGTCACCAGCTTGAAGTGGTGGATCAGGGCCTCCATGGAGGTACCCATGATGTTCTTGATGTGATCGAGGGAGTTGCCGAGCCCGTCCGGTCCCAGGGCGAGCTGAGCGGGCCAGGCGATCTTCTTGTCGGCGACCATGACCGGGCCGGGCTCCAGCCGGTCCAGGCACTGCTCGATGATCCGGAGCGACTGGCTCATCTCCTCGAGGCGGATGAGGAAGCGGCCGTAGGCGTCACACGTGTCGGCGGTCGGGACGTCGAAGTCGTAGGTCTCGTAGCCGCAGTAGGGCTGCGCCTTGCGCAGGTCGTGCGGCAGGCCGGCGGAGCGCAGGATCGGGCCGGTGGCGCCGAGGGCCATGCAGCCGGCCAGGTCCAGGTAGCCGATGTCCTGCATACGGGCCTTGAAGATGGGGTTCCCGGTGGCGAGCTTGTCGTACTCCGGAAGGTTCTTCTTCATCTTCTTCACGAACTCGCGGATCTGGTCCACCGCGCCCGGCGGCAGGTCCTGGGCGAGTCCGCCGGGGCGGACGTAGGCGTGGTTCATCCGCAGGCCGGTGATCAGCTCGAAGATGTCGAGGATCATCTCCCGGTCGCGGAAGCCGTAGATCATGATGGTGGTCGCGCCGAGTTCCATGCCTCCGGTGGCGATGCACACCAGGTGGGAGGAGATCCGGTTCAGCTCCATCAGGAGCACGCGCAGGACCGTGGCGCGGTCCGGGATCTGGTCCTCGACGCCGAGGAGTTTCTCGACCGCGAGGCAGTACGCCGTCTCGTTGAAGAACGGCGTCAGGTAATCCATCCGCGTCACGAACGTGGTGCCCTGGGTCCACGTGCGGTACTCGAGGTTCTTCTCGATTCCGGTGTGGAGGTAGCCGATGCCGCAGCGGGCCTCGGTGACGGTCTCGCCGTCGATCTCCAGGATGAGCCTCAGCACCCCGTGCGTGGACGGATGCTGCGGACCCATGTTGACGATGAGGCGTTCGTCGTCGGCGCGGGTCGCGGACTGGACGACCTCGTCCCAGTCACCGCCGGTGACCGTGTAGACGGTGCCCTCGGTCGTCTCGCGCGAGGAGGCGGAGGACGGAGTCTGCGTGCTCATGAGTACGACCTCCGCTGGTCCGGAGCCGGGATCTGGGCGCCCTTGTACTCGACGGGGATGCCGCCGAGGGGATAGTCCTTGCGCTGCGGGAAGCCCTGCCAGTCGTCGGGCATCATGATCCGTGTCAGCGCCGGGTGGCCGTCGAAGACCAGGCCGAAGAAGTCGTACGTCTCGCGCTCGTGCCAGTCGTTCGTGGGATAGACGGGGACGAGCGACGGGATGTGCGGGTCGGCGTCGGGGGCGCTGACCTCCAGGCGGATCAACCGGTTGTGGGTGATCGACCGCAGGTGGTAGACGGCGTGCAGCTCTCGCCCCTTGTCGCCGAGGTAGTGCACTCCGCTCACGCCCGTGCACAGTTCGAAGCGGAGCGCCGGGTCGTCGCGGAGGGTCTGGGCGACGGCGACGAGGTACTCGCGTTCGATGTGGAAGGTCAGCTCGCCGCGGTCGACGACGGTCTTCTCGATGGCGTTCTCGGGGACAAGTCCCTGTTCCTCCAGGGCGCCCTCCAGTTCGTCGGCGACCTCGTCGAACCAGCCGCCGTAGGGGCGGGTGGCGGCGCCGGGGAGCCGGATGGAGCGGACCAGGCCGCCGTAGCCGGAGGTGTCGCCGCCGTTGTTGGCGCCGAACATGCCGCGCTGGACGCGGATCTCCTCGCCGTGGTCGCCGCGCATGCCCGGGAGGTTGGCGGCACCGAGGTCCTTCTCGGGGTTGACGCCGTTGCCGTTCGCCGCGGCGCCGCTCGCGCCGTCGCCCGGCGTGTTCGCGCCGTTGCTCTTCGCGTCGCTCATCGCAGCAGCCCCTTCATCTCGATCGTCGGGAGGGCCTTGAGCGCCGCTTCCTCCGCTTCACGGGCCGCCTCCTCGGCGTTGACGCCGAGCTTCGAGGTCTGGATCTTGTGGTGGAGCTTGAGGATCGCGTCCATCAGCATCTCCGGCCGCGGCGGACAGCCGGGCAGATAGATGTCGACAGGGACGATGTGGTCGACGCCCTGCACGATCGCGTAGTTGTTGAACATGCCGCCCGAGGAGGCGCAGACCCCCATGGAGATCACCCACTTGGGGTTCGGCATCTGGTCGTAGACCTGCCGCAGGACCGGCGCCATCTTCTGGCTGACCCGCCCCGCGACGATCATCAGGTCCGCCTGCCGGGGCGAGCCGCGGAAGACCTCCATGCCGAAGCGCGCCAGGTCGTAACGGCCGGCGCCCGTGGTCATCATCTCGATGGCACAGCAGGCGAGGCCGAAGGTGGCGGGGAAGACCGACGCCTTGCGCACCCAGCCCGCAGCCTGCTCGACGGTCGTCAGAAGGAAACCGCTCGGCAGCTTTTCTTCGAGTCCCATGACTAAAGGCCCCTCAGTCCCATTCCAGGCCGCCGCGCCGCCATACGTACGCGTACGCGACGAAGACGGTGAGCACGAAGAGCAGCATCTCCACGAGCCCGAAGATCCCCAGGGCGTCGAAGGTGACGGCCCAGGGGTAGAGGAAGACGATCTCGATGTCGAAGACGATGAAGAGCATCGCCGTCAGGTAGTACTTGATGGGGAAGCGCCCGCCGCCGACCGGCGTGGGGGTCGGCTCGATGCCGCACTCGTAGGCCTCGAGCTTGGCGCGGTTGTACCGCTTCGGACCGATCAGCGTGGCCATGACCACGGAGAAGATCGCAAAGCCTGCCCCGAGGGCTCCCAGTACGAGGATGGGCGCATACGCGTTCACCGCTCCTCGCTCCTCTCAGTCGGCACTGACTGCATGGGGGTCCCCCCTGGCCGAGCGGAGCCGGACCTTGGGGGAGGTTGTGCTGGGCTCACGCCAGCCCCACAAGCCCCACGAACCCCGCCCGCCCCGGCGAAGATCGCGGACATGTGAAGCAGGTCACAAGCCCAACTGCCCCGCATCCTATGCCCGGCGGTGTGTGATCTGCGACACGGGGGTCAGTACGTACTTTGTGATCTCCACCACCTGGCGAAGGATCATGAAGCCGGATGAGCGGTGACCTTCATACGCGAAGCAGTCGAGCGATCACCAAGAGGTGACATTTTCGCTCGTCTCCGCTGGTCAGCGATGTCTTTCATTATCAAAGATCACCCCCTCACGGCAAATTCGCGGTGCACAGGATCCCTTGATAAAGGAGCGCGTTCACACCTGCGTGGGAGTGGCGGGTCGAAATGTGGACGCGTGCACACATTCACAAATGAGGCGGATGCGGTCACCCGTGAACGTGCGCGCGGCCGCGAGCGGCGAGAGGCGTCGCTCGTGCGCGAGACGCCGTCGGGGCGGTGACCGTTCCGTGACCTGTGCCACATCCGTGCGAGGTCGCCATAAAGCGGGCTTGGCCACGCGTCGCGACCAGTGATAAGCGCGGCGCAATCCGGACGTAACAATGAAAACCCGTGATCAAAGGCTTGATGACGAGTGTCCGCTATGCCCGTTACGGCGTCAATAAAGAGCGACACGCCCGGGGTTTGGGGTCGCGGTTGAACAACTGTGGCGCAGCACACGTTTCTTGAAGGTATGGAGGAGCCCCTGATACCGCTTGTACTCATGTCCCACACCGCTCACATACGCAGCCACCGGAAGCCCCGCAACCGCAGCGCGTCGACGATCGCGATGCGGGCCGGAGTGACGGGCGGCGTCCTCGGCACGCTGGCCGTAGCCGGTGCGTCGGCCTCGGCGAACGCCGCCGAGCCGGTGACGCAGACCCTCGAGCTGCCCACCCTGACGGCCGACCTGGCCGCGCAGGTCGCCCAGTCCGCGGAAGCCACCCAGCAGGCCGCCGCCGACTACCAGCTTCAGGCCGAGCGCGACTCGGCCGCCGCGCACGCCGCGCAGCAGGCCAAGGCGGACCTCGCGGAGGCCAAGAAGAAGGCAGCGGAGGCTCAGCGGAAGGCCGAGGCCGAGCGCAAGAAGGCGGCGGCCGCCGCCGCCTCGCGCAGCGCCGAGCGGGCCACCCTGGCCGCCACGCCCACGTCCGCCGGCACGTCCACGGCCACCGGGTCCGCCGCCGCGGTCATCGCCTTCGTCAAGGCGCAGATCGGCGACTCGTACGTCATGGGCAGCACCGGCCCGAACTCATGGGACTGCTCGGGCCTCGTGCAGACCGCGTTCAAGCAGATCGGCGTCAGCCTGCCGCGCGTGTCGCAGAGCCAGTCGACCGCCGGCACCCAGGTCTCGCTGAGCAACCTGCAGCCGGGCGACATCCTCTACTGGGGCGGCGCGGGCAGCGCGTACCACGTGGCGGTGTACGTCGGCGACGGCATGTTCGTCGGCGCGCAGAACCCCTCCACCGGTGTCGTGGAGAAGCCGCTGTCGTACGACCCGCCGACCGGCGCGGTCCGGGTGCTCTGACCCGCACCCCGCCACGTACGGACGCCATGGCGCCTACGCGCGTCACCGGCTCCACGGACTGAGGGCCGCCGCTGCCACACGGCACGGCGGCCCTTCCGGCTGCCCTGACGTGCCCCCACCCAGGCGCGCCCCCGGGCAGAATTCACACCAAAGGGAACACCCGCGTGACGACGGCGACGGGACGGGCCCCGGCGGGGCGGAGCGTGGGGCGCTGTTCCCGGTCCCGGTACCGGTCGAGTTCACGGCGTACCGCTTCGGCGACGGCGGTCATCTCCTCGGGGGTGAGATGGACGACCGCGCTGAACGCCTCGTCCCGCTGCCACTCCTCGGGCACGCCGTCCTTCTGCGCGAGCCACTGCCGGTAGCTCTCGTCCTCCAGACCACGGGCCAGCTCCCCGAAGCCCCGCGGCTCGGCGGGCCGCCCCCGCAGCCGCCACGGCCTGGCCCGCCCGCGGCTCTGCGGCACTTCCTCGATGCGTCCGTACCGGGCGAGTTGCCGCAAATGGAAGGAGCACAGGCCGGAGCTGTAGCCGAGCCGGGCGGCGGCCTCCGTGGCGGTCACGGTGCCCACCTCGGCGAGCAGGTCCAACAGAGCGGTGCGCACGTCGTGTTCCGGCAGTTCGTCGGACCGCCGGTCGAGTTCTTCCTCAGCCACTTCTTCCTCAGTCACTTTGCAAAGTGTGCTACTTTGCAAAGCAGTTGGCAAACGGTAGGGGATCCGGCGGACCGGTGCGGTCCGCCCGTGCGCGAGGGAGCGGCGGATGCCGGGGGTGTTCCTGTCGGGGAAGCGCGTCGACTCGTACCCCCTACGAGCGCCGGAGGCGGGGCGCGGCAGGGTGCGGCGGGTCACAGAGGTGGGCGAGGAGGTGTTGCGCCGGCCCTGCCGCGAGGTCACCGCGGCGGAGTTCGGCTCGCCGGAACTGGCCGCGCTCATCGACGACATGTTCCTGACCATGTACGTGGCCGACGGCTGCGGACTCGCGGCGAACCAGGTCGGCGTGGACCTCAGGCTCTTCGTCTACGACTGCCCGGACGAGGACGGGAACCGGCACGTCGGCCACCTCGTCAACCCGGTCGTGGACGAGCCCGGAACCGCCGGCCGGCGCCTCCTCGACGAGCCCGAGGGCTGTCTGTCGGTACCCGGCGCCCTGCGGGAGGTGCCCCGTCCCGACCGGGCCGTCGTCCGCGGCCGGGACAAAGACGGCGCATCACTCGTCATCGAGGGCACCGGCTACTTCGCCCGCTGCCTGCTCCACGAGACGGACCACCTGAGCGGTCACGTCTATCTGGACCGCCTCTCGAAGCGCGACCGCAAGGACGCGCTCCGGCAGATGGCGGAGCGGCGCGAGGAGGTGTTCGCGCGACGCGCGGCCAAGGCGGCCGAGCTGAGCACCCCGTAGAGCGCACACGCCTCCACAGCCCGCAGGGGCACGTACGCCCTCAGCCTGGGCGCGCACGGAACCGTGCGCAGGGCTACGCCTTCGGAGCTACCTTGGAGAGGCCGTTGATGACCCGGTCCATCGCGTCGCCGCCCGTCGGGTCCGTCAGGTTGGCCAGGAGCTTCAGCGTGAACTTCATCAGCATCGGGTGCGTCAGGCCCCGCTGTGCCGCGATCTTCATCACCTTCGGGTTGCCGATCAGCTTCACGAAGGCGCGGCCCAGCGTGTAGTAGCCGCCGTAGGTGTCCTTGAGGATCTTCGGGTAGTTGCGCAGGGCCAGTTCGCGCTGGGCGGGGGTCGCGCGGGCCACGGCCTGGACGATGACGTCCGCGGCGATCTGGCCCGACTCCATGGCATACGCGATGCCTTCGCCGTTGAAGGGGTTCACCAGGCCGCCCGCGTCACCGACGAGCAGCAGGCCCTTGGTGTAGTGCGGCTGGCGGTTGAAGGCCATGGGCAGGGCGGCGCCGCGGATCGGGCCGGTCATGTTCTCGGGGGTGTAGCCCCAGTCCTGAGGCATCGAGGCGCACCAGGCCTTGAGCACCTCGCGCCAGTCCAGTTCCTTGAAGGACGCGGAGGTGTTCAGCACGCCCAGGCCGACGTTGCTCGTGCCGTCGCCCATGCCGAAGATCCAGCCGTAGCCCGGGAGCAGCCGGTCCTGGGCGCCGCGCCGGTCCCACAGTTCCAGCCAGGACTCCAGGTAGTCGTCCTCGTGGCGCGGAGAGGTGAAGTACGTACGCACCGCGACGCCCATCGGACGGTCCTCGCGGCGGTGCAGGCCCATCGCCAGGGAGAGCCGGGTGGAGTTGCCGTCCGCGGCGACGACGAGCGGCGCGTGGAAGGTGACCTCGCGCTTCTCCTCACCCAGCTTGGCGGTGACGCCGGTGATACGGCCGGTGCGGTCGTCGACGACGGGGCCGCTGACGTTGCAGCGCTCGTACAGGCGCGCGCCCGCCTTCTGGGCCTGCCGGGCCAACTGCTCGTCGAAGTCGTCGCGCTTGCGGACGAGTCCGTAGTTCGGGAAGGAGGCGAGATCCGGCCAGTCGAGCTGGAGGCGGACACCGCCGCCGATGATCCTCAGGCCCTTGTTGCGCAGCCAGCCGGCCTCCTCGGAGATGTCGACGCCCATCGCCACGAGCTGCTTGACGGCGCGCGGGGTGAGGCCGTCGCCGCAGACCTTCTCCCTGGGGAACTCGGTCTTCTCCAGCAGGAGGACGTCGAGTCCGGCCCTGGCCAGGTGGTACGCGGTCGTGGAGCCGGCTGGCCCCGCGCCCACGACGATCACATCGGCGGTGTTGTCGGAGAGGGGCTCGGTCACGGCGGGATCTCCCCAAGGTTCGAATTGTGCGTGCTGACGAGCACTGGACATGGGCAGTCTATTCAGCAGAATTGATCACCCGGCTGAAGGGCTGCCCCGTGAACCGAGCTCTCCCTGTAGTACGGTTGCGCGTTCCCACCGACGAGGACGCCGTCGCCTGGCACCGGGTCTTCGACCACCCGGATGTGATGGAGTTCCACGGCGGCAGATCGGCCGAGCTGTCCGTCTACGAGGAACTCACCGCCCGGCAGCGGCGGCACGACGCCGAGCGCGGCTTCTGTCTGTGGACCATGCTCGACGAGTCCGGTCAGGTCATCGGTTTCACCGGCGCCCAGCCCTGGCCGCAGGACTGGGGGCCGCGGGGCGAGATCGAGATCGGCTGGCGGCTCGGGCGGGAGCACTGGGGCAAGGGGTATGTCACGGCGGCCGCGCGGATGACCCTGGAGCGGGTCCGCGCGGCGGGCGTGGACGGCGTGGTGGCCATGGTCAACGGCCGGAACGCCAGGTCGATCGCGGTCACCCGGCGGTTGGGCATGAGCCTTGCCGAGGTCTTCACGACGCCGGCATCGCAGCAGGTAGGACACTGCTACAGACTGGCGTTGTGACGTGGAGTAGCCAACTGCTACAGAAAGAAGCGCAGCTCTTCCGGGTGGCACCCTCGGCCGGTTACCCTTCCCGTACCGCTGGGGGTGACATCTATGCCCATAACACCCAAAACGCCCAACGTTCGCGTGCCGCGCCTGGTCGGTCTGATGGCGATGGACGCATGCGAGGCCGCCGCGAAGCTGGGCGTGGCCCTCGCCGCTCCCGACCGGCCGGACTTCCACCGCACCGTCGTCGACTACGTCGTACGCCAATATCCCCTGCCCGGCACCGAGGTACCGCGCGGTGCCGTGGTCACCGTGTGGTTCGACCTCAGTGAGGGCGAGGGCGGCGGAGGTGCCGGGGTCCGCGAGCCACGGCTGCCCATCCCGCCCCCGGGCGGGCTGCGCCGCGAACTCGACGCACCCGGAGACGCCTTCGAGGTGCTCAGGTGAACCCGGCCTCCGGCAGCCTTGCCTGCCCCGGGCCGCTCCCGGCCACCGGCAGGCTTCCCCACCCCAGGCCGCTCCCGGCCCCCATCAGCCTTCCCGGCCCCGGGCCGCTCCCGGGCGTCGGCGGCTTCCGTCAGCCGTGCTTGAACCCGCGGTGCAGCGCGACGATGCCGCCCGTCAGATTGCGCCACGCCACGTTCGACCAGCCCGCCTTGCCCAGCCGCTCGGCGAGGGCCGGCTGGGCGGGCCAGGCGCGGATGGACTCGGCGAGGTAGACGTACGCCTCCGGGTTGGACGACACCGCGCGGGCCACCGGCGGCAACGCCCGCATCAGGTACTCGGTGTAGACCGTGCGGAAGGGCGCCCACGTGGGATGCGAGAACTCGCAGATCACGACCCGCCCGCCCGGCTTGGTCACCCGGTACAGCTCGCGCAGCGCCGCATCGGTGTCCTGCACGTTGCGCAGCCCGAAGGAGATCGTCACGGCGTCGAAGACGTCGTCCCGGAACGGCAGCCGCGTGGCGTCGCCCGCTGTGAACGGCATCCAGGGGTGCCGCCTCTTGCCGACCTGGAGCATCCCGAGCGAGAAGTCGCAGGGCACCACATAGGCCCCCCGGCGCGTGAACGGGAGCGACGAGGTCGCCGTGCCCGCCGCCAGGTCCAGGACCTTCTGCGCGGGACGCGCGTCGACCGCCTTCGTGACCTCCTTGCGCCACACCCGGTCCTGGCCGAGGGACAACAGGTCGTTCGTCAGGTCGTACCGTTCCGCCACGTCGTCGAACATCGAGGCGACTACGTGCGGCTGCTTGTCCAGGGATGCGCGGGTCACCGTCCCATTGTGGCAGGAGGGGGTACGGCGTCACGGCAGCAGCCTCGGCTTCCGCCGGGCGGCCAGGTCCTCGACCCGTCCCACGAGGGGGTACCGCGCCCCGGACCGGTCCCCACGGCATCCACCACTGCCTGGGGGCGCCGCCGGCCCGCCTGGAGGCGCGCGTCGCCGTACCGCTGGTGTTCGCGAAACTGCCCGAACCGGCCCTGGACGGTGAGCCGTCCCACCGTCCCTCCACCGTCTCCCGAGCACTTTTCTCCTTGCCGGTGACGTTCAGGAACGTAGGCTGATCGGCATGAAGATCCTCGGTCTGTGCGGAAGTCTGCGATCCGGGTCGTTCAACGCGTCCGTGCTGCGCACAGCGGTGGACCTGACCATCGCCCCGCGGGAACTCGTCGTCTGGCCGGACCTGGGCCGCCTCCCCTTCTTCAACGTCGACGTCGAGGAGACCGCACTGCCCGGCATCGTGGCCGAGCTGCGCTCCGCGGTCGGCACGTCCGACGGTGTGCTCATCGCGAGCCCTGAGTACGCCCACGGCACTTCCGGCGTGCTGAAGAACGCGCTGGAGTGGCTGGTCGGCGGTGGCGAGATCGCAGCCAAGCCGGTAGCCCTGGTCAGCGCGTCCACCGCGATCACCGGCGGTGACAACGCCCGGGCCTGGCTGTCGCAGACCCTCACCGTGATGGGGGCACAGGTGATCCCGCAGGACCTGCGCATCCCGCAGGCCGCGCGGAAGATCGCGGACGGCAGGGTCACGGACGAGCCGACCGTGGCCGCCCTGCGCGACCTCCTGGACGACCTCGCCGGCGCCGCGGCCGAGGCGCGCGAGGACAACGGCACCTTCGCCTGACGCGGAGTGAGGTTCCCCTGAGGTTCCCCCGCTGAACTGGACAGCCTGATGTCGGGACGGTTGAGTCCCGGAGAAAGCAGTCCACGTAGTGAGCGGCAAGAACAACATGAGCAAGCGGTACACGGCCGAGTTCAAGCGGGATGCGATCGCTCTCGTACGGTCCTCGCCGCATCAGCTCCGCCGTGCGATGCTCCCCCACTGCCTGAAAGGCGTGGGGGCACCCCCAGCACCGGACGCCGCGGGCTTCCCGGCAAACCTTTCCGGCCACAGCACTACCGCCGCCGGTGGAGCAGACGGCCCGCGATCACCGTCGCCACGCACGTCCCGGCCCCGCGTTCGACGAGGGCGGCCTCGTCGGGGACGTCGAAGACGGCGAACGTCGCGTCCCAGCCGTCCCCACCGTCCGGCGGAAGCGGCAGCGCAATCGCCTCCGCCAGGCTCCGCCCGGCCAGCGGGTCGAGGGACGGCGGGCCCGTGGGACGCTCGAAGCGCTCCTCCTGGGTCAGACCCGCCCGGTACAGGGCGTCCACCACGGCGGGCCGCGACAGGCGTCCGGCCACGGCGACCGTGCCGTGCGCCAGCATCCGCTGCACTCCGCGCCGCGCGCTCGCGCCCCAGCGGGCGTCACTCATCGCCGTCGCCGTGAGGTCCTCGCCCGTGAGCGGCTCGGTGCCCGGTTCGCCGGCCTCGCGGGGGTCGGGATGGTAGGCCCGCTCCAGCAGTTCGGGCCCGTACGGATTCAGCAGTCCCGGCGTGAGCAGTCCCGGCCAGCGCCGCACCCGGGCCGTCGGGCTCGCCGCCGCCAGCTCCTCGAACAGGCCGACAGCCGCGCACGTCCGGCCGTCGACGAGCACCGCGCCACCGGGCAGGGCGGGCCGCCGGTCCCCGGTGACCAGGAGATCGGCGGCATGGATCGTCAGCACGCGCGTCCTAGTGCCGCGGCAGGCAACGTTTGCCCGTTAAGGAGCGGCGTCCGGTGCGTGCTCTCGGCGTGCCGCCCGGAAGTCCTCGTACTGGATGTACTTGGGCTTTCGGGCGGTGCGGCGAGAGTGCGTGCCGGGCGTCGCGACGGGGTGAACGTTGCCTGCCGGGGCACTAGTTGGAGGCGAGCAGCTTCAGCTCGGGGTGGGCCGTGCCGCCCTCGATCGCCGTCGACGAGATGTGGGAGACGACCCGCTCGTCGACGGGGTCGTTCGCCGGGTCGTCGTGCACGACGAGGTGCTCGTACGTCGTCGAGCGCTGCGCCGGGACCCGGTCGGCCTTCCGGATCAGGTCGATGATCTCCTGGCGGTTGGAGCGGTGCTTGGCACCGGCCGAGGAGACGACGTTCTCCTCCAGCATGATCGAGCCGAGGTCGTCCGCGCCGTAGTGCAGCGACAACTGGCCGACCTCCTTGCCGGTGGTCAGCCACGAGCCCTGGATGTGCCGGACGTTGTCGAGGAAGAGGCGGGCGATCGCGATCATCCGCAGGTACTCGAAGAGGGTCGCCTGGGTGCGGCCCTTCAGATGGTTGTTCTCGGGCTGGTAGGTGTACGGGATGAAGGCCCGGAAGCCGCCCGTGCGGTCCTGTACGTCACGGATCATCCGCAGGTGCTCGATGCGCTCGGCGTTGGTCTCGCCGGTACCCATGAGCATGGTGGACGTCGACTCCACGCCGAGGTTGTGCGCGGTCTCCATGATCTCCAGCCAGCGCTCGCCGCTCTCCTTCAGGGGCGCGATCGCCTTGCGGGGCCGCTCGGGCAGGAGTTCGGCGCCGGCCCCGGCGAAGGAGTCGAGTCCGGCGGCGTGGATGCGCGTGATGGCCTCCTCCACCGAGACGCCCGAGATCCGTGCCATGTGCTCGACCTCGGACGCCCCCAGGCTGTGGATGACCAGCTGCGGGAAGGCTTCCTTGATGGCGCGGAAGTGCTTCTCGTAGTACTCGACGCCGTAGTCCGGGTGGTGACCGCCCTGGAACATGATCTGGGTGCCGCCGAGTTCGACGGTCTCGGCGCAGCGGCGCAGGATGTCGTCGAGGTCCCGGGTCCAGCCCTTGGCGGTGTCCTTCGGAGCCGCGTAGAAGGCGCAGAACTTGCACGCCGTCACACAGACGTTCGTGTAGTTGATGTTGCGCTCGATGATGTACGTCGCGATGTGCTCGATACCGGCGTACGCGCGGCGGCGTACGGCGTCGGCGGCGGCACCCAGCGCGTGCAGCGGGGCGTCGCGGTAGAGGACGAGGGCCTCTTCGGGGGTGATCCGCCCACCGGCGGCGGCCCGGTCGAGGACGGCTGTGACATCAAAAGACGTGAGGTCGGCCTTCTCGGTCACCGGGGCGTCCCTTTCGTAAGGGTTGTGGACGGACCAAGTCAGCCTACGCCAGGGGCTTCGCCGGGCCGACGTCAGGCCGCGCCCGCCCGGCGGAGGAACCGGCTGCCCACGATCGCCCGGGGGCATTCCGGAGCTGCACTTATGACGTCGTTCGCTGCCTCTTCGTGCACCGAAGTGGGGATCGCTCCCCCGCCCGCGCCTAACCGGAAGCAGACTTCTTCATTGCCACAGAGACATCTCATACGGAAGGAGGACGACATGAAGCGACGCATTCTCGGGATGAAGCTGGGTGCCGTCGTCGGAGGACTGGTCGCGGCCGCACTGGCCTTCGGCGCGGTGGCCACGGTTTCGGTGACCGACAACCCCGGCCACAAGACCACGCAGGCCGCGCCCCCCGGCCACGACTGGTAACAGCTCGCCGGTGGATCGATCCGCTGCCGCCGGAAGGGTGCGAGGACCGGCTTCCGGTCCCCCACCGAGTCGGCGCAGGGATCTTGCGATGGCCGCCCCTGGTCCTGGGGGCGGCCATCGCGCCGTTCTCCGAGGAGATCAGCCGCTGCCGCCCGCGCCGGTCAGCAGCCCCACCAGGGCGCCGGCGATGAGGAACGGCCCGAACGGGATCGCGGTGCGCCGCCCGGCCCGGCGCGCGAGCACGAGCGCGAGCCCGTACAGCCCGCCGAGGAGGAACCCTGTGAAGGTGCCGAGGACCACGGCCGGCCAGCCGTACCAGCCGAGCACCGCGCCGAGCCCGAGGGCGAGTTTGACGTCACCGAAGCCCATGCCGTTCGGATTGACGAGGAAGAGCGCGTAGTACACGCCGCCGAGGACGAGGGCGCCGAGCAGCGCGGTGCGCCAGTGCCCCGCGTGTCCGGGCAGGGCCGCCGCGACGGCGAGCAGGGCCGGGGCGGCGGCCGCGAGCGGCAGGGTGAGCACGTCCGGCAGCCGCTGCACCCGGAAGTCCACGATCGTCAGCAGTACGCCGACGGGGGCGAGCAGCAGCCAGACGGCCAGCTCGGGCCGGGTGCCGGTGGCGAGGGCGAGGGCGGCGCAGACCAGGGCGGTGACCCCGCACACCAGGACGGTCCGGGGGCCGTACGCCCGCCCGTCGGCGCACCGGGCCCGGCCGAGCCACCCGTCGATGGGGTGCCCGTGCGGACACCGGTCGCGCCACGGCCGCTCGGGCTCGACGCAGAGCCGGTACGCGACCCGGGGCACCAGCACGCCGACGCCCGCACCCCACACCGCGGCGCCGACGGCCGGCCAGAGGTCCACCTCACCGGCCTGAAGCGGCTGCATGGCACCACCCCCCTCCCCCGTACGGCCTCCCAGCAGGGTAGTGCCCCAGGGAGAGCCCGCTAGGGCTCCAGGAGCCTCACCTTCACGTCCGCGGGGAAGCCCGTGGTCGGCCCGACCCGCCGGGCGAACTCGGTGACCGCCGCGAGCTGCGGGTCCCGGAAGTCGAAGTCGAGCGTCGTGAAGTACCGCTCCAGCACGGCCGCGTCGAAGGCCTCCCAGCGGGCCGCCTGTTCGGCGACCTTGCCGACCTCCTCCAGGGACAGGTTGCGGGAGGCCAGGAACGCCTCGTGCACCCGTCGTGTGACGTCCGGTTCGCGCTCCAGGTAGTCGCGGCGGGCGGCCCACACCGCGAAGACGAACGGCAGGCCCGTCCACTCCTTCCACAGCGTGCCGAGGTCGTGCACGGCGAGGCCGTAGCGCGGGCCGTCGTGGAGGTTGGCGCGCAGGGCGGCGTCGCCGATGAGGACCGCGGCCTCCGCCTCCTGCATCATGAGGCTGAGGTCGGGCGGGCAGGTGTAGTAGTCCGGTGTCACCCCGTAGCGCTCGGCGAGCAGCAGTTGGGCGAGGCGCACCGAGGTCCGCGAGGTGGAACCGAGGGCGACGCGGGCGCCGTCGAGCTGGTCCAGGGGGACTTGGGAGACGATCACGCAGGACATCACGGGGCCGTCGCAGCCGACCGCGATGTCGGGGAAGGCCACCAGGTCGTCGGCGTTCTTGAGGAACTCGACCAGGGTGATCGGGCCGATGTCGAGATCGCCCCGCACCAGCTGCTGGCTGAGCTTCTCCGGGGTGTCCTTGGTCAGCTCCAGATCCAGGAGCGTTCCGGTTCTCGCGAGCCCCCAGTACAGGGGCAGGCAGTTCAGGAACTGAATGTGGCCGACGCGCGGCCGGGTGCGAGAATTGTCCACATCGCGAGACTAGACCCCGTGCGGTACGGTGCCTGCCTCAGGGGCGGCGAGCGGCCTCGGATACCTGTCGGCTCGCCGGTGTCAACCCCTTCGTCCACTCTTCGACACCGTGTCGTCAGTTCAGCCCATACCCGTTCAAACATTCGGGTGAAGTGATCTTGCCCCCTATTGCTTTCGGCTGCCCGCGTGCTAGGCTCGCCGCAAGTTGCAGTTTGGTTTCCTTGCAGTACAGAGCCTGCGGAGCATGTGACCGCGGGCTCTCGTCGTTTTCAGAGACATGCAGTTGTGCGGCGCTTCAGTTTTCACACTTGCAGGTTCTGGAGCAGGGCAACCCTTTGGGCCCAAGGAGGGCTTATGGCTACCGGAACCGTGAAGTGGTTCAACGCCGAAAAGGGCTTTGGTTTCATCGCCCAGGAAGGCGGCGGCCCCGACGTCTTCGTCCACTACTCCGCGATCAATGCGAACGGCTTCCGCTCGCTCGAGGAGAACCAGCAGGTGAGCTTTGACGTGACCCAGGGCCCGAAGGGCCCGCAGGCGGAGAACGTCACGGCCATCTGAGTCGCTGACCCGGAGTTTTCGGTCTTCGGTTCCAGGCCTTCGGCTCACCGGCCTTCCGGCCCATTGAGTCCGATGCTTTGATCCGGAACGGACAGCAGTACCCAAGGAGCCCCCCGCGCCATCCGGCGCAAGGGGCTCCTGCTTTTTTGCGCACGCGCTTTCCCGCCGGTTTCCCACCGGTTCACCACCGCGGCCGCCGCCCGCATATACCCAACCGGCCCCGATGCCCCGCCCGGAATCACCCCGCGTTTCCGCATCATGCGCAAAAGGCGCCCGGAAGACGGCTGGAAGACATGCTGCGGCGGACGGGCCCCGCGCGCCAGAGCCCGACGCCCTACTCAGCGGATCGTTGTACGGCCCGCCGTGGTGCGATCCGGGAGGCCGAGCAGTGCGTGGCGCGCGGCGACCTCACCGAGTCCTTCAGGCCCGCTCCCGGACGGACCCGACCCGTGATGGAGCAGTCCGTCCCGGAGAGGCCGATCGGCGGACGCGAGATCCATGCCAAGCAACTCGAACAGTTGTTGCGCACCGGACGCATGCGGTTCGTCGCCCGGGAGTCGGCCATGTGACCCGCTACCACTCCACCGGAAGCTCCAGCGGGAAGCGGCGGATCGTCTCCGTGTCCCAGCGGATCTCCTCCGGCGGTACCGCGAGCCGCAGGTGCGGGAAGCGTTCCAGGAGCCGTCCGATGGCCACTTCCAGTTCCGCCATGGCCATCGGTACGGCGATGCACCGGTGGCCGCCCCAGCCGAAGGTCATATGGGGCAAGGTGGGACGGTCCGGGTCGATGACGTCCGGGTCCGGGTAGCGCTCCGCGTCGCGGTTCGCGGTCAGGTACGACACATGGACGTAGTCGCCCGCCCGGATCCGTACCCCGTCGATCTCCACGTCCTCCAGCGCCACCCGGGGAATGCCGACCCCCTTGCGGAAGGGGATGTAGCGCAGGATCTCGTGCAGCGTGGCCGACAGGGTGTCCGGCCGGTCGTGGAGGTGCCGCATCAGCGCGGGGCGGGTCAGCAGCAGATAGACGATGTCGCTGATCTGGCAGGTGGCCGTGTCCTGCCCGCTGAGCACCAGCGTCAGCGCCATGACCGCCAGTTCCTGGTCGTCGAGCGCGTCCTCGCCCTCCCGCGCGGCGGCCAGCGCGCTGATCAGGTCGGGGCCGGGGGCGCGCCGCCGCTGTTCGACCTGTTCGCCGAAGTACGCCCGTAGCTCCGCCTTGGCGGCCGCGGCCGTCTCGCGGCTGTCCGGGCCGGTGGCGAGCAGTTGGTGGACGTACTCCTGCATCCGGTCCCAGTCGTTCTCGGGGATGCCGAGGACGTCGAAGATGGTGCGCCGGGGCAGCGGGTTCGACAGATGCTCGACCAGGTCCGCCGGCGGCCCCTGCGCCTCCATCTCGTCGAGCAGGGTGTCCGCGAGCCGGGTGATGCGCTGCCGCATCCGCTCCACCTGCCGCTGGGAGAAGGCCTGGGAGGCGAGGTGGCGCAGCCGGCTGCTGTGCGGCGGGTCCATCACGTTGATGGACTCCGGGGAGACGATCGGCTCCGGTGTCAGCCGGGGGTAGTCGGTGCCGATGATCGCCGCCCGGCTGAACCGTTGGTCGCTGGTCACCTGCCGCACCCCCTCGAAGCCGGTGACCAGCCAGGCGTCGCCGTCGCCGTACGGCAGCCGGATACGGGTGAGGGAGTCGCGGGCCATGAGCTTCGTGAGCGAGGGGTCGAACTCCAGGCCCTCGCTGAAGTCGAACGGGCACATGAGGGGTTCGTTGCCTGGGGTCATCGTGCGGTCTCCGTTTCCAGCGGCCTTCGTGTTCCGTGCTCCTGCCATCGGTGCGCCTGCCATCCGTGCTCCGCGGGTCCGTCAGTCCTCCGTCACCGGCCTGACGTCGGTGGCGGCCACCGCGGCGCGCAGGCCCCGGGCGAGCTCCAGGGCGTCGCCGACGGCCCAGAAGTGGACGAAGAACAGGCGGGGTTCGTCCCTGAGGCCGTGGTGGTGCAGTTCGACGAGTTCGGTCCCGGCCCGGCGCAGGGCCGCGAGGGCGTCCTGGACCTCCCCGGCGACCAGGCAGCAGTCCCCGCTGACGGCGGCCCTGCCGCCGCCCAGCGGCTGCCAGTTGAGCGCGGTCGTGGACCCCAGGCCCGGCGGCAGGACCCGCTCGCCGTCGGTGATGGTCTCCCGGCGGACGAAGGTGCTCCGGTAGATCCCGTCGTCGACGCTGCCCTTGACGCCCAGCGCGGCGTCGATGCCGGCCGTGTCGAGGCCGAGGCGGCGCGGCGGGGGGTGGCCCGGGGGCGGGGTGCCGGTGTGGTCGAGCGCCGTGCGCAGGCCGTGGGCGAGGGCCACCGGGTCGCGGCCGTGGGCGTGGACGTGCACCCACCAGACGTCGGGGCTCTGGGAGAGCAGGTGCTTGTGGAGCGCGGTCTGCTCGATGCCCTGCTCGTACAGGACGTCGGAGAACCCCTGGAGTTCGGTCTCGGTGACCACCGTGTCGCCCATCACCGTCGTGCCGCCGTCGGCGTAGCGGACGAAGGCCAGGTGCGACGCCAGGGCGAGTGCGGGTTCGACGTGGACGCCACGGGAGAAGACGGCGAGGTCCCGGCGGACGAAACCCGTGTGGTACATCACGTTCCGCTTCATGTCGCCGGTCCGGCCGAGCGTGTCGGCGACGGCCTTCCAGTCCGACAGGGCGGTGGGCACGGGACGGATCAGCTCCCGGCCCCGTTCCTTCGCCGCCGTCGCGGACTGGGCGCGGGCGGCGGTGGGCACTCCGGCCGGCAGCGTCGCCAGGGCGGCCGCGGCCAGCAGCCGTCGCCGTGACGTGCCGGTGTCCGGTCGGGAGTCGTGCGGTCGGTGCTCAGCCATCATGTGCGCCTCCTGACGGGATGGAAGCACGCAGGGCCCCCCGCACCCGCCAGCAGCGCCGCCGCCCTGGGCCAGGTGGCCCAATCGCCCGTCGGCACACCGGGTGACACCCCGGGACACCGGGCGGCGCGCGTCGGCCCGGGCAGGGGCGCCGTGAGTCCCGGGAGCGGCTCCTCGGCTCAGGACTCCCGGGCAGCGGCGCGGAGCCGGGCGATTCCCCAGTCCACGCGATCACCCTCGATGTGGACCGCGGCCGTGATCGCCGCCTGACCAACGCCGCGCCCCGACCGGGCGCCTACGGCCCCTCAGGGCGTGTACAGCCCCTCCACCTCCCGGGCGAAGTCCCGCATGATCGCCTCGCGGCGGAGTTTCCTCGACGGGGTCAGATGGCCGGCCTCCTCCGTGAAGTCCACGGGCAGGACCGCGAAGCGGCGGATCGACTCGGGGCGGGAGACCAGTTGGTTGGCCTCGTCCACCGCGCGTTGCAGGACCGCGTGCAACTCCTCGTCGTCGAGCAGGAGTTCCGGCGGTACCGGGTGCTTGCCGATCATCTGGCGCCAGTGGGTGAGCCCCTCCGGGTCGAGGGTGATCAGCGCGCTGACGTAGGGGCGGCCGTCGCCGAGGACCAGGCACTGGGAGATCAGGGGGTGGGACCGGAGCCAGTCCTCCAGCGGGGCCGGGGCCACGTTCTTGCCGCCCGCGGTGATCAGGATCTCCTTCTTCCTGCCGGTGATCGTGAGATAGCCCTCGTCGTCCAGGCGGCCGATGTCACCCGTCGGGAACCAGCCGTCGGGGCCGGCCGGGACCACCCCGCCCGCGTGGGGGTCCCAGTAGCCGCGGAAGACCTGGCCGCCGGACAGCAGCACCTCGCCGTCGGCCGCGATACGCACCCTCGTGCCGGGCAGCGGCCAGCCGACCGTGCCCAGCCGGGGTTTGAGCGGGGGGGTCACGGTGGCGGCGCCGGTCGTCTCCGTCAGGCCGTAGCCCTCGTAGATCCCTATGCCGGCGCCCGCGTAGAAGGCGGCGAGGCGGCGGCCCAGCGGGGAGCCGCCGCAGATGACGTGCCGGACCCTGCCGCCCAGGGCGGCGCGGATGCGGCGGTAGAGGAGGGGGTCGTAGAAGGCGCGGGCCGTCTTCAGGGCGCGGCTCGGGCCGGAGCCGGTGCCGTGCTGGCGGGCCTCCGTCGCCTCGCCGTAGCGGCGGGCCACGTCCGCCGCGCGGTCGAACAGCGCCGCCCGGCCGCCGCGCTCGGCGGCGGCCCGCGCGTTGTTGTAGACCTTCTCCAGCATGTACGGGATGGCCAGCAGGAAGGTCGGCCGGAAGCTCGCCAGGTCGGCCAGCAGGTCCTGCGCCTGCAGGCTCGGCGCGTGGCCGAGCCGTACCCGGGCGCGGATGCAGGCGACCGCCACCATCCGGCCGAAGACGTGCGACAGGGGCAGGAACAGCAGGGTGGACGGCTCGTCGCTGCTCTTCGCGCTGAAGATCGGGTAGAGGAGTTCGGTCGCGTTGTCGACCTCGGCGAGGAAGTTGCCGTGCGTCAGCGCGCAGCCCTTGGGGCGGCCCGTCGTGCCGGAGGTGTAGACGAGGGTGGCCAGGGTGTCCGGGCCCAGGACGCCCCGGCGTACGGAGATCTCCTGGTCGGGCAGCGGCCGGCCCACTTCCGCCAGGCTGTCGACGTGTCCCTTCTCCATCACCCACACATGGCGCAGGTCGGGTATGTGGGGGCGTTCCGGGCCGAGGGCCGCCGCCTGGGCGACCGTCTCCGTCACCAGGGCCGCCACGCCCGCGTCCTGGAGGATCCAGCGGGTCTGGAAGACGGAGGAGGTGGGATAGACGGGGACCGTCACCAGGCCCGCCGCCCAGGCCGCGAAGTCGAGGAGCGTCCACTCGTACGTCGTACGTGCCATGACGGCGATCCGGTCGCCCGGCATCAGGCCCTCGGAGATCAGGCCCTTGGCCACGGCCTGGACCTGGTCGGCGAACTGAGCCGCCGTCACGTCCGTCCAGCCGCCGTCCGCGTCGCGGCGGCTGAGGACCCGGTGGTCGGGTGCCTCGGCCGCGTTCTCGAACGGCAGGTCGGCGAGCGAGCCGTGGGTCACCTGCGGTACCAGCGGGGGCACGTACGCCTCCCGCACCTCCCCGTTCAGCCGCCGGGTCTCCGGCTCCACGAGCACCGGGCCGCCGTCGTGGTCGAGGTCGACCGGGGCGGCGGGGACGGGAGCGGACGAGTACGAGATGGGCATGGGCAGCTCCTGGGGCCTGCAGCGGTGCACTGCTTCGCTGCATGAGGTACGCGCCGAGCGCACCAAGATGTTCAACGGCGGCGCGGCTCGCTGTTACCACCGGTTAGGACCCGGATCGTACGGGCCTCGCGTGGGGAGTCCGTGCGGGTTCGGGGAAGGTCCCGGGATGGTCCGGGGACGGGCCTGTGCGGGTTCGGGACCGATCCGGGGACGGCGGCGCGCTCGCCCCGGCCTCGGCGGCGAAGGGTTCGCCGTGGGTACGGGCCTGGAGGTGCGGCACCGTCCAGCCGTCCGGGTCCCGCGCGGTGTGCGTGAAGAACGCGCGCAGCCCTTCCCGGAGTGGGCGGTCGGCGGGCAGGCCCGCCCCCAAGCTCTCGGCTGCGCTCGACCAGGGAGATATCCCCAGGACACCGGAGCGCACGGCCGCCGTGCGTGCGGCGGCCTCGCGGTGGGGTGAGCCGCCCCGGCGGCCCGAGTCGCGCACCCGGAGGCGGCGCACCCGGGGCGCGTTGCGTCTGCGCCGATGGGCGCGCCCTGCGCCCTGGACCGGCGTTCCGCTACGAAGCCCGGCCCTGGGCCGACGTTCCGCTACGAAATCTGGCCCTGCACCCGCGCCGTGTCGTCGGCCGCGTCCTCCTGGGCGCGGTTCGCCTCGATGTTGGCCTTCATCCGGTCGACCTTCCGCACGACCTGCACGGAGGCCCGGTCCCGCTCCCCGCGAAGCACCACGAAACTGATCGGGGCCGAGATCACCAGGGCGAGCGCGACGATCCACAGGCCGTTGGAGGCGCCGAGGCCGCGCGGCGCGAGGCCCGAGTAGACAAGGCCCCAGACGACCACGAGGCAGCCCGCGAAGATACCGAGGCGCATCAGCGTGTAGCGGAGCATCTCAATCCACTCTTCCGTTCCGTGGGAATCTCCCCATTGGTCACCGTCCAGTGAAGCACGCGCGGCACCCGATCTCGCACGGGGGTGCGGGGCCCCGGACATTCCGGCGGGAGCGACCCGGTCATCCCAGCGGCAGCAGCATCGTGATGTCGTCGCGGTCGTCCCCGGGCGCCACCCGTATCGCCCCGGGCACCCGGCCGACCTCCTTGTAGCCGCAGGAGCCGTAGAAGTGCTCCAGGCCGAGGCCGCCGCGGCAGGTGAGCCGTATCGCCTCGATGCCCGCGACACCGCGCGCCGCGTCCTCGGCGGCGGCCAGCAGGTCGCGGCCGTAGCCCTTGCCCTGGTGCCGCGGGTGCACCATCACCGTGTAGAGCCACAGCCAGTGCGTCATCAACCGGTGCGTGTTGGAGGTGAGGAACGCGGTCGCGGCCACCCGCCCCTGCGGGTCGAGCCCGACGAGCAGCCGGGTGCGTCCCTCGCTCATCGCCGTCAGGTGCCTGAGCAGCTCGGGCCGTACCACCTCCCGGGTGACCGGCGGCACGAATCCGACGGCCCCGCCGGCGTTGGACACATCCGTCCACAGATCGACGACGCCGTCGCGCAGGGCGGGCGTCATGGGCGGATCGAGGACGAAGGTAAGGGGCATAGGACGAGACTATCTATTACGCGATTGCGGGCTCAAGCAAGTGTGGCGGCCGTCACCCCGGCACCCCCTCGCCCCACAGACCAGCAGGTCCCGGCGGCGTCGGACCCCCGCGCCCAGGTGGCGCGACGCCGTGTCAGGGGGCGTGTCAGGGCGGTGACAGGGGGGTGTCAGGCCCGGTGGCGACGGTGGGGGCATGAAAAGTTCGGCGATCGCAGTTTCAGGGCTGCGGAAGGCATTTGGGGACAAAGTCGTGCTCGACGGCATCGACTTCGATGTTGCCCCGGGATCGGTGTTCTCCCTGCTCGGCCCGAACGGGGCGGGCAAGACGACGGCGGTGAACATCCTGGCGACGCTGATGAGAGCCGACGCCGGGACGGTGCGCGTCGGCGGGCACGACGTGGTGACCGGGACCAAGAAGGTGCGCTCGGTCATCGGCGTGACCGGTCAGTTCGCCGCGGTGGACGAGCTGCTGTCGGGCCGGGAGAACCTGCGGCTGATGGCGGACCTGAGGCGGGTGCGTTCCGGTGACCAGGTGGTCACCGGGCTGCTGGAGCGGTTCGATCTGGCGGAGTCGGCGGACCGGAGGTCATCGACCTACTCCGGCGGAATGCGCCGGAAGCTGGACCTGGCGATGACGCTGGTCGGCAACCCGCAGATCATCTTCCTGGACGAGCCGACGACGGGGCTGGACCCGCGCAGCCGGCGCACGATGTGGGGGATCGTCCGCGAGTTGGTGGCCGACGGCACCACCATCTTCCTCACCACCCAGTACCTCGAGGAAGCCGACCAGCTCGCCGACCGCATCGCGGTGCTCGACCAGGGCCGCCTGGTCGCCCAGGGCACCCCCGAGGAACTCAAGCGCCAGGTCCCCGGCACCCACGTCCGGCTCCGGTTCGCCGCCCTCGACGAACTCGACAAGGCGGCGCGGGTCCTGGCCGGGTCCACGCGGGACGACCAGGAGCTGACCCTGCGGGTGCCCGGCAACGGTGACTCGAAGTCGCTGCGGGCCCTGCTGGACCGGCTCGACGAGCACATGATCGATGCCCAGGAGTTCTCCGTGCACACACCGGACCTCGACGACGTCTTCCTCGCCCTGACCGGGCGCACGAGCACGGAGGCGGTCGCACAGTGAGCAGTGTCTCGACGGCGTTGGCCGACTCGGCGATCATGTTGCGCCGCAACCTCAAGCACACCCTGCGGAACCCGCTCGTGATGTTCAACGCGGTCCTGTTCCCGATTGTGATCATGGTCATGTTCGTCAAGGTGTTCGGTGGCGCCTTCAGCGTCGGTGAACACTACGTCGACTACGCGACACCGGGCATGCTCGTGATGGCCGTCAGCTACGGGCTGGGGTCCACCGCGACGGCCGTGAACGACGACATGAGCAAGGGCATCATCAACCGCTTCAAGGCCATGGACGTCTCCCGCGGTGCCGTGCTGACCGGGCAGGTCTTCGTCACCACGGTGCGCTGCCTGGTGGCCGACGCCGCCATCGTCGGGGTGGCCTTCGCGATGGGGTTCGACCCGGGCGCGAGCGCCCTCGACTGGCTCGGCGTGCTCGGTCTCGTCGTGCTGCTCACCGTCGGGGCGAGCTGGCTCACCGTCGCCCTGGGGCTGGCCGCGAAGACCGCGGAGTCGGCGGGCCTGGCCACCGTGCCGCTGATCATGCTGCCGTTCCTGAGCAGCGCGTTCGTCCCCGCGGACACGATGGGGGCCGGCGTGCGGCAGTTCGCGGAGTACCAGCCCTTCACCCCGATCATCGAGACGCTGCGCGGGCTGCTGTCGGGCCACCACGCGTCGACCGGCCACACGGTCGCGGCCCTCGCCTGGTGCGCCGGGTTCGCGATCGTCGGCTACGTGTGGGCGGTCTCCACGTTCAAGAAGCGAGCGTGACCTCGACCAGCTGAGACCAGCCGGTCCGCGTCCCTTCCCGAGCCGCCTCGGCGAACCCCGCGTCGCCGAGGCGGCGCCGCGCGGTCTGCTCGATCCGGGCCACGTCCGGGTCGGAACGGTCCCGCAGGCCGCGTACGCCCGCGCTCGCCGCGAGCAGCCGCGCGGCCTGCTCGTGCTCGTCGCGGCGCAGTGCCAGGTCCGCGACCCCGACGAGCACCCCCGCGATCAGCGGTGCGTGTCCCGCCTCGGACGCCGCCTCGCAGGCCGCCGCGCGGTGCGCCCGGGCCTCGCCGAGGTCGTCGGCGAGGTAGCCCAGCAGGTGGTGCATCATCGCGCGGATGCTCGCCTGCTCCGCCTCGTCGCCCCATACGGCCGCCGCGACGCCGAGTTGCCGGTGCGCCTCCTCGGTGTTGCCGCCCCACCGGGCGAGTTCCGCCTTCGCGAGGGCCAGCTCGGCCAGCGCGCCCGGCCAGGTGACCCGCTCCGCGCACCGCTGCGCCTCGGCGATGGCGGCCGCGCCGGCGTCCTCGTCGCCCAGCAGCCAGTACAGCTGCGCCTGCCGCGACCGCATCCGGATGACGTCCTCGGTGGCCCCGACCTCGGTGACGACCGCGATCGCCTGCTCGTAGTGCTCGCACGCCCCGGCGAAGTCGCCGCGCACGGCGATGCGGTCCGCCAGTTCCGTCAGGGCGAACGAGATCCCGAACCGCTCGCCGAGCGCCCGGAACTCGCCGAGCGCCTGCTCCAGGTACGCGTCGGCGTCCCGGCCGTCCTGGCCGTCCCGGCCGAGGATGATCCGCATCTTGCCCAGGTGCAGCCGGGCCAGCGCGCGCACCCAGGGGTCCTCGTCGTCGAGCAGCGGTTCGAACGCGGGCAGGAACGCGTCGGGCGCCTGCAGCATGCGTTCCAGCGCGGAGACGAGCCCCAGGAGCGAGTTGCGGCGCGGGATGAGCCGGCTGAACCGGTACGCCTTGTGGATCCACTCCGCGGCCTGGTGTTCGTCGCCCCGCCCGGAGCTCACGAACAGCACGACCAGCGCGTACACCGTGGCCCGGACCTCATCGGTCGCCTCGCCGGGCGTCTCGGCGGCCGCGGTGATCAGCTCCATGCCTTCGGCCTTGTGGCCGCTGAGCCACCAGTACCAGCCGGCGGCCGCCGCGAGCCGCATCGCCGCCTGCGCCTCGCCCGCCGCGAGCGCGCCGCGCATGGCCGCACCGATGTTGTCGTGCTCGGTCTCCAGCGTGGCGAGCCACTCCAGTTGCTCGGCGCGGCGCAGATGCGGCTCCGCGGTCTCGGTGAGTTCGGTGAAGTAGGCGAGGTGCGCGTGGCGCGCCAGGTCCGACTCCCCCGCCTCCGCGAGCCGGTGTCCGGCGTACTCCTTGATCGTGCCGATCATGCGGTAGCGCGGTGCGCTCTCGCCCTCGGCGAGCACCAGCGACTTCTCGGTCAGCGCGGTGAGCAGCTCGAGCGTCTGCTCCTGCTCGACCGCGTCGCCCGCGCAGACCCGTTCGGCCGCTTCCAGGCTCGCCCCGCCGGAGAACACCGAGAGCCTGCGCAGGACCGTCCGTTCGGCGTCGGTGAGCAACTCCCAGCTCCAGTCGACCGCCGCGCGCAGCGTCTTGTGCCGCGGCAGCGCGGTCCGGCTGCCGCTGGTCAGCAGGCGGAACCGGTCGTCGAGCCGGTGGGCGAGCTGGTCGATGGACATGGTGCGCAACCGGGCCGCGGCCAGTTCGATCGCCAGCGGCATCCCGTCCAGCGCCCGGCAGACGCGCACCATCGTCGCCAGCGTGCGGGCGTCGACCGCGAGATCCCGGCGCACCGCCCCGGCCCGGTCCCGCAGCAACCGGACGGCGGGTGAGGACGCGATCTCGCCCGGCTCCGCGTCCCCCTCCGGCAGGGCCAGCGGCTCGATGGGCCACAGCGCCTCCCCGGTGATGCCGAGCGGTTCCCGGCTCGTCGCCAGGATCCGCAGCCGCCGGCACTCCCCGAGCACCCGGTGGGCGAACACCGCCGCGGACTCGATCACATGCTCGCAGTTGTCCAGGATCAGCAGCGCCTCCCGCTCGCGGATCGCGGCGATGAGCCGGTCCGTCAGCTCCGCGTTCGGGGCCCCGCCGAGCAGGGCGTCCCGCAGGCCCAGCCCGGCGAGCGCCGACTGCGCCACGTCGCCGTCCGGGCCGATGGCGGCGAGCTCCACCAGCCAGGCCCCGTCCGGCAGGTCGCCCAGCAGCGTGCGCGCGGTCTCCGTGGCCAGCCTGGTCTTCCCCGAGCCGCCCGGCCCGATCACGGTGGTGAGCCGGTGCTCGGCTATGAGTTCGCGGGCCGCGGCGACATCGGCACCCCTGCCGACGAACGTGGTCAGCTCGGCGCGCAGGTTGGTCCTGCGGCTCTCCGCACGCCGTCCCAGCTCGCCCCGCAGCAGCGCGACGTGCACCGCGGACAGCTCCGGCGAGGGGTCGACGCCCAGTGCGTCGGCCAGGGCCTCCCTCGCGCGCTGGTACACCAGCAGCGCCTCGCTGTCGCGACCGGCCGCGGCGAGGGCCCGCATCAGCGCGGCGACGAGCCGTTCCCGCACCGGGTGCGCGGCCACCAGGTCGGTCAGCTCCGTGACCACCTCCGCACCGCGCCCGAGGGCGACCTCCGCGTCGAGCCGCTCCTCCGTGGCGGTCAGGCGCAGCCCCTCGAGCCGGACGGCCGCGGCGTCGAACGCGGCGCTGTCCTGCAGACCGACGTCCTGCATGGCCGCACCGCGCCACAGCTCCAGGGCCTCGCGCAGCAGCCGCGCCCGCCGGGAGGCGTCCTCGGCGCGGGCCCGGCCCGCGATGACGAGGCGTTCGAAGCGCACGGCGTCGACGGCGTCGGGCTCCACCGTCAACCGGTAGCCGTCCGTCTGCCCCTCGACCACCCCGTCCGGCAGTGCCTTCCGCAGCCGGGAGACCAAGCGCTGCAGGGCGTTCGTCGCATCGGCGGGCGGGTGCTCGCCCCAGATCCAGTCGACGAGCGACGCCTTGGGAACCACGTGACCCGGCTTGAGCGCGAGGGCGATGAGCAGTCCGCGCAGCCGTGCGCCCGGCACGTCGGCCAAGCCGCCGTCGTCCGTGCGCACTTCCAGGGGGCCCAGCATCCCGATCTGCACCCGCTGATTTTGCCATGGGTGTTCGACGGGCATCCTGGGACCGGCAACGTCTCGCCGACCGGTGGCCGGGCATCGAAAGGGCGGGAAGGGATCACACCCGCATCGGCTGGGGCGCGTCACGACGGGCCGGGTCCGGGCCCTCGTACTCGCGGATGATCTCGTACCGCGTGTTCCGCTCCACGGGCCTGAAGCCCGCGTCCCGGATCAGGTCGAGCAGATCCTCGCGGGTCAGCTTGTTCGGCGTGCCGTAGTTGTCCGCGTCGTGTGTGATCTTGTACTCGACGACCGAGCCGTCCATGTCGTCCGCGCCGTGCTGGAGGGCCAGTTGCGCGGTCTGCACGCCGTGCATGACCCAGAAGACCTTGACGTGCGGGACGTTGTCGAAGAGCAGCCGGGAGACCGCGAAGGTCTTCAGCGCCTCCGCACCCGTCGCCATCTGGGTGCGCGCCTGGAGGCGGTTGCGGACCTTGCCGTCCTTCATGTCCACGAAGTCGTGCTGGTAGCGCAGCGGGATGAAGACCTGGAAACCGCCCGTCTCGTCCTGCAACTCCCGCAGGCGCAGCACATGGTCGACGCGGTGACGCGGCTCCTCGATGTGGCCGTACAGCATGGTGCACGGGGTCTTCAGACCCTTCTCGTGCGCCAGGCGGTGGATGCGCGACCAGTCCTCCCAGTGGGTGCGGTGGTCGACGATGTGCTGCCGGACCTCCCAGTCGAAGATCTCGGCGCCGCCGCCGGTGAGCGACTCCAGGCCCGCGTCGATCAGTTCGTCGAGGATCTCGGACGCGCTCAGCCCGGAGATGGTCTCGAAGTGGTGGATCTCCGTCGCGGTGAACGCCTTCAGCGAGACGTCCGGCAGGGCGGCCTTCAGCTCGCGCAGCGACCGCGGGTAGTAACGCCACGGCAGGTTCGGGTGCAGGCCATTGACGATGTGCAGCTCGGTGAGGTGGTCCGACTCCATCGCCTTGGCGAGCTTGACCGCCTCCTCGATGCGCATCGTGTACGCGTCCTTCTCGCCCGGCTTGCGCTGGAACGAGCAGTACGCGCAGGACGCGGTGCACACGTTCGTCATGTTGAGGTGACGGTTGACGTTGAAGTGGACCACGTCACCGTTCTTGCGCGTGCGCACCTCGTGTGCGAGGCCGCCGAGCCAGGCGAGGTCGTCCGACTCGTACAGCGCGATGCCGTCCTCGCGGGTCAGCCGCTCACCGGCCCGGACCTTGTCCTCCAGCTCGCGCTTGAGCCCGACATCCATGCTTCTGCCTCTCCCTTTGGACGAACCGACCCCACCGTACCTCCCACCCCGCGGACGGGCGGCACCTCCACCTGGCGCCTACGGCGCCTCCGGAAGCTCCCCCACCCGGTTCTCCCACTTCGTGGACAGCACGATGGTGGTCCGCGTGCGGGAGACGCCCTTGGTGCCGGACAGCCGGCGGATGGTCCTCTCCAGACCGTCCACGTCGCTCGCGCGCACCTTGAGCATGAACGAGTCGTCGCCGGCGATGAACCAGCAGTCCTCGATCTCCTGAAGGTCCTTCAGCCGGTGCGCCACGTCCTCGTGGTCCGCGGCGTCGGAGAGCGAGATGCCGATGAGGGCGGTGACCCCGAGGCCGAGGGAGGCCGCGTCGACGGTCGCGCGGTAACCGGTGATGACCCCGGCCGCCTCAAGGCGGTTGATGCGGTCGGTGACGCTGGGCCCGGACAGGCCTACGAGGCGTCCCAGCTCCGCGTAGGAGGCCCGGCCGTTCTCCCTCAGGGCCTGGATGAGCTGCCTGTCCACCGCGTCCATGCGATCGAAGCCTTCCGCTGAAGAGGTCTGAAGAGGTCTGATACATCGGATACAGGGGTCCGAAGAGGTCTGAAGAGGTCCTGAAAGTACTGCGGGCTGCCGCGACGTGTCCGGTGGGCCGCCCGGCCGGCTCTCACGTCGGCCGGCTCCCACCGCCCAGTTCGCCCTTCCAGCGCCGGTAGAGCCCGTGCTCCACGCCCACCGCGTCGAGCACCCGCCCGGCCACGAAGTCCACCAGGTCCTGGATGTGCGCGGCCCCGGCGTAGAAGGCGGGCGAGGCGGGCACCACGACCGCGCCCGCGTCGTCCAGCGTCACCAGGTGGCGCAGCGTCTGACCGTTCAACGGGGCCTCCCGTACGGCCACGGCCAGCGGACGGCCCTCCTTCAGGGTCACGCTCGCCGCCCGCTGCAGCAGGTCCTTCGACAGCCCGAGCGCGACCCCCGCCACGCACGCCGTCGAGGCCGGCACGATCAGCATCCCCTTGGCCGGATAGGACCCGGAGGACGGCCCGGCGGCGAAGTCGCCGGCGCTCCAGTGCCGTACCCCCGTGAGGTCCGCGTCGAAGGTCCCGGGCTTCCCGTCGGCGCCGCGGGACAGCCAGGCCCGCAGGTCGTCCTGCCAGTGGGCGTCCCGGAACGGCAGGCCCGTCTCGTCGAGCAGGGTGAGCCGGGAGGCCCGGCTGACCACGAGGTCGACGCTCTCCCCCGCATCGAGGAGTCCACGCAGCACCGCAGCGGCATACGGGGTGCCGGATGCGCCGGACACACCTACGATCCAAGGCGTACGCGGCGTCTCTCCTTGCTTGGCTGGGTTCACGACCCCGAGCCTATCCGGCGTCGGGAGCGGGCCACCGGCCAAGGGTCCAGGCCGGGCGAACGTCCTGGTCCGGCCTCGGGACGCAGGCGGTCGACGCCCGGGACGGTCACGGTGGCCTCCCCTGGTCCCCGCCCTCGAGGGCAGGCCGCACGGTGTTCAGACGGTCAGACCCCGAACCAGGAGGTCGAGCAGCGCGCACACGAACAGGGCAATCCCGATGAACCCGTTGACGCTGAAGAACGCGCGGTTCAGACGGCTCAGGTCGTGGGGCCGCACGATCGAGTGCTCGTAGACGAAGGCGCCCGCGACGATCACCAGGCCGAGCCAGAAGAAGAGGCCCGCGCCGGTCACGACCCCGTACCAGACGAACAGCGCCGTCACGATCGCGTGGCAGACCCGGGCGGCCCAGATCGCCGCCGGGATGCCGAAGCGGGCCGGCACCGACATGACCCCGATCTCGCGGTCCGTCTCCACGTCCTGGCAGGCGTAGATCAGGTCGAAGCCGCCGATCCAGATGCCGACCGCGAGACCGAGGATCACCGCGTCCCAGTCCCACCTGCCGCTGATCGCCAGCCAGCCGCCGACCGGGCCCATCGCCTGGGCCAGGCCCAGGATGGCCTGCGGGAAGTTCGTGAACCTCTTGCCGTACGGGTACACCACCATCGGGATCACCGCGATGGGAGCCAGGGCCAGGCAGAGGGGGTTCAGCAGGGCCGCCGCACCCAGGAAGACCGCCAGCGCGATCAGGGAGCCGGTCCAGGCGTGGCGGACCGACATCGCTCCGGTCACCAGCTCCCGGTGCGCCGTGCGCGGGTTCCGGGCGTCGATCTCCCGGTCGATGATCCGGTTGACCGCCATGGCGAACGTCCGCAGACCCACCATGCAGACGGTGACCAGCAGCAGCCGTCCCCAGTGGATGTTCCGGTCCCACTGGTACATCGCGGTCAGCGAGGCGATGTACGCGAAGGGCAGGGCGAAGACGGAGTGCTCGATCATCACCAGGCGCAGGAACGCCTTGGTGCGTCCCGGCTGCGGGATGGCGGCGGAAGCGCTGCTCACAGGCCGTACTCCTTCCAGCGTCGCGTCACCCGTTCGGATGTCTCCGGGTCGGAGAGAACCATGTCGGGCCAGCCGCCGTCCCTGGTGTACCCCTCCTCGGGCCACTTCTTCGTCGCGTCGATGCCCGCCTTGCCGCCCCAGAACTGCTGGTAGGAGGCGTGGTCGAGATGGTCGACGGGGCCCTCGACGACGGTGAGGTCACGGGCGTAGTCCGTGTTGCCGAGGGCACGCCAGGCGACCTCGTGCAGATCGTGCACGTCGCAGTCGGAGTCGACGACCACGATCAGCTTCGTCAGCGACATCATGTGCGCGCCCCAGATGGCGTGCATCACCTTCTGGGCGTGCTTGGGGTACTTCTTGTCGATCGACACGATCGCGCAGTTGTGGAAGCCGCCGGCCTCGGGGAGGTGGTAGTCCACGATGTCCGGCACGATGATCTTGAGGAGCGGCAGGAAGAAGCGCTCGGTGGCCCGGCCGAGCGGCCCGTCCTCCGTCGGGGGGCGGCCCACCACGATCGACTGGAGCAGCGGGCGCTTGCGCATGGTGACGCAGTCGATCCTCAGGGCCGGGAAGGGCTCCTGGGGGGTGTAGAAGCCGGTGTGGTCGCCGAACGGCCCCTCGGGGAGCATCTCGCCGGGCTCCAGCCAGCCCTCCAGGACGACCTCGGCGTGGGCGGGAACCTGGAGCGGGACCGTCTTGCAGTCGACCATCTCGATCCGCCGGCCCGCGATGAACCCGGCGAAGAGGTACTCGTCGATGTCGCCCGGCAGCGGCGCGGTCGAGGCGTACGTCACGGCGGGCGGACATCCGAAGGCGATGGCGACCGGCAGCCGCTCGCCGCGCCGGGCCGCCACCTGGTAGTGGTTGCGGCTGTCCTTGTGGATCTGCCAGTGCATGCCGATCGTGCGCTTGTCGTGGCGCTGGAGGCGGTACAGCCCGAGGTTGCGGATCCCGGTCTCCGGGTCCTTGGTGTGGGTGAGCCCGAGGTTGAAGAAGGACCCGCCGTCCTTCGGCCAGGTGAACAGGGCGGGGAGGGCGTCGAGGTCGACGTCGTCGCCGTGCAGGACGACCTCCTGCACCACAGCGCTGTCCGGCTTGACCTTCCTCGGCGGCACATGGGCCATCGCGCCGAGCTTCCCGAAGGCCTCGCGGATCCCGACGAACCCGTGCGGCAGCTCGGGCCGGAGCAGTCCGCCGATCTTGTCGGAGATCTCGCCGTACGACGTCAGTCCGAGCGCCTTCAGCAGGCGGCGGTCGGTGCCGAACACGTTCATGGCCAGCGGCATGCGCGACCCGCGCACGTTCTCGAAGAGCAGCGCGGGCCCGCCCGACTTCTGCACCCGGTCGACGATCTCCCCGACCTCCAGATAGGGGTCGACCTCGGCTTTGATGCGTTTGAGGTCTCCCTCGCGCTCCAGCGCCCGGAGCAGGGACCGAAGATCGTCGTAAGCCATGCGGTCCAGTATCCGGTACCGGCTAACCTGACCCCGTCACCGGGGCCGTCCCACGCCCCGTCGCCGTCTCCTGGGGGATCGCACCACCATGTTCAGGTATCTGCCCTACCTGCTCGTTCTGGCGCTGTGGATATACGCCTTCATCGACTGCCTGAACACCCCGGAGGAGCAGATCCGGGGGCTGCCCAAGGTGGTCTGGGTCATCATCATCCTGCTCTTCGGCGAGGTGCTGGTCGGCCCGATCGCCTGGCTCGTCGCGGGCAAGGTGCGCCGGGCCCCGGCGAACGGCTCCACGCCCTCCGAGTGGCACCGCAACCACCGTACGGAGTGGGTCGCGCCCGACGACAATCCCGAGTTCCTCAGGTCGCTGAAGGAAGAGAACAAGAAGGACGAAGCGCTGCTGAAGGACTGGGAGGCCGATCTGCGCCGCCGCGAGGAGGAGCTGCGCCGCCGGGACCGCGACGAGGACCCCAGGGACTGAGCGGCCGGGTCCACCCCCGCGCGGCCGGCGGATTCAGGAGGCGGCGAACGTATCGCCCCGAAGGGTTCGGGGAACGGATTCCATATGGGCATATGGAACAAACGGGACAACATGCTGGTGCATGAGACCGAGCCGTACAACGCCGAACCACCCCCCGGCGCCCTCGTGGCGCAGCTCACCCCCCTGGACACCTTCTACAGCCGCAATCACGGGCCGATCCCCCGCATCGACGCGGCCCGCTGGCGGCTGCGGGTGGACGGCCTGGTCGACCGCACAGGTGAATGGTCGATCGACGAACTGCGGCGCCGCTTCCCCGAGCGGACAGTGGTGGCGACACTGCAGTGCGCGGGCAACCGCCGCGCCGACCTCATGGAGTTCCGCGACATACCGGGCCAGGTCCCCTGGGGCCCGGCGGCCACCTCCACCGCGTGCTGGAGCGGGGTGAGCCTGGCGGACGTACTGGCGGAGGCCGGACTGCGGGAGGAGGCGGCCCATATCGCCTTCACCGGCACCGACGTATCGCAGCAGGCCGACCCGCCGGGGCCCTTCGGCGGCTCCCTTCCGGTGGCGAAGGCGCTCTCCGGCGAGGTGCTGCTGGCCTGGGCGATGAACGACGAGACACTGCCCGCCGCGCACGGCGCGCCGCTGCGCGTGGTCGTCCCGGGCTGGATCGGCGCGCGCAGCGTCAAATGGCTCCAGCGCATCACCGCACAGGCCGAACCGTCCGACAACTACTTCCAGACCGAATACAGCATCCTGCCGCCGGAAGCCGATCCGCACACGGCCGGACCGGGCGACGGCATCACGCTGGGCCCGCTCGCCCTCCACTGCGCCATCCTCCAGCCCGGCAAGGACGCCTGGCTCCCTGCCGGGCCGACCGAGATCACCGGCTTCGCCCTCGCCGGGGACGACCGCACCGTGACCCGCGTGGACGTCTCCCCCGACAACGGCAGAAGCTGGACCCACGCCGATCTGGACCCACCGGAGAACCCCTGGACGTGGCAGCACTGGCGCGCCACGCTCACGCTGCCCGTGGGCGAGACGGAGCTTCTCGCCCGCGCCTGGGACTCCACCGGAGCCGTGGAGCCCGAATCGCCGGCGACGGTCTGGAACCCCAGGGGGTACGCCAACAACTCCTGGGCCGGCCTGCACGTCACCTGCCACCCGTGACGGCCGGCTGAAGCGGGGCGATCATCTCCGGCCGACAGCGGACGACTTTCGTCACCCAAACGACACCACGCGCCCTAGTCCGAACCAACTCCCCCTTTTTACACTGCTCTTGGTAGACCTCACAGCAGCACATCGGATCGGACCGCTCCGGGGGGAGACGCGGTGCACAGACCGCTGCACGGCCGGGGGCCGCTGTTCGACACCGACCCGCCCGGCCTCGCTGCGCGGCTCGTCGGTCTGCGTCCGTACCAGCTCCGCTCCTCACCGTACGAACATCAGGGCGACCTGCCGTTCGTGGTGTTCGCGGGCGGGCGCGGGCTCGGCAAGAGCGCCGTGCTCGCCGAGACGCGCACCGCCTACCAGGGGCATACGCCCCTCGCGCTGATCGACGCCGAGGAGGCGCAGTTCGCGGCGCCGCCCCCGGAACGGCCCGGCGAGGCGTGGTCGCCCCTCGCCCAGGCCCTCACGACCATCGCCGAGCAGCTCGCCGAACCGGTGAAAGGCGCGGGACGGATCAATTTCCCGCGGCTCGCCTCGGGGCTGCTCGCCGTCGCGGCGGGCGGCTGGAGCGACCGGGACGTGCCGCGCATCCGGCAGGAGGCCGAGCGGATCCTGCTGCTGAACGACGCCCGGTCCTTCCTCGACGGGTTCGCGGGGCGCTGGGTGGGCAAGGTGGCCGCCAAGCTCATCGCCTCGATGTCGAACACCGGGCCCGTCGTCGAGCCGATCATCGAGGCGACCCTGGAGTCCTTCAGCGAGGGGGTCTCGCCGACCCACCGGCGGCTGCGGAGGGCCGCCACCTGGTACCGGGACTACCCGAACGCGGGCGGCAACCCCAAGCTGGGGCTGATCCTGCTCTCGGGGCACTTCCGGGCGGGCGGCGACTCCCGCACCCACGCCGAGCGCTATCTCGTGCGGGCCCTGCTGGCCGACCTCGACGACGCGTACGCCGGGATGGTGCAGCGCTCCCACCGGCTGGGCCGCCCGGTCGTACTGATCGACAACGTGCAGGCGCCCGCCGGGCGCGGCCTCATGGAGTCCGTCCTGCGCGACCGTGCGGACGGCATCCGCGACCAGGTCGTCCTGTTCTCGGCCCTGCGCGGGTACACCCTCCCCGCCCTCCGGAACGCCGGGCGCCGCGCGCTGCCCGAGGTCGCCCGCACCACCGGCTGGGAGCCGGGTGCCTCCCCGTCCTCCCGCGCACTGGTCGTGACGCTCCCGCCGCTGACGCCCGACGACACCCTGCACATCGTGGGCGCCGCGTGCCAGGGCCGGCAGATGCCGCCCCAGCTTCCGCACGCCACCCACCGGCTGACCGGCGGCAGCCCGCTCGGCATCACCCTGCTCGCCGAGTCGGCCCGGCAGAACCTGCCCCACGGAGCCCGGTCCCTCGGTGCGCTGCTCACCGCGGACGTCGCCCTCCACGCGGACCACGACGGCCGCCCCGCCTACCGGGAACTGCTCGACCGGCTGGTGCCGGGCGGCCGGCTCGACGAGCTGACCGTGCTCGCCGCCGCGCACGACCGGGACTCGGCGCTGGCACTCGCCGAGGAACGGCTCCCGGACGACTTCGGCGCGGCCGGGGTGCTCGGGCTGCAGGAGCGGCTCGCCGAGGAAGGGTGGCCGACGGCGGACGGGCAGTTCGTCGGCGACCCGTTCCTGCGGGCGCTGCTCCTGCTGCGGCTGCACCACCTCGACGCGGGCCACACGCAGTGGCAGGCGGTCCACCGGGCGGTCATCGACCACTACGGCGAACGGGACACCGCGGACGCGGCCCGCTACCGGCTGCACCACGAACTCGCCCTCGGCAAGGCCGACTTCGCGGTGGACGAGCTGCGGGACACCTTCCCGGTCACGGAGGTCGGCGCCTGGCTGTCCGCGCTGGTCTTCATCGCGTCCGCGCCCTACTACCACGCGCACGACCCCGAGGGCCACGACTTCGTCGGCCGCGACCACCGGGCCGCGGTGGCGCTCGGCCGTACGGACCGGGCACTGCGGCCGCCGGAGGGCGTGGACGCCGCCCTGCATCTGCGCGTGCGCCGGCTGCTGCACGCGGTGTGGCAGCTGACCGATCCGCTGGTGCTGCCCGACCCCGAGGTGGCCGAGCGGCTGCGTTTCGAGCTGGAGCAGCTCTCGAATCTGCGGCCCGGCGGCACGACCCTGCTGTGGCGCGCCTCCCGCGACTGGCCCGCGGACGCGCTGGCCGGCCGTCCCCTGCGCGTCCCGGGCGAGGACGAGGGGCAGGAGTGACGGGCGTGGCTCACGTGGCCGGTGGTACGGAAGCGGCGAGCGGTACGGGAGCGGCGGACGTCAGGGGCATGCCCTGCGGTCCGGGGACGACGGGCACGACGGGTTCGTACGAGGACGGGGGTCGGTGATGGCGGTACGGCTGTGGAGATGGCTGCGCGAGGACGTCTGGGAGATTCGCTTCCGCCGGTATGTGGCGCTGCTGCTGGCCGCGGTGGTCGTGGCCGCCGCCGTGTGGTCCGGTCTCGTGATGACCAAGGAGGACCGTTCGTGCGCGCCGGGGGTGTCCCGTCCCCAGGACAGCGACGACTGCGTGGGGGTGTCGGCGACGGCGTACGACTTCGGGCGTTCCCGGTTCACCGCCACCGTGCGGGCGATCGACCGCGAGAACCACCGGCTCAAACCCGGCAGCTATGTGACCGTCGCGCTGTTCCTGCCGTTCACGGCGTCCGCCCCGGCCAGCCTCAACGACATCCAGCACCAGTTGCAGGGCGCCTATCTGGCCCAGTACCAGGCCAACCACGACATCACGGGCCAGTCTCCGTCGATCCGGCTCGTCCTCGCCAACCCCGGTGCGGACGGGGCGTACTGGCAGACCGTCGTCGACCGGCTGGACGCGATGGCCAAAGGCCCGGACACCCTGCGAGCGGTGGCCGGGATAGGGCAGAGCACCGACCCCAACAAGAAGGCGGTCCAGGCGCTGACCCGGCTCGGCATCCCCGTGGTCGGCACCTCGATCACCGCCGACGACCTGGCCAACGGACAGGGCGGCACGGACCCCTACCCGGGGCTGGCCCGGGTCTCCCCCACCAACACCGACGAGGCCCGTGCCCTCGCGGCGTTCGCCAAGGTGTCGGGCGGGCGGGCGCTGCTGGTGTACGACAAGCCGGGCGACCCCTACACCCGGACGCTCCAGAACTCCTTCCAGCGGCTGCTGTCCGGGGCGCGGATCGAGGCGCAGTCGTTCACTCCACCCGCCGACCGCACGCAGGACGGCACGACCGGGAACCAGTTCCGGCAGATCGCGTCCCTCGTGTGCGACACCCCGGCGTCCATGAACACGATCCTGTTCGCCGGACGCCACACCCAACTGCGCCAGTTCGTCAACGCGTTGGGGAACCGGGGCTGCACGGACCGCAGGCTCACCGTGCTCACGGGGGACGAGGGGTCGTATCTCACCGGCGACGGAAAGCTCAACCGGGACGCCCTCAACCGGAATCTCGCCGTCCGCTACACCTCGCTGGCCCACCCTGACGCCTGGAAGACGGACACCCCGGCGACGGGCGGCAGCACCGCGGACGCGAAGGCGCTGGACGATCTGCTCGCCCTGAGCAGGAGCGAGCCCGTCGGGCCGATCGGGCCGACGGCCCTGGAGGACGGACAGCTGATCATCGGATACGACGGTATACGGCTCACGGTGCAGGGGCTGCGGGAGGCCACACCGTCCGGGCAGGCCGTACCGCCGCTCGCCGACGTGGTCAACGAGTGGGCGTACATCAAGGGCTCGCACCGGGTGAACGGGGCCAGCGGCTGGATCTGCCTCGACGGACACGGCAACCCCTACGACAAGGCCGTGGCGATCGTGGAACTGACACCGTCGGGCGGATCGCGGTTCGTGAAGCTCGCCTGGCCGGAGGGCAAGCCGCCCGCCAAGGAGTGCCTGCCGCCGGCGTGAGTCCCGTCCCGTCAGAGGACGTCGGCCTCCACGACGGCGAGCAGCCGCTCGAAGCGCTCCCGCCAGCCCGGGTCGACGTCCTGCCCGCTCTCGTGCGTGAAGCGCACGGTGGTGCCCGCCGGGCGGCCCGGCTCCAGGTGGAAGCGGATACGGCCGCGGCCCTCCACGGTGTACTCGGCGACCCGTTCCACGTCCCATGCCGTGATCCGGCCCCGGGCCGTGCCCTCCGGCAGCCGGAGCGCCACCGCCCCGCCGAGCCGTGGCTCGAACGGCTCGGCGGCGGCCAGCCACTCCCCCAGGCCCGCGGAGGTGGCGAGGGCGGGCCAGACCTCCTCCACGGGCCGGGCCAGACGCAGCAGGTAGTGGCGTATGTGCAGATCCCCCCGATGCTCGGCGATGCCCTCTTCGATGGGATTGGTCATGACACCAGCCTGGCCCGGCGGCCCAGGTTCCGCACGTGTGACGGCCGCTCCCCCGCCTGGTCGGCCACGGCCCGCGGGAGCACCGTGCTCACGCCCGTGCCCCTGTCCGTACGACAAAGGCCGGTTTCCGGTGACTCAGGTCACCGGGAACCGGCCTTCGCGGCAGGGAACCGGCCTTCTCCGCGGGGGACCTACACGCCCGCGTAGGAGTGCTTGCCGCCCACGAAGATGTTCACGCCGTAGTAGTTGAACAGCCAGCAGCCGAAGGCGATGAGCGCGATGTACGCGGCCTTGCGGCCCTTCCAGCCGGCCGTGGAGCGGGCGTGCAGATAGCAGGCGTACGCGACCCAGGTGATGAAGGCCCAGGTCTCCTTCGGGTCCCAGCCCCAGTAGCGGCCCCAGGCGGACTCGGCCCAGATGGCGCCCGCGATGATCGTGAACGTCCACAGCGGGAAGACGGCGGCGTTCACGCGGTAGGCGAACTTGTCGAGGGTCGCCGAGGCGGGCAGCCGCTCCAGGACCGAGGTGGCGAAGGCGCCGGGCTTGCCGCCGCCGGCGAGCTTGTTCTCGTAGGAGTCCTTGAAGAGGTAGAGCAGCGTGGCGATCGCGCCGACGTAGAGGACCGCGCCGCAGAAGATCGCGGTGGAGACGTGGATGTACAGCCAGTACGAGTGGAGCGCGGGGACGAGCTGGTCGCTGGCCGTGTAGAGGACGGTGACGGCGAGACCGAGGTCGAGCAGGACCGCGGTGGTGAGGAACAGGCCGAGCCAGCGCACGTTCTTCCGCAGCGCGAGCAGCCCGAGGTACACGCCGACGGCGACCGTGGAGAAGGTGATGTTGAACTCGTACATGTTGCCCCACGGCGCCCGCTCCACGGAGGCCGCGCGGGCGACGACACCGGCCAGCTCCACGAGGAAGGCGAGCACGGTCAGGGCCACGGCGATCCGGCCGTAGAGGTCGCCCTGGACGTCACCGCCGTGGGCGCCGGGACCGTCCGGCACGTCACGGGCGCCGGCCGCGGCGCGGGTCACGACCTTCGGGCGCTCCAGCACCGCGGTGCCCCCGGCCTTGCTGACCGTGACGGCGGGCGCCTGGGCCTGCGGCGCGGCGTCCGCGGTGAGGGCGTGGGCGGTGCGGGCGACCTTGCTGCGGCTGCCGAAGAGCCATTCGGCGATGTACGCGAAGAAGGCCAGGGTGTAGACGGCCATCGCGGAGTAGATCAGCGTGTTGCTGATGTTCGCGAGGTGTTCGTTGGTGGCGGTGGCTAGGGTCACTTCTTCTGAGCCCCTTCAGCGGCGGGTACGGGGGTGTCGGCGCCCGGCTCCTGATCGGGGTCGGCGTCTTCCATCTCGTCGGTCTTGGTGGGTGCCTGGTCGTGGACGAGCGCGGCCAGGTCGCCGAGTTCCTCGGGCAGCTTCGCGGACTCGCTGCGGCCGAGGCCCGCCATCTCCACGACGGTGACCCCGTCGGGGCCGGCCGTGGCCCGCACCCAGACGCGGCGGCGCTGGATGAACAGGGAGCCGGCCAGACCGAAGATCGCGGTGACGGAACCGCCGAGCGCCCAGCCGGTCGCCGGCTGCTGCACGATCTGGAAGCCGGCCCACTCCTTGACCTGTTTGTCGAAGGTGATCGAGCCGTTGCCGCCGGGCAGCCGCATGGTCTCGCCGGGCAGCAGACGGGCCTTGACGAGGTTGCCCTTGGCGTCCTTGAACGGCTTCAGGTTCTTCGTGTCGAGCTGGTACACGTTCTGCGGGATGCCCGAGTTGACGCCCAGGTCGCCGTGGTACGCGGACACCGCGAGCACCGGGAAGTCCAGCGCCGGGAACTGGGAGAACATCGTGCCCTTGCCGGCGCCGGCGAAGGTCGGCACGAAGAAGGCGGCGAAGCCGAGCTGGTCGGGCTGCCCCTGGGCGTTGCGGTAGCCGTCGTAGACCTTGACGGCGCCCTGGGAGGTGACGTTGGAGTCGATCGGCAGCAGCGGCACGGCGCCGCGGAAGACGACGTCGCCCTTGCCGTCGCGGACGGTCACGACGGGCGCGTACCCGTGGCTGACGAGGTAGACCTTCGCGTCGCCGATGTTCAGCGGCTCGTTGACCTTGACGGCGGTCTGCCGGTCCTTGCCGTAGGCGCCCACGTTGTAGGTGATGTTCGCCTGGTACGTGCGCGGGGTGCCCTTGTTGGGGCCGGTGCGCTCGTACGTGCCCGTGAACTTGTTCAGTCGGAAGCTGAACGGCACCAGGTCGTCGTCGGTGAAGAGGTTGCCGGACTTGAAGTCGTCGTACTGGGTGAGGGTGTTGGAGAAACCGTCGCCCTCGACGATCAGCTTGTTGCCCTCGGACTTGAAGAGCTGGCCCCAGGCGAAGGCGATCAGCATCACGATCAGGGCGATGTGGAAGGCCAGGTTGCCGGCCTCCCGCAGATAGCCCTTCTCGGCCGCGACCGCGTCCCCGATGGGGGTCCCTCCCTGCTCGAGCGAAGCCGAGAGCTTGGGGGAGTGCGCCCGGAAGCGGCGCTGCCTGAGCACCTTGAGCGCGACCTCGCGGACCAGCTCGGGGTCGGCGTCGGTGCGCCAGGTCGCGTACGCGGGCAGCCGGGTCAGCCGCTTGGGCGCGGCCGGCGGGCGGCCCCTGAGCTGGCCGACGAACTGCCAGGTGCGCGGGACGATGCAGCCGATGAGCGACACGAACAGCAGGATGTAGATCGCCGAGAACCACACCGAGCTGTACACGTGGAACAGCCCGAGCTTGTCGTAGATCGGGCCCAGCGTCTTGTGGGTGTCCTGGAAGTCCTGCACCTTCAGCGCGTCGGTGCCGGTCTGCGGGATCAGGGAGCCGGGGATCGCACCGAGCGAGAGCAGGAAGAGCAGGATCAGCGCGACCCGCATGGAGGTCAGCTGCCGCCAGAACCAGCGGGCCCAGCCGGTGGCCTCGCGCGCGGTCCAGGTGATCCAGCCCCAGGCGCCGGGCGCCCGGGAGCCGCCGAAGGAGCCGGGCATGACGACCTCGGCGGGGGCGGTGGACAGGCGCGAACCGGCCTCACCGAGATCGCCGTGGGGGGTGGTGTCCGTCGTCTCGCTGTGCACGTCGGTGCTCCGTGTGTCGCTCATGGATCAGACCCCCACCGTGAAGCCGCCGGACCAGCTCTGCATCTGCTGCACGATCCCGTCCCAGACGCCGGTCAGCAGCAGCAGGCCGGTCACGATCATCATCGAGCCGCCGATGCGCATCACCCAGACATAGTGGCGCTTGACCCAGCCGAACGCGCCGAGCGCCTTGCGGAAGGCGACCGCGGCGAGCACGAAGGGGATGCCGAGGCCGAGGCAGTACGCGACGGTCAGCAGCGCCCCGCGTCCGGCGCTCGCCTGGCTGAAGGAGAGCGCCTGCACGGAGGCGAGGGTGGGGCCGATGCACGGGGTCCAGCCGATACCGAAGAGCGCGCCGAGGAGGGGCGCGCCCACCAGTCCGCCGGCGGGGCGCCGGTGGAAGCGGAACTCTCGCTGGGTGAGCCAGGGCATCAGGCCCATGAAGAAGACGCCCAGCAGGATCATGAGCGCGCCGAGCACCTTGGTGAGGGTGCCGTTGTACTCCTGCAGCGTCTGCCCGAAGTACCCGAACAGCGCCCCGCCGGACACGAACACGACGGTGAAGCCGAGCACGAACAGCCCGGCGCCCGAGGCCATCCGGCCCCGCCTGGCCTCGGCGAGGTCGGTGCCGGCGACCCCGGTGACGTAGGAGAGGTAGCCGGGCACGAGCGGCAGCACGCACGGCGAGAAGAAGGAGACGAGACCGCCGAGGAGGGCGACCGGAAGGGCGACCAGCAGTGCCCCGTTGAGGACCGTCTGGTTCGGGTCGCCGGCCGCGGCGAGCAGGGACACTCCGCTCACGTCACTTCTCCGCGACGACCGGGTCGAGCATCCCGCGCAACTTCTCCTCGGTGAGGGGCTGCAGCGTTCGCGCGGCGATCCTCCCGTCGCGGTCGAGGACCAGCGTGGAGGGGATCGCCTGCGGGTTCAGGGTGCCCTTCTTGAACCGGAGCATCAGCCGGCCGGTCGGGTCGTACAGGCTCGGATACGTGACCCCGTACTGCTTCTCGAAGGCGCGGGCCGGCTCGGTGCTGGTGTCGCGGGTGTTGATGCCGACGAACTGGACGCCCTTGTCCGCGGTGTCCTGCGCGACCTTGACGAAGTTCGTCGCCTCCGCGCGGCACGGCGGGCACCAGGAGCCCCAGACGTTGATGACGACGACCTTGCCCTTGTAGGACGCGACGTCGAGCTTCTGGCCGTCGATCGTCGTGCCGGACAGATCGGGGGCGGCGGCCCGGTCGCCCTTCTTGACGGTCGCGATGCCGTCCTTGCCCGTGATGAAGTTGGTCTGGCCGGAACCCCCGGAGGTGCCGCCGGAACCGCAGGCGGACAGCGCAAGCGCCGCGACGGCGGCCCCGGCGGTGGCCAGGGCCGCGCGGCGGCGACTGCGGCTACGGGTGCGGTTCAGGCGCTGGGGGGTGCGGCGGGCGGCACTCATGTGAAAAGTTTCGCATGTCCGTTCCGGGGATCTTGCGCACCCCCCTTGCGGGTGGAAAACCGCATTTCAGGCGGCCTTTGAGGGGGCGCTCGACGTGCCGGCGACGGTGCCGGTGCCGGTGCTGGTGCTGGTGCTGGTGCCGGTGCCGGTGCCGGAGAGGAACTCCTTCCAGCCGCCGACCGGCCGCTGGCCGACTTCGAGCGTGCGCAGCTTGGCGAGCACCTCGGGCTTCTGGACGTCGATCCAGTCGACGAACTGCCGGAAAGAGACCAGGCGCACATCGGCGCCCTTCTCCTTCTCGCGCGCGATGTGCTTGAAGGCCTCCTCGACGGAATCCATGTAGATGCCGCCGTTCCAGTGCTCGAAATGGTTGCCTATGAAGAACGGCGCCCGGTTTGTCTCATATGCCCGCTGGAACCCGGCTATATAGGCACCCGCGGACTGCTGACGCCAGGCGGGGTAGTTGTAGGCGGGTGCCTTGGTCGAGTTCTGCGACTGGTTGAACATCATGTTGTAGTCCATCGACAGCACCTGGAACTTGCGCCCCGGGAAGGGAACTTCCTGGAGCGGCAGATTCCAGATCCCGTTCAGCTTCGTCGGCCACACCTGGAGGCCGCCGGGCGAGGAGGCGTCATAGCGCCAGCCGAGTTTGCGGGCGGTGGGCAGCAGGTTGTCCTGGCCGAGCAGACAGGGCGTCCGGCCGCCGACGAGTTCCTTGTCGTAGTCGAAGGGCAGGGGCGGCAGGTCGTGCCAGCCCGTGTTGGTCTTCCACTCCTTGACGAAGGCCTTGGCCTGCTGGATCTCGCTGTCCCACTGCTTGGGCGTCCACCACTTCACCGAGCCGTGGCCCTCACCGCAGAAGTGCCCGTTGAAGTGGGTGCCTATCTCATGCCCCTCCAGCCAGGCACGGCGCACGTTGTCGAGCGTGGCCCTGACGTGCGTGTCGTTGAGGTAGCCGATGTCGGAGGCGCCGGGCAGGTTGTTCGGCGGAAGGTACTTGCGCTTCTTCGACTCGGGCAGCAGATAGAGCCCGGAGAGGAAGAAGGTCATGTGCGCGCCGTGCTCCTTGGCGAGGTCCAGGAAGCGCGGGAAGAGACCGTTGCCGACCTCGCCGGCGCCGTCCCAGGAGAAGACCACGAACTGCGGCGGGGTCTCGCCGGGCTCCAGGGGCACCGGCTTGCCCGGCTGGTACGGCTGCTTGCCGGTGTCGGCGGTGGAGCCGTCACCCAGCGGACGCGCCGTGGCCGTGGGGCCGCCGGAGGCATCGGAGCCCCCCTTGCCGGAACCGCGGCCGGGCTGGCTGTCGTTCAGCCCCTGGGAGCCGCACGCGGCCAGTCCCATAGCGGCGGCGGTGCCCGCCCCGAGCCCGATCAGTCCCCGTCGGCTGATGTCCCGCATCCCGTCCCCATCTCCTAGCACCCGCTCAGTGGTCACACCATGAGATGGGGCGACGGAGAGGAAAGTTCCGCCCAACCGGCCTGCGTAGGGGGAATTTTGCGAAAAACCCAGGGGATGAAAGTACTGAATACGCCTTGTAACGAAGCGTACGCCTTGGCGTAAACCGTAAGCCGTACGCCGCAAACCGCGCGCCGCGCGCCGCGCGCCGTCCGCCGTGCCGCGGGTGTACGCCTTGCCGAAGGCGTACACCGCAACGTACTCGGCGGGCCCCGACCGCGTCAGACCCTCACGCGCTCAGGCGCCGAACGCCTTGCCCGCCCCCTTCACCGGCTTGGCGCCCGCCAGCAGATGAGCCGGCACCAGGTCCCGGGCCGGCTCGCTGTACCCCACGGACACGATCTTGTCGCCCTGGTACGTGAACGTGGTCAGCGAGGCGAGCGTGCACTGCCGCTTGCGCGGATCGTGCCACAGCCGCCGCTTCTCCACGAAGCTGCGCACGATCCAGATCGGCAGCTGGTGGCTGACGCACACGGCCTCATGACCGCGCGCGGCGTCCTTGGCGGCTTCCAGCGCCGCCATCATCCGGACCACCTGCTCCACGTAGGGCTCGCCCCACGACGGCTTGAACGGGTTGACCAGGTGCTTCCAGTTCTCCGGCCGCCGCAGCGCGCCGTCGCCGACCCCGAAGGTCTTGCCCTGGAACACGTTCTCGGCCTCGATGAGCCGCTCGTCGACGGCGAGGTCGAGCCCGTGCGCCTTGGCGATCGGGGTGGCCGTCTCCTGGGCCCGCTCCAGCGGGGAGGCGACGACATGGGTGACGTCCCGGGAGGAGAGGTGCTCGGCGACCCGCTCGGCCATCTGCCGGCCGAGTTCGGAGAGGTGGTAGCCGGGCAGCCGCCCGTACAGCACCCCGCTCGGGTTGGCGACCTCGCCGTGCCGCATCAGGTGGACGATGGTGATGTCACTCATGCTGCCGTGGCCTCCGCTGCTGCCCGGGCCGCCGCCGGAAGCGCGTCGGCGATCCGCTGGATCGCCCGCTCGTCGTGGGCGGTGGAGACGAACCAGGACTCGAACGACGAGGGCGGCAGATAGACGCCCTGCGAGAGAAGGGAATGGAAGAAGGCGGTGAAGCGGAAGGACTCCTGCGCCTTCGCGTCCTCGTAGTTCACCACCGGCCGGTCGGTGAAGAACACGGAGAACATGTTGGAGGCGCTCTGCAGCCGGTGCGCCACGCCTTCCTTGGTGAGCGCGTCCGTGACGAGCGTACGGATCTCGGCCGACACCGCGTCGACCTTCTCGTACGCGGCGTCGTCGAGGAGCCGGAGCTGGGCGAGGCCGGCGGCGGTGGCGACCGGGTTCCCGGAGAGAGTGCCGGCCTGGTAGACCGGCCCGGCCGGGGCGAGGTGCGCCATGACGTCGGCGCGCCCCCCGAAGGCGGCCGCGGGGAAGCCGCCGCCCATGACCTTGCCGAAGGTCATGAGGTCGGGCTTGACGCCGTCGATGCCGTACCAGCCCGCGCGGCTGGTACGGAAGCCGGTCATGACCTCGTCCGAGATGTACAGGGCGCCGTTCTCGCGGCAGAGATCGCTGAGCCCCTGGTTGAACCCGGGCAGCGGCGGCACCACGCCCATGTTCCCGGGCGACGCCTCGGTGATCACACAGGCGATCTCACCGGGGTGGGCGGCGAAGGCGGCGCGCACGGCGTCGAGGTCGTTGTACGGCAGCACGATCGTGTCCCCCGCCTGGGCACCGGTGACGCCCGGCGTGTCGGGGAGGGCGAAGGTGGCGACACCACTGCCGGCGGCGGCGAGCAGCGAGTCGACATGCCCGTGGTAGCACCCGGCGAACTTGACCACCTTCGACCGCCGGGTGAACCCGCGGGCGAGCCGGATCGCCGACATGGTGGCCTCGGTCCCGCTGGAGACGAGCCGCACCTGCTCGACCGGCTCCACCCGGGCGACGATCTCCTCGGCGAGCGCGACCTCGCCCTCACCGGGAGTACCGAAGGAGGTACCGCGCGCGACGGCCTCCTGGACGGCGGCGATCACCTCCGGGTGGGAGTGCCCGAGGATCATGGGCCCCCACGAACACACAAGATCGACGTATTCTCGTCCATCGGCGTCGGTCAGACAGGGACCGCTGCCGGACACCATGAACCGGGGCGTACCGCCCACGGCGCGGAAGGCGCGCACCGGAGAGTTCACGCCGCCGGGCGTGACGGCCGCCGCGCGCTCGAAAAGAGTCTGCGAAACTGGGGCTTCATAGCTATAGGGCAGTGCAGTCATGACCTGCGGTTTCTACGTCGAAGCGGACGGCGGACCCCTCCAGACTAGGGCAGGGCCTCACCACTGCGGACGCCTGTGGGGCATGACGAAGCCCCGCCTGCCACGGGGGAACGGGCTTCGTACGGTTAGCTCACATACCATGGCGTCAGAGGCCCACGAAGATCCTGTGGACAGGTGTTTCACCGCACGTTTCGGCAGGCGGCCGTGGGGGAGGTCACTGACACGATGATCGGGTTGCGCGGCGGGGTCACGCGTCCTAGAACAGCAGTCGGGTGGAGATATGCATCGCGGTGGCGGACTGGGCGAAGGGACCGATGATCTGGGTCCTCGGCGTGCCCGGCGGGGAAGGCACCGGCGCGACGCGGAGGAGACAACCGAAACACATCGGGCGCAGGGGCCTTACGAGGCGCAGGAGCCGCAGGGTTCGCGCGGTTCCCAGGTTCCCCAACACCCGGCGGATCAACCGGTTTCCCAGGGTTCGCAGAGTTCACAGAGTGCACAAGGCGCGCAGGGTACGCAGGGTTCGAAGGGGTCACCGGCTGAACCTGAGCGAATCGAGCGTGCGACGCGTATGGAGCGGAGAGGCCGCGCGGTCGACCGGCTCAGGGCAGGGAGCGGGAATGGTGGTCGGGTGGGGGTGACGTACAAATACTTCGGCGCGCCGGACGGCGCCACGGCAGCCCGCGTCCCGATCTCGATGCGGCCCGAGGAACTGGGCGGCGACGAGCTGGGCATGGGCGGCATGTTCACCAAGATCAAGCCGGAGACGATGGCGGCGATGGTCCTCACGGGCATCGAGGGCGTCCCGCTGCACAAGGTCCCGCCGCTGGAACTGGTGGTCCTGCACCCCGACTACGCCGTGGTCAAACTCCCGATGACGGTCGTGGACCCCCTGCGCGGCATCGGCGAGGAGGCGGTGGGCGCGGCGGCGTTCATCTGGTCCACGGTCCCGGACCGCGGCGGCCCCCGGGACGCGTTCAACGTGTATCAACTGCTGCACGAATGGCAGGACTTCTCGCATCGGTTGCATGAGGCGGGGCATCAGCCTTATTGCCTGGTTTGGCCCTGATCGGCTCTGAGCTGGGGTTTCTTGCGGGTTGGGCGGGGTCTTCGGGCCTCGCCCTTTTTGGTGCCGGGGAGGGCCGTCAGGCGGCCAGGGCACATTGAGGGCACATTGGTTTTGCTGGGGGTGCTGATGTGCCCTGGGCTGCGGGTGGGTCGCCGTCGTTTTCCGCCTCGGCTTCCGTTTCCGTGAAGGCGTCGTCGATCGCCTTGCGGGTGCGGGTCTCGCTGGACGGCAGCAAGTGCGTGTACGTCCGGAGCGTGAAGCCCGGGTCCGAGTGGCCGAGGTACTCGGAGAGCGCCTTTATGCTCTCACCCGCGTCCAGGAGCACGGAGGCGTAGGCGTGCCGGAGGGCGTGCATCCCGTCTTCGGGGGCCGCCTGGAGGTACCTCGCGCCGCGCTCGCGGGGAGGGATCACGCCGGCGGCAGCCAGAGCGCGCTTCCAGTCGCCCATGTTGAAGACGCTGCGGTTGTAGGCCCGCCCCTTCTGGTCGACGAAGAGGAGACGGAAGGTCTTCGGCTCGCCGTCCGGCTTGGCCCACGGCAGGGTGACCTCGACCGGCGGGAACTCCTTCGTGTGGGCCTTGAGGGCGGCAGCAAGCTGGGCCGGTAGAGGCACAGATCGGATCTTGTTCCCCTTGGGCAGGGCGAAGACGGGCTTCGTGCCGACGAGCCGTACCTGGCGGTTGACGTGGATCCAGCCGGTCTTGAAGTCGATGTCCTCGACGGCAAAGCCGAAGACCTCGCCCTGACGCAGGCCGCAGCCAAAGGCGAGCTTGCCGCCGGCCTGGAAGCGCTTGGGCAGGCCGGCGAGGACTGCCCGGACGCGCTCCAGCGGCCAAGGGATGATCTTCTTCTTGGTCGCGGTCGGCAGCTTGACCGACTTCGCCTTGCAGGGGTTCTTCGGCAGGAGCCCATCCTCCACGGCCGCGCCGAGGATGCTGGAGAGGATGTCGAAGATGCCCTCGATCGTCGACACCTCCAGGCGGGCGTCCTGGAGGGTGCGGATCCAGCCCTGGATGACCGAGGGCTGGTTGAGGGAACGAAGCTCGCGTCGCCCGAGGTGCTCGACGATGTGGTTGCGGACCGTTGCCTCGTAGCGGAGGGCTGTCGTCGGACCGACGGAGTTCGCGTCCAACCACTTCTGTGCGTAGGCGCCGAGCGTCTGCTTCGTCTCGGCTGGCACGACGTAGGAACCGCGCCGGATCTCGACGTCGACCTCAGCGGCCCGGTTGTCCGCCTCAGCCTTGGTGTCGAAGTTTTCCTTGCGCTGGCGGCCGTCCAGATCGCGGTAGCGGACCTGCCACCGCTTGCCGACGCCATGATCGGCGGTGGGGACCATCTGCCGCGTACGGCTCTTGTGTTCACCGCACTCGGCCTCGGTGGGCTTGGGGTGGGACTTGTGCCAGCGGTCGTACACGTCAGCCAAGAAGGACCCCCTGAATGCGCTCCCAGGTCCGGAGCGGAGAGGTCTCCAGAGGCAGCAGGACTGCGTGCGAGACGCCGAGGGCGGCGGCGATCGCGACGAGGTCGTCGACGTCACAGCGGCGGTGGGCGCGCTCGGTGCGGCTGAGGGCTGTGTTACACATCGGGCGGCCCAGCGCGGTGCATCGGGCAGCCAGCTGGTGCTGGGTCAGGCCGCGCGCGATGCGTATTCGCTCTATGGCGCGGGCGGCGTGGAGGCCGGCGGGGCCTATTTCAACGGGTCGAGTTGCCATGACAGGTAGCTGTAACTTGCAGCCGACCTTTATGGCAAGAGTTGGCTCTAAAACTCTACAGAAGTCGTTGCAGGGTGACCGTGGGGCGGCGTGGCGTTTATCTCGCCCATTCACGAGGCACGGACGAGTAATTCCGGGAGTCGCCGTGCTAACTTGCCGTCACGCGTGAACTTTGGGCGTTTTGAGCCGGTAACCGATGATGTGCTCACCGCTTGCTTCAGCTCACCTGATCACCTGCCCAGACAGGCTCCGGCCTGCACCAACCGACGAGACGGGCCCGGTCGGTGCCCCCCGGGCGATCAGGGATGAGGAGGTAGTCGCCAACTTTTTGGTCAACGGCCGATCCACCTCTACGGTTATTACCCCTCCCAGCCACGCCGAGGGAATTAGTGGAGAGTTTTAGAACCAACGCTGGACTTCTTCGCTGGCGGTGTGGCTGTGTTGTCCAGGCACGCTGTCCAAGACCGAAAAGGAGCCCTGTGCCGAATACCTCTCTCCGCAGCGCGAACGCCCCTTCCTCCGCCGACGCTGCCCGGCGCGGCCCGTTGGCCACCCCGGCGGAAGTCGCTGCCTATCTCGGGGTGCCGGTGAAAACGCTCTACCAGTGGAAGTACCGGGGCCTCGGCCCCAACGTGCACAAGGTCGGCCGCCACCTCCGCTACCGCTGGTCCGAGGTGGACGCCTGGGTGAACGCCCAGTCCGCGTACGACCTCACGGCCTGAAGCCGCCCTGCCGGGACAGCGAAGCGGCTCTCCGCGAGCCACCGCCGAGAGCCACAGAGTCCCCGCCCCCATCGCCCTTGAACGATCGAATCGGTGGGCCGGGCCTTGCCCGTCCGGCCCACCGGGAAGGAACGCCTATGGACGAATCTACGTCCCCCGACTCCTCCGCCGCATCCTCGATACCCACCTGGCCGCCCGTCGCCGCCCTGGGCCAGGACGCCACCGCGAAAGCCTCGACCTCGGAGGACGACGAGCCAGGGCAGCCCGGAGAAGGCGCACAGCTACTGGACGAGCTGCAGGAAGCCATCGCGCGGTACGTGATCCTGCCCAGCAGTGAGGCGCTGACCGCCGTCACGCTGTGGGTGGCGGCCACGCACATCCAGCCCGCCCTCCAGCACGCACCTCGCCTCGCCGTGGTCGGGCCTGCGAAGCGGTGCGGTAAGTCCCGCCTGCTGGACGTGCTCACCGAGACTGTGCGCGAGCCGCTGATCACGGTCAACACCAGCCCGGCGGTGGTCTTCCGCGCCATCGGTGCGGACCCGCCCACCCTGCTGGTGGACGAGGCCGACACCATCTTCGGCAGCATCAAGGCCGCCGAAAAGAACGAGGAGCTGCGTGGCCTCCTCAACACCGGCCACCAGCGCAACCGGCCCGCCCTGCGGATCTCCGGGCCGGAGCACAAGCCGCAGGCGTTCCCCACCTTCGCCATGGCCGCGCTCGCCGGCATCGGGGACCTGCCGGACACGGTCATGGACCGGGCCGTGGTGATCCGAATGCAGCGGCGCAAGCCAGGTGAGCGGGTGGAACAGTTCCGCTCCCGCCGCGACATACCCGCCCTGCACGCCCTACGTGACCGGCTGACTGCCTGGCTGCGCCCGCTGATGGACACCGCAGCCGACCTGGTGCCGCCGATGCCGGTGCAGGACCGTGCGGCCGACACCTGGGAACCGCTGGTGGTCGTCGCCGAACTGGCAGGCGACTCCTGGCCGGAGCGAGCACGCGAAGCGTGCGTGGCCATGTGTGCCGCCGAGGTCGGCCAGGACGACGAGTCCAACGTGAAGACACGCCTGCTGAAGGACATCCGCCGCGTCTTCGCGTGCTACGGCGATCCTGACACCGTGCGCACGCGGGACCTGCTGGAAGAGCTACTCAAGGACCAGGAGGCGCCGTGGGCGGAGTACCGCAACACCGGTCTGACCCCGCGCTACCTGGGGATCCTGCTGAAGGACTTCGGTATCCAGGCAGCCGTCCTCCGCTTCGAAGGCGGACGGCAGGCCCGGGGATTCACCCACGCACAGTTCACCGATGCCTGGGCCCGCTACTGCCCCGAGGAGCAGCCACCCGACGGCGGTGAGACCACACGTCACGGGTCGGCCGTACACCCGTAAACACCCGTCGCACACGTCGCACCGCAGGTCATCCCCGTGACGGGTCCGGCAACTGTGACGGGTCCTCCCGTATCACGCCAGGCTCCCGTACCTGCCCTGACCAGGCATGCGACGGGTGCGACGAGTCCGCCGCCCTCCCCACTGGCAACCCCGCACCGCGCCTAGGCACCCGTCTCCCCCTGGAGTACCACGCTTGCCCTCACGCACCGCCCAAGCCCCCGTGCCGCCAGTGACCGTAGCGATCCGCCTCGGGGTCGCCCTGGTCGGCACGATTGGCTTCGCCCTCTCCTACGACGCCCTGCGGCAGATGGCCGTCGCCATCCACATCCGCGGAGTCCTCACCTACGCCTTCCCCCTCGTGATCGACGGGTTCATCGCCATCGGCGTCGCCGCCCTGCTCATCCTCCGTACCGCGCCCTGGCGTTCTCGCCTGTACGTCTGGGCACTGGTCGGTCTCGCCACCGTCACGAGCATCTGGGCGAACGCTCTGCACGCCGTCCGCCTCAACCAGCAGGCACACACCGCCGGGCTCCATCTGGACGATGTCACCGTCGGCGCCCTGTCCGCGATAGCTCCGCTCGCCCTGGCCGGCGCGGTCCACCTCGACCTCGTCATCCGCCGCCACCCCACGAGTCTGCGCGAAGAGGCCGCCGCCACACCGGGCCACAACTCCTCTGGCCACAGCCACAACGGCACGCACAGCGCCATGCGGCCTGCCCGTTCGCAAGACGATGACTTCCTGCCGAAGGAGGCACAGAGCTCGCGTGACGTGGCCGAGCGCCCAGACCTGGCGGAGGCAGCCGCCAACGTGCCGCGGGCCCCGAAGCCGCTCTCCAAAGACGAGGGCCACGAACGGGATGTCACCTTCGACGAACTCCTCGCCATCGCCCGCACCGCACCGCTGGGACGCGGGGACCGTGCCTCACGCCGCAACATCGAGGCGGCCATCCGAGCCGCTGAGTACCGCATCGGCAAGGACCGTCTCACTCAGCTCAAGGACCGAGTACAGGCCGAACTCGACCGGGCTGCCCGCCAGCGACAGGCCGAGCCCGACACGGCCCCCGTCGGCACGCGCTGAGGGCCGCCGCCCCACCCCGATCGACCCCCTCCGCTCGTTCCCGCACAGCCCGGAGCGGGGACGAGCGGCCCACTAGGCGACACGGCCTCGCCCCCCAACACCGCACGGAGAACCCCTCAATGCACGACCAGCACCCCGAACTCGCCACCGACCGGACGCAGATGATGACCATCGCCACCAGCGCAGCAAGGTATGGCGTTGGACCGTCCAAGGGCCGGTCCAACGCAGGCACCTCCGCCCCGGGGGTGGCGGAGGACCTCGGGCACCAGGGGGTGCCCGAGGAGGTAACGCCCGGCGACGCAGCCGAACAGTCGCCCGCCGCCCCCGCCGACGAAGTCACCCTGCGTCGCATCGCTCGCCGCCGTACCCGCGAGAGCGTCCAGCGCAAGCAACGTGTCGATGTCCGCTACAGCAGCGATGAGAAGGCCCGGATCCTTACCCGTGCCCGCAAGATGGGCATCGCCGGCGCCCACCTCGTCGGCGCCGTGATCACGGCCTACCTCGACGGTGATCTCGCCGTGGGCCTGGCCGGGCAGCGCACCCAGCTCGATGACTGCCTCGACAAGCTCGACGCCCTACGGGCCGAAGTCGCGCGCATCGGCAACAACGTCAACCAGATCGCGCACCGCCTCAACGCCGGAGGCGATCCACACCCTGTGGACGCCACCGTCCTCGCCCAGACCGAACGCACCCTGGTCGCCGTCCGCGGCGCCATCAGCGACATCGCGCAGACCATGAACCACGCCGTCTCCGTGAAGGCGGCCTGGTGATCGCCAAGATCGGCAGCGGCAAGAGCACCGCCGGCCTGATCCGGTATCTGTTCGACACGAAGAAGGCCAAGGACCACACCGACCCGCACCTGGTCGCTTCCTGGGACGGCTTCGCTCCCGATCCCGGCCGCGCCGACGGCTTCGACGCCACAAAGAAGCGGCTCGTGGCCGACCTCGACCTGCGGGTTAAGCAAGCCCGCCGACTGGGCCGGGCGCCCGAGCGGCACGTGTGGCACTGCTCGGTACGTGCCGCCCCCGGCGACCGGCACCTCACCGACGCCGAGTGGGCGGACATCGCGCGCCGCGTTGTGGCGGCCACTGGCATCGCGCCACAAGGCGATCCGGACGGGTGCCGGTGGGTCGCCGTCCGCCACGCCGACGACCACATCCACATCGCCGCCACCAAGGTCCGTGGCGACCTGCGCACCGCCCGCCACTGGAACGACTACCTGACCGCCGACAAGGAACTCGCCGCCATCGAGAAGGAATACGGCCTCAAGCAGGTCGTGCGCGGCGACCGCACCGCCGCCAAGCGCCCCACCCGCGCCGAGACGGAGAAGGCCCGCCGCGTCGGCAAGACCCAGACCTCCCGCGAACGCCTGCGCACCACCGTCCGCCAGCTAGTGTCCATCGCCACCAGCCCGGAGGAGTTCCTCCTTCTGCTCGACGGCGTCGAGGGCGTCCTTGTGGACGTGCAGCACTTTCCCTCCGGTGACGTGCGCGGGTACAAGGTCGCCGTGGAAGGCGACACCAACGCCGCCGGCGAGCCGATCTGGTTCTCCGGCGCCAAACTCGCCCCCGACCTGTCCTTCCCCAAGATCCGCGAACTCCTCACCGCCATCGATGCCCCGCCCGCAGCGGAGCCGGGCAGCCGACGCAGGCCCAACCCGTGGCACCAGGCCACGGCAGCAGCCGAGCGCATCCTCCACCACCTCGACCACGGCGACGACGAAGCCGCCCAGGCCCACATCGCTGCGCTCGGCGAAGCCATCGACGTCCTGCCGCTGCTCGCCCCCAGCCACCTGCGGCCACATCTGCAGCAGGCCGCCGTCGCCTTCGAGCGCGCCACCCGCTCCCGCATCCGCGCCCAGCAGGACCAGGCCCGCGCCCTGCGGGGTGCCGTCCGAGCCCTGCGCACCGCGCCGGTCACCAGCGACGGCTCCGGGCTGGCGATGTTCCTCGACATCGCCGTCCTCATCGTCATCGCCACAGCTCGCTGGCACCAAGCCCGCCGGCACAACCAGCAGGTCGCCGCCGCCCACCAGACCCTGGCCCATCTCCAGACCGCCTACCGACAGGCTGCTGCCGGGCCGCTGGCCGCCCTGGCTCAGCGCCAACCACCGGCACGCGCTATGGAACGGCACGCCCAGTGGATCCTCGTGATCCTGCCAGACCACGCCCAACAGGTCCTCGACGACCCTGCCTGGCCCGCCCTGGCCGCAGTCCTCACCGAAGCCGAGAACGCCGGCCACGACCCCGAGCAACTCCTCCAGCACGCCGCACGTCAGCGCACCCTCGACGACGCCCGCTCCACCGCCAGGACCCTCACCTGGCGCGTCCAACGCCTCGCCGCCCGGCAGGCTCCCAGCGCCCGAGCACGGGCTGCCCAAGCCCGCACCAGGGTTGCAGCCCGACCGGCACAGCCTGGCCAGACTCCATCCAGCCCGTCACAGCCTGGCCTGGCGGCACCTGCTCGACACCGGTGATGCCGTCAGCGGGCGCGGAGGTACCTGTCGCGTCCACCCTTCAGGTTTCCCACACCGAGGGAACAGCGTCACCGCACCGTGTTGACCAGAGGCTCCAGCAAGTCCAGTGCTTCCTCCCAGCGGAAGCGGTCCGCCGCGCCGCCGGCCCTCGGCCGGTGCGGTTCGCAGGAACCGATCAGGACACCCATCCCCCGTAGCCGGTCCAGGCTCTGCTGGTAGGCGGGGTGGGCGGCCTGGGCGGAGTTCAGGTAGGGCAGTGCCACGGTCGGGATGGCCATGCCGTACGCCTCGCACAGGATGCCCAGGGCGAGGGTGTCGGAGATCCCGGCGGCCCACTTGTTGATCGTGTTGAAGGTGGCGGGAGCCACGGCGATCGCGTCCGCCGGGGGCAGTGGGCGCGGGTCTCCCGGTGAACGCCAGGCGGAGCGGATCGGGTAGCCGGTCTGTGCCTCGATCGCCGTAGCGTCGATGAAGCCAAATCCCTGCGGTGTGGCGATGACGCCGACATCCCAGTTCGCCTCCTGGGCGGCCGTGATCAGCTTGCCGACGTCACGGGCCACGCCTGCCGCGCACACGACGACGTACAGGAAGGGCTTCTTGTCCGGGGCAGTCGGTTCGGTCACGCGGGGACTCCCAGTTGGCGGCTGAAGTGGTGCAGTTCCGGCAGGGTACGTCGGCGGTCGCGGGCGGCCATATCGGCGACCAGGTTGCGGACGTCGGGGCGGCGGATGTCCTGGGCGGCGCAGGTCTCGGCGATCCTCAGGGCTTGGTAGCCGTCGGCCAGGCGTCCCTGCTGGCTGTAGGCGCGAGCCGCTTCGACCCATAGTGCGGCCCGGCGTTCGGGGACCGGGATGTGCCGGCGCATGAGGGGCCTGGCCGCCTGAAGGGCGAGGCCGGCGTCGCCGAAGGCCACCAGGGCGCTCAGCTCGTGCAGGGCGACGTTGGTCGGGCTGAAGGTGGCCCAGGCGTCGGGCCGGTCGAGAGTGACGTACCGCGAGACTTCTTTCGCCTCGGTGAGGAATTCCTTCGTGGCCGCGCGATCACCACGACTGCTGGCCGCGGTCACACCGCGCAGGAGCAGCAGTCCCACGGCGGCGAGGTACTTCGGTGAACGCCGGTCGTAGGAGCCGGTGAGCTGGTCGGCGGTGTGCCGGACCAAGGTGACGGCCTCCGTGGCGTGCTTCTCACGGACCAGCACGTGGGCCTGGACACGGACGCTGGAGGCGAGGACGACTGGGTCGCCTGAGCGTTCGGCTTCTGCCATCGCCCGGCCGACGGCGAGCCATGCGTTGCCCTGGTCGTGCTGCTTGAGCAGCAGGCTCGTCGTCGTCTGGTACGCCGTGGCCAGGAGCCGGGACACCGTGTCCCCGTCCGTCGCATCACCGACCGCCAGTCGCAGGTCGGCAATCAGGCTCGGGAGGGTGCGCTCCAACTCCGTGTATTGGCAGGTGTGGAAGAGCCTCAGTGCTGATCCGACGCGTTCGTACAGGACGGCCGTGCCCTGGGGGCCACCGGTGCCCGCGGGGCCGGGACCGGGCAGGAGGGCCTGGACGAGGGCGGTGTGCGAGGCCGAAGAGCCGGCCGGGGCCGCGAGCGCTGCGATGCTCGCGGCGAGGAAGGTGCGGCGGTGCATGTCGTCAGCTTCTCGATCGGCGGCGGAGACGTCCTGAGACGGGGCGAGGCCCAACTCATGAGGCGGGATGTTCAGTTCCTGCGCGATGGCGCGTAATACGCGGATGTCCTCCGTGCCGCGACCGCTCTCCAGACGGCTCACCTTGGACTGGTGATACCCAAGCGCTGCGGCCACGCCGTGCTGTGAACGCCGCTGTAACACCCGTGCCCGACGGATCCGGTCTCCGATCCGTCTCGCTTCCCCATGCGCGTCGGCCATCTGCCACGGCTCCTTCCGCCGTCGCTGATCCTGCCTGCTCAATCGAGCATAGATCAGCCGTAGTTGGCCGTGATGCAGCCCCTGCATAAGTCATGCATCGCCCGCGTCAGGGCTCACCACTCGCGGCGACGGACTGGTTGCTTGGTGTGGCCCCACCTACACCGGGAGGCCGCTCATGGAAGCGCACCAGCTCGCTCTTTCCCTACCCGCGATGCCCGCCGCAGCAAGCCAGGCCCGGCACCAGGCCGTGGACGCGATAGCGGGCTGGGGCTCGGGACTGGGCGCCGAGGTGGTGCACACAGCCGAACTGCTGGTCAGCGAGCTCGTCACCAACGCGGTCCAGTACGCCGGCACCGGATCCGTCTCGCTCGCGGTCTGTCTCGACGAGGCCGTCCTGCGGATCGAGGTCTGCGACACGAGCCCGGTCCTACCCCAGCCAGCTCTGCCCGACGCGGACAGCGAGGGCGGCCGGGGTCTGTTCCTCGTCGCCGCTCTCGCCGACCGGTACCACGCCGAACCGACGAAGAACGGCAAGCGCTGCTGGGCCGAAATCGACCTGACCAGCAAACCCAGCCAGGAAGTCGCCTGTTTCCCGCCCCTCCAGAGGAGTTGATGATGACGACCACCCACGCCCCCGGCGTGGCCGCCGAGGTGATCGCCGTACGCCCCGGGCCGCCGCTCGCCGGCACCGTGAGCGTCGACGGCTCCAAGAACGCCGCTCTGCCGCTCCTGGCCGCCGCGGCGGCCCTCGGTCGCCCGGGCCGATTGAGCAACGTCCCGGACAGCACGGACGTCCAGATCATGCTCACTCTGCTGCACCAGGCGGGTTGGCATGTCACGCAGCCCGTCGGCGAACCAACCACTTACGTGATCCTGCCGACGGAGGCATCTCAACGACTGCCCGATCTGGCGCAGGCAGCCCACATCCGCGCCTCGTACTACCTCGTCCCCGCCCTGCTCGCGCGTTACGGCCAGGCGCGGCTGCCTTGGCCGGGTGGCTGCCGGATCGGTGCGCGCGGGATGGAGCTGCACTTCAAGGTGTACGAGGCGTTCGGCGACCGGAGCCGGCAGGACAGCTCCGGGTACGGCATCGAAGCCCTCAGCTCTCACACGGGCACCGTCTCCATCGCACTGCCCTTCCGCTCTCGCGGTGCGACCGTGGCCGCGACACTGCGCGCCCTCACAACCGGCCGGCCCTTACGGCTGGGCCAACCCAACCTCTCGCCCGAAGTCCTGAGCGTGCTCGACGCCCTGAGTTCGGTGGGCTGGGAGACGCGCGCCAACGAGCATGTACTGACTCTCTCGCCGCCCTCCTCGCCGCCGACTGCCCCCGCTGCCTGGACCGTGCCCGGAGACAAGATCGAGGCAGCCACGCTGGCCTGCGCGATCGCCGCGACGCGCGGTACTGCCCGTATCGACGGCGTGCAGGGCAAGGACGTAGGCCCGTTCGTGGCTGCCCTTCATCAGCTCGGCATCCCCGCAGACGCGGAGCCGGGTGGCCTTACTGTCCGCGCGTATGAGACACCCCCCACTGGTCGTCCCCTGCGGGCCATCGCCTCTCTGAGCCCTGCGGGCCTCGACGCCGACTTCGAACCACCGCTCATGGCACTCGCCCTCGGACTGCCCGGCACGCATCTGTTCGCCGACGCCATCAATCCCGGCCGCCACGGCAACCTGCTGCCGCAGCTGACCCGCCTAGGCGCCCGGATCGAGGAGATCTCCCCCACCGAATGCCGCCTGACCGGGCCCCAGCAGCTGACGGGCGCGGGCGTCGAAGCCACCGACATCCGCACCGGGTCCGCCCTCATGGTCGTCGGCCTCACGGCCCGAGGCGTCACCACCATCGGCGGCCTCGACCAGCTGCGCCGCGGCCACGCCGACCTGTCCGGCAAGCTGCGCACCCTGGGCGCCGACATCTGCGAGGTCACCCCATGACCACCGACGGCCGGAACCTCCGCCGGGTCATTGCCACGACCGACGTCCACTCCGCCTTCGACAACGCCGCGCCCTTCCTGACACACCTCCACGCGCTGCGCCCGACCTCGCTCATCGTGGACTGCGGCGACTTCTTCGAAGGCAGTGGGTACTACCGCCTCGGTCGCGGCACGATCGAGCGCGAGATCCTGCTCGGGCTGTACGACGTGCTGGCCCCTGGCAACCACGGCTGGCCCCACCACTTCGAACCCGACCTCCACCTGCACACTGTCTGTGCCAACGCCGTCGATGCCAACACCGGCGACGCACTCTTCCGCCGCTTGTACATCGCGGACATCACTGGAAGTCGCATCGGCGTAACCGCTGTGATCGGCCGACAAGCCTTCCACTCGATCCCGGTCGCCCAGCGAGCCGGCCACTGCGTCACTGATCCCGTCCAGGCCCTACGCGAGCTGATGCTCGCTCACCACCACGAGGTGGACAGCTGGGTCCTGCTCAGCCACTCCGGCTTCGACGAGGACCGGAAACTCGCGGCAGCCTGTCCGTTCCTCGATGTGGTCTTCGCCGGGCACTGCCACAGCGATCAGTACGGGCCGGTCCGGGTCGACGACACCCTGGTCGTCAAGGGTCGGGAACTCGCCGGCGGCTATGCCATCGCCACGCCCGTGGGCACGGGATGGGGTGCGGGCACCACGTCCTTCCCGGATCGGGCCCCGAGCGTCGTTCCCACGGAGCTTGCGGGCCTGCACTCACGCATCGAGGACGTCAAGCAGCAGCTGGCCGGCGTCCTCGGCCCGATCAGACCGGCCTACCGCCACCAGTCCCTCGACCGGCGCAGCCTGCTCGTGGACCTCACCGCCCGCCTGCGTACGGCACTCGGGGCAGACACGGTCATCCTCAACGAGACGGCACTACGCGCCGTACCACTCGGCGACACCCTCACCCAGGGCCACCTGCTCTCCATCGAACCGTTCGCCAACCAGCTGGTGCACGCCCACGTACCTGAGCAGGCACGCAGCGACCTCCCCGGCTGGCTGTCACATCTGACCACCCAGACCGGCCCGCTCGTCACCGCCCCCGATCCCTTGCCGGATGCCGTCACCACCGTGCTGACCACCGACTACCTCGCCGACAACTACCTCGGCGAGCGCACGCACGAGGCCGGCCTGCGTCTGGACCAGGCTGTCCAGCACGTCCTCACCGCCCCCGACACCGCGGAAGGAGGCAGTTAATGATCCTCACTGGCCCGGAGATCACCGCAGCCGCTCACGACGGCCGCCTCCGCATCAACCCCTTCGCCGCCGACCAGGTCAACCCCAACAGCTACAACGTGCGTCTGGGCCCCACCTTGATCACGTACACGAGCACGGTCCTGGACGCCCACCGGCCCAACCCCACCCGCGAAACCACCATCGGCCCGGACGGGCACGTCCTCCAGCCAGGCGAGCTCTACCTCGGCCACACCCTCGAAGAGGTCGGCTCCGACACCTTCGTCCCGCTGCTGTTCGGCCGCTCCTCCGTCGGCCGCCTCGGCCTGTTCGTCGAGATCACCGCCCCCATCGGCGACATCGGCTTCCACGGCCAGTGGACACTCATGCTCACCCCGATCCGACCGCTGCGCGTGTACGCCAGCATGAAAATCGGGCAGATCATGTTCTTCCTCTCCACCGGCGCCATCGACCTCTACCGCGGCAAGTACCAGGCCGCCACAGGCCCGCAGCCCTCCGCCTACTGGCGAGACCTCACCCGACTCCGGGCGGTGGCCTCGTGATCCTCACCGGCCCTGCCATCGCCGCCGCCGTCCAGGCCGGCGAGATCACCATCGACCCGTACCAGCCCAGCCGCGTCTCCCCCAACGCCTACGACTGGCGCCTCGGCAACACCATCCGCGTCTGCGACGGCGACCTCGACGCCGCAATGCCCACCACCTTCACCGAGCAGTCCATCCCCGACGCCGGCCTGGTGCTGCGCCCTGGCCTGCTCTACCTCGGCATCACCCTGGAACGGACCGGTTCGGAGACGTACGCGCAGCTGCTGAACGGCGACCGCACCATCGGCTCCCTGGGCATCTGGGTCCACGTGTCGGCTCCGCTCGGACACCAGGGCCATGCGATCCGCTGGACGCTGGAGATCCGCGCCACCCGACCGGTGCGCGTGTATCCGGGCATGACCTTCGGCAAGCTCGTCTTCCTCACCACCTTCGGCGCCCCGGCCAGCTACCAGCAGCAGCCGGCCAAGTACGCGTCCACGGAAGGCATCGACATCTCGCGCCTCTACGAGGAGATCGACGGAGGAATGCGGTGAACGCCAGCTCGGCCACCGGCCCGATGGCCGCCACCTTCCTGGATCTCCCCGCCGGAAGCCCCGGCGGCAGCGTCGAACTCTTCCTCGACCTCTACACCGGCGAGCAACCCCTCATCCCGGCCCACGCCTTCATGCTCGCACCACCTGGTCACGCTCCCCGTCCACCCGCCGGCCTCAACCTGCTCCCCGCAGCAGGCAAATGCCTGGAAGGAGCAGCCTTCAGCCGCTACGTCACCACCCTGCGCAGAGCGCTTACAGCCACGCTCGATCCCACACAGATCGGCGTCCTCCACTTGCAGCACCTCGCATTCGGCGCCACTCCTGCCCTCATCCGGGCTCTGCCCTCGCATCCCCGGATCGCCCTCGTCCACGGCACGGACCTGCTCTTCGCCGAGACCCACCGAGACCAGCTCCAGGTGCTACGCGAAACAGCCAGGGCCGCCGACGCCATCGTGGTCCCGACCACCGCAATGGCCGACCGCCTCCTCAAGCTCGCCCCGCAGATCGAACGCCGCAAGATCACCCACATCCCCTGGGGCATCCCCGACCACCTGCTTACCGCCCCGCCCGCCCGGCCGGCACGCACCTCCGCCAGCCACCTGCGGCTCCTGTACGCAGGACGCCTGACCAACGAAAAGGGTGCCGAGGCCCTGATCAAGAGCCTGGCTCCCGTGCCCGGTATCGAGCTGAGCGTCGCAGCGCCCAAAGCCCAGTTCCACGTACTGGCCCCACTGCTGCAGCGAGCCGGCGTACGGGTCCGCTACCTCGGCTGGCTCCGCCGCCCACAGCTATGGAAAGCCTTCACCGAACACGACGTATTAGTCGTGCCGTCCACCACCCTGGAAGCCATGGGACTCGTCGCATTGGAAGCCCAAGCGTGCGGGCTCCCCGTCCTCTACCAGCCCGTCCCCGGCCTCAATCAAGCCCTCGCCGCTTCCGGCATGGCCACCGACTTCACCCACTCCGCCGCACTCGCGCGCGACCTCGACCGGCTGAGAAGGACACCCGGGCTGATGACTGCCCTCCGGCAGGCGGGCTATGCCAACGCGGCACGCTATCCCCTCTCGGCGACCGCACGATCCCTGACCGACCTCGGCCGACAGCTCACCTGAACCGACCGCCAGACGACCCGACACGTCACTACCCGAACCGCTCCACGAACGTCACTACGCTGACCGGCGGGACACCCCGGCGAAGAGGGAGACCATGACGTACGACCGCGACCGCATCGAAGCCCTGCTCGACGAGGGAGTCCGCGACAAGGTGTACCCGGGCGCCGTGTGGGCCCTCGGCGACGCCACCGGCACCCTCGCCCGGGGCACCACCGGGGTCCTCGACCCCGACGAGCCGGGGGTGCCGATGCGCACCGACACCGTCTTCGACGCCGCCAGCCTCACCAAGATCCTGGCCGTCTGGTCCTCCATCGGAGCCCTGTGGGAGGACGGCACCCTCGACCTCGACCAGCCGCTCGGCAGCTTCTGGCAGGAGGTCACCGGGCACCCGCTCGGATCCGTCACCGCCCGGCAGCTGCTGACGCACACCGCCGGCGTCCCACTGCGGGCGCAGCTGAAGAACCTCTACGGCACCGACCCCTACGAGATTCGCCGAGGCGTCCTCCAAGAACAACTTCATCGGACACCCGGAGAAGCCGTCGAGTACACCGACCGGGCCGCCCTCATCCTGGGCTATCTCGCCGAACACCTCTCCGGCCAGCCCTTGGACCAACTGGCCACCACCCGCACCTGGCTCCCACTGGGCATGACCTCCACCCGCTTCGGCCCCTTGCCCGCCAGCCTCGCGACGCGCTGCGCGCCCACCGAACTAGACCAGGACACCGACACCCACCTCAAGGGAGTCGCCCACGACTTCTCGGCCCGCCTCTTGTGCGGCGTCTGCGGCATCGCCGGCGCCTTCACCGTCCTCGACGACCTCGCCGTCTTCCTCCAGTACATGCTCGCCCCCGCAGCGTCACAGCTCCGGGCTGGTTTCGGCATCGAGTGGATCAACGGGTCCCTGGCCATCGAGACGGGGCAGCTCCAGCCCGCTCGCGGCCTGTTCTGGCACCCCGCTCCCGGCACCACCATCGAGGAGGACGTCTGGGTCCACTACGGCTTCACCGGCACGGGCATGTGGATCTCACCCACCAAGGACCGCTGGGCGGTGCTCCTGACCAACAAGCTCTACTACACCCGCGACCGCGCACCGCTGACCGATGTCCGCAACAACTTCCGAGAGCTCGCCTTCAAGTAGAGGAGCCGATCGAGAGGTACGGCCGAGATGCCCACCGATCCGGTCGGGGAAGGGACCCCCGTGGCTCAGCCGACAGCCGATGACCAGCCAAAAGCGCTCATGCCCACCCTGGAATCCATGACCCTGCTGGTCGCCGCCGTCATCGTCCATGACAAGGCCACCAGCCGCGTGGTCCTCCTCCAGCGCAGCGACCAGGCCAAATTCGGCAGGGGCAAGTGGGATCTCCCGGTCGGCAAGAGCGAGCCCGGCGAGCCGATCACCGCGACGGCCGTCCGCGAGCTGTACGAGGAGACCGGTATGACCGTCAAGCCGGAAGCGCTCAAGGTCGCCCACGTCATCCACGGCGCCTGGGGCGTGGAAGCCCCCAACGGCTTCCTCACGGTCGTCTTCGTCGCCCATGAATGGTCCGGCGAGCCGGAGAACCGCGAACCGCGCAAGCACGCCCAAGTCCGCTGGGTCGACACCGGTGCCATCCCCGAAGAGTTCGTGGAGACCACCGCCAGCGCCCTTCATCGCTACCTGGCCGGCGGGCCTCAGGTGTCGCTGGACGGTTGGAACTGACCGAGCGCCTCTTCTGGGATAGCGTCTCGCCCCCACGGTGAGATGAGTGACCGCGTTCAGCGTTCGCCGACCTCGCCGCTTTCCTCCGCTACATGCTCGCCCCTGCCACGTCCCCCTTCGCGGGACGGTTTCGGTAACAGGTGGGTCATCTGCTCCATGAGCGTTGGCTTTCACGTAGGGACCGATCCTCCTGGCGTGCGACGTTTCGCTCGAATGGGTTCGGAGACCCGGTGAGTGGAGGTCGTGTCGCGTGTGGGTTCGGAAGTGAGCTGGCATTCAATTCGTCCGCCCGCTCTGCCGCCCGGCTTCGATCGCGGGCGGCAGTGTTGTGCTGTGTCCAGGGGAACTGCGCGGCGGCCAGTGTTGTGTCCAGAGCGGCGCGCATCCGGGCACCTGTCGCGACAGGGCAGGGGCGAGGTGGTGCCCCCTTACCCTGCCGGCCCTCGGCTGTGAGGTGCACACGTACCAGCAGCCGCAGCATCACCACCGTTCTGACGTGGGAGAACGGCCTTTCAAGTGACGCGGCCCCTACCGTGCCGCGCCCTTCGACCCAGCCGCTTCCGGTTGCGGCAGACGTACGGTTGAAGTACCGAGGGCATCACGCACTCCGGGCCACCACGCCGGGTCGTCCTCGGCGAGAGACGAGTGAATCCGGGCCGCCCCAGCGGTCGGCGCGGAGACGGGTCGGGGCCATGTACGCCGCGGTCGAAGCAACTCAGCGCAAGCTCATCACGGCAAGGATCGCGCTGAGCGCCCGTGCAGGTCCGCAACCTCGCCGAGGGGAGACGTGATGACCTTTTCCCGGCTGGACATCCATCGGCGGAACCGAGGAGAGCGGACGCTCGTCACGCTTGCCGGCGACATCGGGCCGGCCACGACGCCGCTGCTGCGGGCCGCAGTGGAGCAGTGTCTGCTGGACGGTGTCACCGTGATCGACATCGACCTGACCACAGTCGGCTCCTGCGACGCCAGGGGCTTGGACGTCCTCCTGTCGGCAGCACAGCGCGCCGGCCGGGTCCACGCTCGCCTGCGGCTGCACCATCCGTGCGCTCAGATTACCCGGGTCCTCGATGCCACGGGATCGACTTCGCTGCTCCCTACGGCCCCCGCGAGTCCCCTGCCGCCCGCCGCATCCGACGGCTTCATGAGTGCGGCGACGGGGGCGCCCGAGGACTCCGCTCGCCGACCGGACCAGCCGGTCCTCAAGGACGGGATCCGCCTTCGTCGGCTGACCCGCTGGCAGGCAGAAGACATGGGCGCGGACATCGCGGACCTGGCTGCGGAGTCCGTCGCAGGCACCACGGGCGAGCGGTACCACAACCGCGGGGACTTCCTGCACCGCTTGTCGATCACCGCCCGCCGCCCCGGCTTCGCCCTGCTGGTCGCCGAGACGACGGTGCTGGTCGGTTGCGCCTTCGGTTTTCCGATGGGCTCTGAAGGCCCCGGCAGCCGGGGGTCCGACGGAACGCTCCAGGAGATCATCCAGCGGCTCACCTCCCGCGCACGGTTCGTCGTCCTCACCCAGGTCGTGGCCCACCCGCACGTTCAGCACCGCGACATCGCCCGCCGGCTGCAACAGCGTCTGCTCACAGAGCTGCACTCCTCCCTCGGGATCACCCTGCTGCATCCTGCCGACCGGGCAGGACAAGCCGCCTTCTCGTCCTGGGGCTGGCAGAACATGGGTGAGGTCGTCGGGCTGCCCGGCTCCGTAGCCCCCTGCGTGTTGACCCTGTCCGCCGAAGGGCAGCCCTCGGCACGCCGATGACGTGGCAGAGGAGCGATGAGCCGGCGGTCGTACCGGCCGGGGCGGTCACGTGACCCGTCGTCCGCCGTACCGAGGTGCCTCCACGCGATGGCTGCCTGCCTCTCGGCGCGATGGCTGCGCACCACGCCGCCCGCCACGGCTGGGAGTAGCGTGGGAGGTACCGAGAACTTCCGGGCGTACGACCACGGCGGCGCCGTTCCCGGCGAGTGACTGACACGGGCAGCCGGAAAGCAGCGCCCGGAACGGGATCGCACGATGAACGCCATCACAAAGCCCGCCGAAGTTACCGCGCCAGGTTACGGACACTCCTACCGGATGCCCATGCCCCGGCTGCGCCTCACGCCGGACGTCAGCCATGGCCCGCTGGACGGCGCATGGTGGCCGCGCTGCGACGCACTCGAACTCGAATTGCCCGCGCTGGTCGGCTCCCTGGATCCGAGCAGCGGCACCGTCACCCGCGTTACCGTGGGGTCCGCCGCCTGGCCCGATGCTCCGCAGGAGGTGATGGCGCCCGGCCACGTGATCGAGGTGGTCCTGACCGATTCGGCCGCCGAGGCGCATGCCATCACCGTGGACTGCGGCACCGTGGGACGCTGGGAACTGCTGGTGATCCCCCCGGACGAGCCGGTCGGAGTAGCCACCAGGCTGCTGACCGCCGCCGCCGACGCCGGGAACCCACTGTCGGCTCCGCGCCTGCTGGCACTCGCCGAGAGCGGCCTCGACGGACAGAACGCTTGGGAGTCGGAAGGCGGAGCCGGACCGAGATGAGCAGCCCGACCCGGCCGACTCCGTGGCCGGCAGGCCGGGCGTCCACGACCCCGTGATGGAGCCATGGCACCGACAGACCCTTCGTCATCCTGGCCCGCCCCCACACGAAGCGTGACCGCGGCAGGTGAGGGGATGACGGCAGTACAGCGTACGGACCGGTCCGAAAGCTTCGGGGAAGCTCTCCTGGGAAAGATCCTCGACAGCGCGCACGAACTCCCGCCCCACCTCATCGGGCCCTTGGTCGCCGACGTCGTGGAGCGGCTCGGTGGCCGCCGTCCACAGGTGCTGTTGCAGGACTACGGCCAGCTGCTGCTCGTACCGCTGCCCGGTGAGTGCCTCGCCGGCGGGGAACCGCAGGTTATCGACGACTCCGAGGCGGGCCGCTGCTTTCTCGACGCGGTCCCCGTGGAGGTGCCCCAGGAAGACGGCGTCCGGATCCATCTGCCTCTGCTGGACGGCGGTGACCAGGTAGGGGTCATGGCGGTGACGCTGGACAGCATCGACGCCCACGACCGCCGCCTGCTGCTCAGGATCTCCGGCCTGGTGGCCGACCTTCTGGTGACCAAGCACGGCTACTCCGACCTGTTCTTCGACGTCCGACGCGGTGAGGCGATGAGCGTCGCCGCGGAGATCCAGTGGTCACTGCTGCCACCGCTTGCGATGATCATGCCCCGGGTCGCTGTGGCCGGGATCCTGGAACCCGCCTACGACGTGGGCGGCGACAGCTTCGACTACGCGCTCAACCACGACGTCCTCCACGTGGCCATGATCGACGCGATGGGCCACGGACTGGACGCAGCCACCATGGCCACGGTGGCCATCGGCGCCTACCGCCACGCCCGCCGCGCCGGCATCGGACTGCCAGAGATCTACGCGTTCATGGACCGCGCCGTGGCCAGGCAATTCGGTCCCGAGCATTTCGTCACCGCGCAGATGATGCAGCTGGACACGACGACGGGACGGGTGCAGTGGGTCAACGCCGGACACCCGCCGCCGATCCTCGTCCGCGACCACCGCGTCGCGCGGCGTCTGGCCGCCCCGACGACCCTCCCCGTCGGCCTCGGTGGTTCGGAGCCCCGGATCAGCGAGCTGGGGCTGGTGCCCGGGGACCGAGTCCTCTGCTTCACGGACGGAGTGGTCGAGGAGCACAGGAGCGGTGGGGAGGAGTTCGGGGAGGACCAGCTGATCGACTGCGTGAACCATCTGGAGAGGACCGGCCGCGGCATCCGGGCGGTGACGCGCTCCCTGTCCCACACGCTCAAGCAGGCGCGGGGCGGACAGACCAGCGATGACGCAACGCTGCTCATGGTGGAGTGGCGCGGCTGATCTCCCCCGCCGTCCGACACCGCTCGGCCGGTCACGCCCAGCGGCAGGCCCGTCAGCCCGGCGAACCGTGCCCGCTCCCGGTGTCGATGAGAATCTGCTCGGCCTGGCTGATGTTGTCTGCCCGGACCGCCTGGGCCATCGCGGCGCGGGCGGCGTCCGGTGCCGCGTCCGGCGGGACCACGAGCAGAGAGAAGATGTCCGTGTCGCCCCGGGTAATCAGGACCGTGTCGTCACCGACCGGGAAGGCATCGATGTGCACCACCCGGTCGTCCACGGCGATACGCGTCGGGAGACCTTCCCAGGCCGCGGTGTCCAGTCCCACACGGGTCACGGGGCCGAGGTGGGCAATGAGGGCGCTCAGGAGCGCGGGCAGCTCAGCACCGATGTCGCGCGAGCGCGGCCACCACGCGCCGTCGAGGACGCCTTCGCGTGATTCGGTCGTTTCCAGCCGGAGAAGCGCACACCCTGGCCGCACCGCCTCGTGGACGCCGCTGGGCAGACGCCGGGGAACAGGTGGTGTATCCGAGCTGGTCATGATGACCACCCGTCTGTAGGGCCGGTGCGACGACGGGACTCCGCCCCGCACCTGCCACGTTACTCCTGGTGTCACGCGCGACGGCATCTCCGAAGCTCCCCCTCGTCCGGCCCCGGAGGGAACGGATCCAGCACACAGGGGGTCCGTCGCACGTCGAGATTTGCGGAGGGGGCTCAGAACCGCGAATCAGTTGCGGAATATTTCGTGCTACTGTTTCGAGGTCTGATACGAGGTGGTGTCGTGTATGGCGATCGCTGAGCTGCGTGCACAGCCCGGGATGCTCGTGCTGGCGCGCGAGTCCCGCGGGCTGACGCAGGCTGAGGTCGCGACGGCTATGACCAAGGCGTCGCCGGGTGGCACTACGGTTTCTCAGGGCTACGTAAGCCGAGCCGAGGCTGGTCGTCTCGTCGTCACCGGCGGGCGTCTTGAGCTCTACGCAGCCGCGCTCGGCTACCCTCCTGAGCTGCTGTGCCTGGATCCGCAGGTCAGCGGCATCGGAGTGGGTCTGGTCCACCACCGCAAGAAAGCATCTCTGTCTGCTTCCGCTCTGCGACGCGTGCACGCCCATTTGGCGCTCTCACGGATTCAGTTGAACGGCCTGGCGTCCGCAGCGGCATTGCCACCAGTCCCGCAACACTTCTTCAGGGTCTCGCTGGATGCCCTCACCACCCCGAAGGACGCTGCCCGGCGAGTCCGCAGGGAGTGGTGCGTGGCCCCTGGTCCGGTGCCCGACATCGTCGCGGTGCTGGAGCATGCCGGCGCACTGGTGATCACCCGCGACCTGGACAGCGACCTGTTGGACGCCGTAAGCCAGTGGGCAGAAGGCGGGCACCCTCTGCTCCTGGTCAACACCCGTGCACCGGGCGACCGACGGCGCTTCAGCATCGCGCACGAACTGGGTCACCTGGTGATGCATGACGAGCCGGGCACAGGGTCCACGCAGGAGAAGCAGGCCGACGCCTTCGCTGCCGAGTTCTTGATGCCTGCCTCCGATATCCGGCAGGCGTTCTCCGGCGGCGTCGATCTGGCCAGGCTGACGGAGCTGAAGCGGGTTTGGGGTGTCTCCATGAGCGCGCTGCTGCGCCGTGCCCAAACGCTCAACGCCGTCAGCGAGTGGCAGTACCGCACCCTGATGATCGAGATGTCAGCGCTCGGCTACCGGACCGCAGAGCCTGTTGATGTCCCCCGCGAGCAGCCGCGGCGCCTCGCCGCCCTTGTCCACACCTTGCTGACCGACCGCCAGATGACTCTGGAGGATACGGCTGCCTGCGCGCACCTGCTTCCTGAAGACTTCCAGCGCCTGTACGTCGAGGGCGCCGGTTCATCATCATTCCCGGCCTTTCGAAGGTGACCATGACCGACCGTTCCGCCCCGCTGCCTCGTCCGCGCTCCGATCTGACCGAGCCTCCCGACGCTGTGGGTGAGCGAGACCGGCCGGACAGCCTGAACGGTCTGCAGGGCCGCATGCTGATCCAGGTCAGCACCGCCCGGCTCGGCTACGTCCAGGGGCAGGTCGACCTGGCACGCAGTGGGCTCATCCTGTGTGGCACCGACGCCGTGAAGAAGGCCGGCACCCTGCGGTACAGGGAGGGCTACGCCGCTCCGGTCCTGATCGACCCGGCGGTGTACGAGGTCAGCGCCGCGACCGAGGAGAACCCCTTCCCCTACGACGCCGAGCCCACGCTCTTCCTCGACGATCCCCTGGAACTGTCTCTCGCCGAGCAGCGGGACGCCGGAGCAACGCTCCCCATGACCCCCACCGGCTACATCAGGGCCGAGGACTCCGATGCCCTCCGGGCCGCCGTGACCCGTGTCCTGGAACTCGACGACCCAGAGGTGATCTTCGCCGCTCCGGTGGATGTCTCCTGGCTACGCGACGAGGAATCGACCCGCCAACTCATCGCCTACCTGCGGATGGTCAAGGGGCCGAAGGCCATCATGCTGGGCGGACAGATGGACCCCCTGGCGCGTTACGCCAAGGCCGTAAGCCATCTCAAGCAGGTCATCGAGGAAGTCCCCGGGGCTGCCCTGCTACGCACGGATCTCGCGGCATTCGGCGCGCTGGCCTTCGGTGCCGCCTTCACAGCCTTCGGCGCCAGCAGCCGCTACCGGCACGTCGTCGCCCCCGGCGAAAAAGCGCAGACCAACAAGAGTATCCCCGTCCAGTCACCGCACGTTCTCTTCCCCGACCTGATGGCCTTCTTCCTGGGCGAGACGATCGCCAAGCGTTACGGTGGCGCCCACGCTCCGGTCTGCTTCTGCTCGGCCTGTGCCGGCAAGCTCGCACTGGATGCCTTCACAAGCAACCGCGGCGAGCTTCCTGCCGCAGCGGCGGCACACAACGTCGCGGTCCTCATGGAGTGGCTGCGGGCCCTGACTTCGGTTGAACCCGGCACAGCACGCCAGCGGTGGTGGTTCGACCGCTGCCGTAAAGCTGTCGATCAGTACGAAGTGATCAACACGTCCATCAGGCAGCCGAAGGCGTTCAAATCTCCGGCGCAGCTCGATCGATGGGCGTCGACCGCTCCCGAAGCCGCCAAGACACCGGCTCAGACAGCCGCCGCCGAGCATAGGCGCTGATACACATCCTCGACGAACCACCAGGCCGCAGCGGTGTGCCGGGGCGGCCTGTAGTCCTCCGGCTCCAGTACCAGCTCGACCTCGTCTCCAGAGGCGACGAACACGCCGATGCCATAGAAGTCGGCCTCGACGAGGACCTCATCCAGTCGGGCTGGAAGACGGTCCAACAGCATGGCCCGGCGGCAGAAGGGGGCAAATTGGCCCGCTCGCTCAAGGCCCTGGCGCCACCCGGAAGCGCGAACCACAGCAAGATCCACCTGCAGGGGCCGCACGGCACGTCGGGTGACCGTCTTCCGGTCTCGCTCCACCGCTCCCGACGGCAGCCCTCGCACCGCCCGCCGCGCCGGCGAGTCCAGCGATTGCAGCGGAACAGGAACGTCCACCGGGAGTGTCAGCAGGCACTCAAGGTCGGGCAGCTTATCCACCCGGGCGGCGGAGACTTCCTCGCGCCGCGCATGCTCGCCCTCGTTCAGACGGTAGAAGCACAGGGCCTCGGTCCCGAAGACAGAAACAGTTCGGGCCTGCCCGCCCGGCTCCAGCAAGGCGCGAGAAGCCTCCCGCACAGAACCGCCCGTCAGGGAACTCGCCAAGGTCACCATGGCCCCCACCCTGCCTCACTGGGATTCGACCGCATGCAGCGGCCCCGCGTTCATCCAACCCGTATGGGTACGGGCACACCTGCCAAACAGCTCAAGACGCCTCGCGGACACTGCCCGACTGGGCTCTTCTCCGCATCACTGCCCTCATCACGACGCCCTAAGGCGCGAAAGCTGGGCCTGAACGCGCCTCCCCAGCCACGTCCCCGGAGGGCACATCCAGGGCACATGAGCCCGGGAAACGGCGTTGACCCGTGAGAACTGTCGGGACGAGTTTCCGCAGGTCAACGCACACTTCACCGAGTAACCCCAGGTCAGCGCCCCGCCACCCCCAATCGCTGCACGAGTGGCAGGACTTCAGCCATCGGCTGCATGAGGCGGGACATCAGCCGTATTGCCTGGTGTGGCCCTGATCTGAGGTCGTGTGAAGTAGGGGCGGGGCTTTCGGGCCCCGCCCTCGTCATGTCATGCGCCCCGGAGGGGCCGTCAGACGGCCAAGACACTCGACGGAGTCAAACGCTGGAAGCTGTACGGCCCCACCGCACCGCCCCCTGCACAAGGACACCGACGAGCCCGAGCCATCGCCGGTGTTCCACGGTGCCCAGCGTGATCAATCGTGACTGAGTGGCCCAGTTGCCCGTGTGGGCGCTTCAGTTGACCGATGGGCAGTAGCGGCTGTTTCCGGCTACTGCCCTCGCGCTCAGTCGACGTGTCGGGTCGGCTCCGCTCCGGTCCGGACAAGAAAGTCGGTCAGCACGTCGGCAAGCCGTTCGGGCTGGTCCTCAGGGATGAGGGTGGACGAGTCGGCGATCTCGATCAGCCGGCCCTGCGGGTACAACTCGGCCAACACGGTTGACCGCCGGTTTCAGGTTCACGGCGAGAGCGGGAGCGGCGCCCTCGGATGACCCCGCCGCCGCTCGTCACTGCCCAGTTCGTGCAGTGACGACAGCCTTCGCCGGGCGCGTGCGGTCAGCTCAGCCGGGCATCGGCGTACACGTTCATCGCATCGCGCTGGTAGACGGCCAGACCGTCGGCGATCTTGTCGAAGTTGGCCCGCATCTGCGGGTCGTCGACATAGGTCTGGCCCACTCCCTTGTACGCAGCCGCGGTCGGGGTCCAGAACCGGCGGATGCCCTGGTAGTTGGCGTCCACCTCGGCCTGTACCGCGGGGTCGGAGACCGGCGTGCCGGCCACCATGAACTCCGCCATACGGATCATCTGCGCCGTCACCTCACGCTGCCAGCGCTCCGACTCCTCGGCGGTCATCGCCTCGACGGCCTGCCGGGACTGCTCCCACTCCTGCGGCCACCGCTCCCGTACCTCGGCCTCGGCCTCGGAGGGGGGCTGGAACCCCTCGAACAGGTTCTCCGGCCTGTTGATCTTCGTCATGTGCCCCTTGTCCTTACCTTCTTCCAGTTCGGCGATGGTGCGGCCGACCGTACGGGCCAGCGTCTCCAGCCGGTCCCGTTCCGCGAGCAGTCGTTGGTGGTGCTCGCGGAGCACGGCCACCTGGTCGAGCTGGCTGTCCAGGACCGCCTGGATCTCGCGCAGCCCCAGGTCCAGCTCCCGCATCAGCAGGATCTGCTGCAACCGCAGCAGATCGGCCTCCTCGTAGTAGCGGTGCCCGTTGCTCCCGATCCATGCGGGCGGCAGCAAGCCGATCTCGTCGTAATGCCGCAGCGTCCGCGATGTCACCTTGGACATCCGCGCCACCTCCGCGATCGACCAGGCCATTGCCGGTGCCTCCCTCGCCGGGCCGGTCTCTCCGGCCTCACACATGACCGTAGAAGTTGCCGCAACGGAAAGCGCAAGCCCGAGGCCCCGTCGGACGGGCCCAACGTGGAGGCGTCCGCCGAGCGCGAGCGCCGGTTCGTCGCGGACGCCAGCCACGAACTGCGCACCCCGCTCACCCTGATGCGCGCCGAACTCGACGTCGCCCTGCACCGCCCCCGTACCGCGGGGGAACTCACCGAGACCCTGCGCTCCGTGGACGCCGAGGTCCAGCGCCTGATCGACCTCTCCAACGCACCGCCGGAGCTGGAGGAACTCGGCAGCACGGGCCACATCACCCGCACATCCGTGCCCCTCGCCGACCTCCTCGACGCCGCCGTCGCCCCGCACCGGCGCACCGCGGAGCGGGCCGGGCGCGCGCTGACCGTCGACGCCGCCCGCGTGATCGTGGACGTCGACGCCCGGTGGCTGCGGCCTGCCCTCGGCAACCTCGTCGACAACGCCCTGCGGCACGGGCGCGGCACCGTCCGCCTCACGGCGACGGCCGAGAAAAACATGCTGCGGGTGAGCGTCACGGACGAAGGCCCCGGCTTTCCACCGGAGTTCCTGCCGCGGGCCGCGCGGCTCCGAAGCGCGCGCCGCCTCGTACTCACGTCGGCGCCCGCACGACCTGCCCCCACGGAAGGACCCCGGTTGTCATGACAGTTACCCGTTGAAGTGGGCATCGCGGTGCGGTCCCTGCCGATATCGGCAGACCGGCTCGGTCGTAGGGATGGTGTTCACACGTTCGGGGTCGCCCGCTCATTGCCGTCGAGGGTGTAGCGCTTCTTCAGGACGGCGTCGAGCTTGCCGGAGCGCCAGACGGACAGGCACCAGGCGGTGGGCAGTTGGAGCGTGAAGAGAGCGAAGATCGAGTACACGGCTGCGGCGTCCAGGAGTTCTCCCGGGTCGATCCCCCCATAGGGGGCCGCATGGGCGATGCCGAGGACCAGCATGTAAAGGGCGCCGTCGACGAGGACGGTCCTCCAGCGTGGCAGCGGCGAGAGCAAGCGACGGCCCAGGGTGAGCACTGCGGTGCAGGTGACCAGGAAGACGGCCTGGTCCCTGCACCACATGAGCGGCTCGGTCCCGGCGGGTCCGAGTGTGTCGCCGAAGGCGAGTGATGACGCGGTCAGCACCACGGTCCCGGTGAGCCATGAGACCAAGGTGACCCAGGCGGCGTAGCTGAGTGCGCTGCGCCAGGGGGTGAACATCATGGCGCTCCTTTCAGGCCCCTGGTCGGAGCCGCTGGCGCGATCACCATCCCATCCTCATCGTGAGAGGCCCCCGCCGGGTGCCCGCTTCGGAAACCCTTGCTCATAGCCGCCGTTGTCGGAGATGGTGCTGGGCTCGCAGGCTCGAGCGTAGAGGCACTCAAGGCCGCTGAACTTCTTGGTGCTCATCTTGTGCTGACAGACGGTCTTGGTGGAGTGCGCAACGCAGCCGAGGTCCACCAGGACAGATTCCGATCGGGCGTCAGGCCGCCGGAGGCCAGACGATCCTGTCGAGGAAGTCCTCAACCGTTGTCGCGACACGGCCGAGCACAGCGGCGGATTCGGCAAGTGGCCCAGGGACGTGCATGCCGTGGTCGGCCCCCTGGACTTCCAGCACATGCGGTGACAAATCGCCGGCAAGAACCCCGTCCCAGTGCCTGTCCTCCGTGCCGCCGACCAGGAGGAAAGGGGCCGTGGCCGCGCGGAGGGCCTTGGCCACCTCGGTGGTGGTCAACAGGGGGGTGAGCCAGATCGCCGGGAGTCCCCGTTCGGCAGCGAGGACGGCCGCGGTCGTGCCAAGAGACTTCCCGATCAGGACGGGCACGACGTCCGGTGAACTCACCGACACATGGTCGAGTACCGAGGCGACCTGGTCGAGGACCCAGTGGCTGGTACCCCTGTCGGACTGCGACGGCGGGTCCCAGGTGATCCGCTCAATCCTGGCCCCCCTGGCTTCGGCCGCGCTGGCCGAGTACATGAGGAGGGGGACATCGGGGCCGTACATCCCGCCAGGGGCCACAACCGCAATCCGTGGCGACTCTGTCCGCTCATCCACGACCATGAACATATTCCTGGATGAGCGGCACTGCTGGGCAAACTTCAGGAAGGCCAACACCGCCGACGGACAACGGCGTTGCCCCGGCCGTCAACCAAGCCCAGATCTGCGGCGCGAACCCTGCCTGAAAGCGCCACCCAACCAACTGCACGCTCGCGCACCTACGCCGAAGTCAGGCGCTGAGCACCCCGGTGGCCAGGAGGCCCGGCAGCGCCACCTTCCGGAGCCGTCTCCCGGCCACCTCCCCCGTTCCGGCTCGCACCTCTCAGCCGTCGCCGCGCTGGCGGCGGATTCTGGCCGCCACCTCGTTCTCCTCGGTCTCCCACCAGGGGCGTACCCGCTCGGCGGACGGCGTCACGCCGTGGTGCGGGGTGGCCGCGGGGGCCGGGACGAGTTCCGTGTCGAGGCGGCGGTCGAGGACCGCCGTCTGGACACGTTCGGCGCGCGCCCACTGCACGAGGATGGCCAGCAGGAAGGGCAGCGCGACCAGTTCGGCGATGCTGAGCATCGCCCCGCCGCCGATCTGCTGGTCGTGGTGGACGTCCGGTGCCCAGGACGGGGCATGGTGCAGATACCAGGCTCCCGCGATCAGCGTGCCGTGCGTCATGACGACGACCCCCGGCACCGCGTCGACGATGCCGTCCAGGAACACCAGCGCGGCCCGTACCGGATGGGTGCACCAGGCGGGCAGCGTCTGTTCGCGGGTGAGCACCGGCACGACGAACAGGCAGCCGGCCGCGAGCAGGTGGAGATACATCAGCTCGTGCAGCCAGCCGACGCGCAGGGCCGTGGCGAAGTACGGCGTGAAGTAGACGGTCAGTTCGGTGGCGAGCACCAGGGCCGTGCTGACCAGGGGGAAGGTCAGCACCCGCACCACCCGGCCGGTCATCGCCCGGCGGACCCGGCCGGCGGCGTCCTCCGGCAGCGCCTCGACGGCGAGCCGCAGAGGATCGCCGAGGGCCAGACCGAGGGGCGCCACCAGGTCGAGCAGGATGTTCTGCACGGCCGCCGGCCAGAACAGCACCTCGTCGTACACGGCCAGCCCGGACATCGTGGCCACCACCAGCGCGCCGAGCCCGAGCAGCACGAAGGCGGCGAGCCGCGCGAACGGCCAGGTCCCGCCCCGCCGCCGCAGCCGGGCGACCCCCCAGCCGTAGAGCCCGCCCAGGAGGACGACCAGCAGCAGCGCGGGAACGTCCGGCTGCCACGAGGACAGCAGGCGTCCCGTGGTCAGCTCCGCGAGCGGGCCAGCGGACAGATCGGTCACTGCGGGATCAACCATGCGGATCGTCCTCCTTCGGCCCGTACCATAGCGAGCCGGCTCGGCTCCCAGAGGGGAAGGTAGTCCCCGCCGGCCGGCCGCCGGACGGCGGGGTGTCCGACGGCGCGCGGCAGCAGAACGCCACCGCCCGGGCGGCCGGAGCGCGGCTGCGGACCACCGGGCGCGGGTGGCGGCGCCGCACTCACCCGCTGGTCCACTTCTGTCGTCAACGAGCCATCGGGGGAACGAGTCTGATGAGCCGCCATACGCCCTTGCCCACCAGGCGGTTCTGCGGCGAGGACCGGCAAGCCGGGCCGGCACGGGCTCGGCCGGCATGTGAAGGGGCGCCCCGGGCCCGGGGCGCCCCTGTGCCTCTCGGCGTCACATCGAAGTGATGCCTCTCGGCGTCACTCGCGCGCGATGCCTTGTGGCGTCACGTCACTTCACGGTGAGGGTCACCGTCGGCGACATGGTGTTGCCGTGGATGACACGGAACCTCTCCGTGCCCCTGTTGGCGAGCTTGGTGGACGCGATGCGGTAGGTGTCACCCTGCGCGACCCTGACGCTCTTCACGATGACCCACTTGCCACCGCTGTACCGCTCGAGGTTGAGCACGTCGCCGGTCTTCAGGCCCTGGGTACGGCCCGTGAAGGACACCGACTCGCCCAGCCTCAGCTCGGTCTGGGAGGGCTGCACCGTGATCGAGGCAGCGACCACGTTCACGTTCTTCGCCTCCGTGTGGGTGGCGGCGAAGGCACCGGGCGCCCCGGCCGTCAGCAGCGCGACGGCGAGCACACCAGCGGGAAGGACACGGGCGGAGCGGGTACGAAGCGAGGATTTCACGTTTCTCTCCTGTGCTGTGACAGATCCCCCCTGACGGATTCCCCCAACTGCGCGCACCTTTGAGGCTTCCATGGAGCCGACCGGGCGGCGACCCGGCCGTCACTGCAATGCAGTAACCAAGGAGCCCTCAAAGCCGTCACTTTCCGTTATATACCCAGGTCATTTCCGTAATTATGGGCGTCTCACTTCTTACCTGCGGCTCACGTGGCCGGGCCGCCCGCGACGCTCGCGACGCCCGCGACGCCGCTCCCACCCCCAACACCCGACGGGACCGTGCCCGCCGCGGCCAGACCCGCGCCTCCCCAGGCCTCCCCGGCCTCCCGTCCGGCAGGGGCACGCGCTCACTGAACTCGGCTGCGGCCACGGGCGGTTGCTCCCAAGCCCGATACCGCGCGCGGCCGAAGTGCCAGGGCCCGGACGACCCCGCCACCTCGCCCGGTTCCCTTGCGGAGGCCCCCGGAACGCTCTCTGCCTAGGCTGGTAGCGCGGTCTTCTCGATGGCCGGAATCGTTCGCAGAGCCGTACGCCAGGAGAGCACGCCGATGGCCGCTACGGAGCACGCCCGCCCGAGCCGGTTGCGATCGTGGATGCTGGAGGGGCTGTCCGACATGGGCAAGGGCACCTCGCAGGGCCCGTATGCCCAGCCCGAACCCGTGCACCGGGGCCAGCGCTGGTGGCGGGTGATGTGTCTGACCGGTGTCGACTACTTCTCCACCCTCGGCTACCAGCCGGGCATCGCCGCGCTCGCCGCCGGTCTGCTCTCCCCCATCGCCACCGTCGTGCTGGTGATCGTCACCCTGGCCGGTGCCCTGCCCGTCTACCGGCGGGTGGCCAGGGAGAGCCCGCACGGCCAGGGTTCCATCGCCATGCTGGAGCGGCTGCTGTCCTTCTGGAAGGGCAAGCTCTTCGTGCTGACCCTGCTCGGCTTCGCCGCCACCGACTTCCTGATCACCATCACCCTCTCCGCCGCCGACGCCGCCACCCACCTGGTGGAGAACCCTCACCTCACCGGCACCCTCCACGGCCATCAGATGCTGATCACCCTGCTGATGATCGCCCTGCTGGGCGCGGTGTTCCTCAAGGGGTTCATGGAGGCGATCGGTGTCGCGGTCGTCCTCGTCGGCATCTATCTCGCCCTGAACGCCGTGGTGGTCGTCGTGGGCCTGTGGCACGTGCTCACGGCCGAACACGTCGTCACCGACTGGTCCGGCGCCCTGACCGCCCAGCACGGCAACGTCTTCGTCATGGTCGGCCTCGCCCTGATCGTCTTCCCGAAGCTGGCGCTCGGCCTGTCCGGCTTCGAGACCGGCGTCGCCGTCATGCCCCATGTGCAGGGCGACCCGGCCGACACCGAGGAGAAGCCCACCGGCCGGATCCGGGACACCAGGAAGCTGCTGACCACCGCCGCCGTCATCATGAGCGTCTTCCTGATCACCACCAGCTTCATCACGACGCTGCTGATCCCCGCGCACGACTTCAAGGCCGGCGGCCCGGCCAACGGCCGCGCCCTCGCCTATCTCGCGCACCAGTATCTGGGCGGCGGCTTCGGCACGGTCTACGACGTCTCGACGATCGCGATCCTGTGGTTCGCGGGCGCCTCCGCCATGGCCGGCCTGCTGAACCTGATGCCGCGCTACCTCCCCCGCTACGGCATGGCCCCGCACTGGGCCCGCGCCGTACGGCCCATGGTCATGGTCTTCACCCTGATCGCCTTCCTCGTCACCTGGATCTTCGACGCCGACGTCAACGCCCAGGGCGGCGCCTACGCCACCGGTGTGCTCGTGCTGATCAGCTCCGCGGCGATCGCGGTGACCATCGCCGCCCGCAAGGCCCGCCAGCGGCGCTGGGCCCTCGGCTTCGCCGTCATCGCCACCGTTTTCCTCTACACCACCGTCGTCAACGTCATCGAGCGGCCGGACGGTGTGAAGATCGGTGCCTGCTTCATCACCGGGATCATGCTCGTCTCGCTGCTGTCCCGCCTCGCCCGGGCCTTCGAGCTGCGGGTGACCAGCGTGACCCTGGACGACCTGGCGGAACGCTTCGTCCGGGACATCGCCAGCCGCCGTATCCGCTTCATCGCCAACGAGCCCGACGAGCGGGACGCCGCCGAGTACCGCCAGAAGATCGAGCAGATCCGCGCCGACAACGAGCTGCCCCCGCAGGAGGACTTCGTCTTCGTGGAGGTGACCGTCACCGACCCCTCGGAGTTCGAGGCGGGTCTGACCGTGCGCGGCGAGGTCCTGCACGGCCGCTACCGCGTGCTCACCCTGGAGTCGTCCTCCATCCCCAACGCCCTCGCCGCGCTGGTCCTGCACGTCCGCGACCAGACCGGCGGCACCCCGCACATCTACTTCGAGTGGACCGAGGGCAATCCGTTCGCCAACTTCCTGCGGTTCTTCCTCTTCGGCCAGGGCGAGGTCGCCCCGGTGACCCGGGAGGTGCTGCGCGAGGCGGAACCCGACCGCAAGCGCCGGCCCCGCGTCCACGTCGGCTGACCACGGCGCACACCGCCTCACACGCCCCCGGGCACGGCCCCTCCGCCGACCGTGAACCCGATCACCGATCCCCCGCCCTCGCGCCGGTAGGCGAACGGCGCTCCCCCGTGCGAGATCGCCACGTCCCGCACGATCGCCAGGCCGAGGCCCGAGCCGGGCAGGCTCCTGGCGTCCGCCGCGCGGTAGAAACGGTCGAAGACGCGCAGCAGGTCGCCCTCCTGGATGCCGGGACCGCGGTCGAGGACCTCGACACGCACGCTGCCCAGCGGCAGCCCGGTGTCCGGCTCGTCGGAGTCCTCCAGCCTGGGCGGGTGCACCGGCCCGGTGACGGCGATCTCGATGGGCGCCTCGCCCTCCCGGTCGAACTTGGCCGCGTTCTCGACCAGGTTGGACACCGCCCGCTGCAGCGCCGTGGCACGCCCGTCGGCCGTGGTGTCACCCGTGGCCCGCACCACGACCTCCCGGCCCGTGCGGCGCCGGGCGATCGTCGCCGCGTCCTCGGCGAGGTCGGCGAGGATCAGCCGCTGCACCGGTTCGGTGTCCGACTGGCCGGCCGCCAGGGCGACCAGCTCGTTCACCAGGTCGGTCAGCTCACGGGACTCCTCGGCGAGGTCGGCGACCAGTTCCTCGCGGGCGGCGGGCGGCAGCTCGTCGATACGGCGCAGCAGGGAGATATTGGTCCGCAGGGACGTCAGCGGCGTGCGCAGCTCATGGCCCGCGTCCTGCACCAGACGCCGCTGGTCCTCCTCCGACTGGGCGAGCCGCCCGAGCATACGGTCGAACGAGCGGCCGAGCCGGGCCACCTCGTCGTTCCCGGTGACCGGGACCTGGATGCCGAGCCGCCGGGTGCGCGCCACGTCCTCGGCGGCACCGGCGAGCCGTACCAGCCGCCGGGTGATCCGCCGCGCCAGCCACCAGCCGAACAGCCCGGCCGCGATCACGACCCCGCCCATCAGCACGGCCGTACGCTGCTGAAGGCTGCGCAGCAGGTCCTCGGTGCTGCTCAGCTCCTGGGCGACCTGCACCGCGCCCTGGCGGTGGCCGAGCGCCACGGTCGCGACGCGGTAGACGTCGCCGCCGACGCTGACGTTCTTGTGCTCGACCAGCTTGCCCGCGGTGACGGTCTCGGCGATCCGCCGGTCCGCGCTGTCGACCGGAAGCGCCGGATTGGCGTGGTCGACGACCGTGCCGCCGGACCCGAGCACCTGCACCACCGTGCGGCTGGGCCGGATGATGTCGTCGCGCGGGGTGTCGTGGTCCTTGTCGGAGATCGCGAAGTCGTCCGGCATCAGCTGCTTCTGGCTGACCTGGTCCCGTAGATCGGCCACGACCTGCGCGAACACGGTCTGCTGGTCCACCCGCACCAGCCGGGCGGCGGCGTCGTAGCTGAGGAAGCCGACCAGGACGGTGACACCGGCGGCCACGGCCGCGAACGACAGGGTGAAGGTGGCCCGCAGCGACGACATCCGGCGCAGCCGGGACCGCAGCCGCAGCCGCCGGCGCAGTCCGCTCGGCAGCCGCCGCCACAAACGCATCCCGATCCCGGCGTCGTCCTCGGCGCCGGGGCGCGGTGGCGGAGGCACTAGTCCTCCCTCAGGACGTACCCCACGCCGCGCACCGTGTGGATGAGAGCCGGGGCCCCCGGCTCGTCGAGCTTGCGCCGTAGATAGCCCACGTAGACGGCGAGGTTCTTGGAACCGGGGCCGAAGTCGTAGCCCCAGATGCGGTCGTAGATGGTGGCGTGGTCGAGGACGATGCCGGCGTTGCGGGCGAGCAGTTCCAGCAGGTCGAACTCGGTCCGGGTGAGTTCCAGCTCCCGCTCGCCGCGCCAGGCGCGCCGGGCCTGCACATCCATGCGCAGTCCGGCGACGGAGACCTGGCCGGTGGGGACCTTCTCCTCTTCCTTCGGTGCCGCGAAGGAGGTGCCGTCGGCGCGGCGCAGCAGGGCGCGCAGCCGCGCGAAGACCTCCTCGACGTCGAACGGCTTGACGACGTAGTCGTCGGCGCCCGCGTCCAGTCCCGCGATCCGGTCGGCGGTCTCCACCAGGGCGGTGAGCATTAGGATCGGGGTGCGGTCGCCCTCGGCACGCAGCACCCGGCACACCTGGAGGCCGTCGATGCCGGGCATCATCACATCGAGGACGAGCACGTCGGGCTGGGTGCGGTGGGCCTGGGCGAGGGCCTCCACCCCGTCGGCCACGGCGAGCACCTGGTAACCCTCCAGCGTCAGTGCGCGCTCCAGGGCGTGGCGGATGGCGCGGTCGTCCTCGGCAAGCAGCACTGTCTGGGTCACCCCACCAGTCTGCCAAGGCCGACGCGGTACACGACGAGCGGACCAAGCCACGGACGGGCTTCTTACCGGCCTCTCACCGCTTCGGGCGTGGCGGCTTACCTGGTAGAGCCGCTGTGTCGGCTATATCACAGCGCCGCGTCCCGTGGGGGGCGGCCCACTCCGCCCCCGCGCCCGGGACCGCCCACCGCCGTCTCCCCCGTGCCTGTTCGGAGCTCTAACTCCGCAGCGCGGCAAGCTGCTCCTCGAAGGGGACCACCCGGAACTCCTGCGCGCCGGCCGCGGGACGACCGTTCGCGCGCTCCGGCCCGGCGGCTCCGGCCACGGAACCGACGGCCACGGGCCGGGCAGGCTCGGACACGGCCCCGGTGGAGTCCGCCCCGGAACCGGCGGGCTGCACCACCGAACCGCCCCGCCCCCGCAGGTCGCCCGCGGTCATCAGCAGAGCCAGTTCGCCCGCGGCCCGTTCGATCCGTTCGGGCAGGCCCTCCGCTCCCCAGTCCTCCGAGGCCGCGTAGACACCGGTCGGGGTGACCATGGCCCGCAGGTAGGAGAAGAGCGGGCGCAGGGCGTGATCCAGGACCAGCGAGTGCCGGGCGCTGCCGCCGGTCGCCGCGATCAGGACCGGCTTGCCCACCAGCGCTTCCTTGTCGAGCACGTCGAAGAACGACTTGAACAGCCCGCTGTACGACGCCGAGAACACCGGCGTGACCACGATCAGCCCGTCAGCCTCGGTCACCGCCTCCAGGGCGGCGGACAGAGCCCGCCCCGGGAAGCCGTTGGTGAAGTTGTGCGCGATCTCCACCGCGAGATCACGCAGCTCCACCATCTGGACCTCGACGGGAGCCTGCCGCTCCACGGCGGCGGCCAGCCGCTCGGCCAGCAGCCGCGTGGAGGACGGGACGCTCAGCCCCGCCGAGACGACGACGAGCTTCATGCGGCCTTCACCTCTTCTGCCTCTTCCGCGTCTTCCGCGGCCTTCGCAGCCTCCGCTGCCTTCGCTTCCTGGGCGGCGGCCAGCAGGGACTGGTGGGTCGGCGCCTCCGGCACATCGGCCGGACGGCCCTTGGCGAACTCCTCGCGCAGCACCGGCACGACCTCCTCGCCGAGCATGTCGAGCTGCTCCAGGACGGTCTTCAGCGGCAGACCCGCGTGGTCCATCAGGAAGAGCTGGCGCTGGTAGTCGCCCGCGTACTCGCGGAAGCTCAGCGTCTTCTCGATCACCTGCTGCGGCGAGCCGACCGTCAGCGGGGTCTGCTCGGTGAACTCCTCCAGGGACGGCCCGTGCCCGTAGACCGGCGCGTTGTCGAAGTACGGACGGAACTCGCGCACCGCGTCCTGGGAGTTCTTCCGCATGAACACCTGTCCGCCCAGGCCGACGATCGCCTGCTCCGGGGTGCCGTGCCCGTAGTGGGCGAACCGCTTCCGGTAGAACTCGACCATCCGCTTGGTGTGCTCGGCCGGCCAGAAGATGTTGTTGTGGAAGAAGCCGTCGCCGTAGTACGCGGCCTGCTCGGCGATCTCGGGCGACCGGATCGAGCCGTGCCAGACGAACGGCGGGACTCCGTCCATCGGACGCGGGGTGGAGGTGAAGCCCTGGAGCGGGGTGCGGAACTTGCCCTCCCAGTTCACCACGTCCTCACGCCACAGCCGGCGCAGCAGCGCGTAGTTCTCGACGGCGAGGTTGATGCCCTCGCGGATGTCCTGCCCGAACCAGGGGTAGACCGGGCCGGTGTTGCCGCGCCCCATCATCAGGTCCATCCGGCCGTCCGCGAGATGCTGGAGCATCGCGTAGTCCTCGGCGATCTTCACCGGGTCGTTGGTGGTGATGAGGGTGGTGGAGGTGGAGAGGATCAGCTTCTCCGTCTTGGCCGCCACGTAGCCGAGCATCGTGGTCGGCGAGGACGGCACGAACGGCGGGTTGTGGTGCTCGCCCACCGCGAAGACGTCGAGTCCGACCTCCTCGGCCTTCTGCGCGATCGCCATGATCGCCTTGATCCGCTCACGCTCGGTCGGGGTGCGGCCCGTGGTGGGGTCCGGAGTGACGTCGCCGACGCTGAAGATCCCGAACTGCATGTTCGCTCACACCTTCCCGAGTGGTTTACGATTCAACTATACCCCCAAACGGCACCGCCCGTCTCCGTATTCCGCACCCCGGCATCGGCCCGTCCGGGACCGTCCACCAGGCCGCATGACCGCAGCGCGGATCACGGGTCACACGGCGGTGGACAGGACTTTCGCCAGCAGGCGGCAGGTCTCGTCCCACAGCGCCCACTGGACCTCGGCCCCTCGGGCGGGCCGCGGCCGCCGAGCCCCGGACCGGCCGCGTTCAGAAGGTGTAACGGTCCCCGGTGCCCAGAGCCAGCACCCGCTGGCTGCCCGGGGTGCGGTCCACCGCACCGCCGCCCCACAGGGAGTCGATCTCCATCCGCACCTCGTCCGTCGACGTGTCCGCGAGACGCACCCGCAGATGGATCTCCTTGCCCTTGCCCATCGGGGCGATCGCCCCCGTGCGGCACAGCACCGCGCTCGCGTCGTACCGCGCACAGCCTCCCGGCAGCAGCTGCTCGTCCGCCAGCGGCTTGGACCAGCGCAGCCGCACGGTGGAGTCCTCCACGCCGGACGGTCCCTGATTCCACGGGGTGAGCCGTACGTTGACCTCACCGCGCCCCATGGTCACGTACCCGTGATAGACGAGGTCGGCCTCCGCGCCCAGTGCTGCGGCGGGCAGGGCCGCACCCACCACCACGGCCGCACCCAGTGCGCCGGCAATCCACTTCCTCATGGTCGCTTTCCTCCATATCAGGCCTGACATCACCGGATGTATCCCACGTGTACGACGGGACAGGCACCGCCGGGCAGGTGACCCGCGCGCCGGCCCGCGTGCGAAGGTGACCGCATGCTGATCCTCCGCTCCGCCGTCCTCTTCGTCGTCGCCGCGCTCTTCGAGATCGGTGGCGCCTGGCTCGTCTGGCAGGGCGCGCGCGAACACCGCGGCTGGCTGTGGATCGGCGCGGGCGTCATGGCACTCGGCGTCTACGGCTTCGTCGCCACCCTCCAGCCGGACGTGCACTTCGGCCGCATCCTCGCCGCGTACGGCGGCGTCTTCGTGGCCGGTTCCCTCGCCTGGGGCATGGTGGCGGACGGCTACCGCCCGGACCGCTGGGACGTCACCGGCGCACTGATCTGCCTCGCCGGGATGGCCGTCATCATGTGGGCGCCCCGGGGCCGCTGAACGCGGGCACCCCGGCCGCCGGGCGCGGACACCGACCACCCGCCGGGCACCCCGGCCGGGCGACTGCCGGCTGACCAGCCGGACCCTCCGGCCGTCACCTGTCCGCGACCTATCCTGGTCGCACGCCGCTCGCATCGCCGTGCGCGGCGCCGCACGCACGAGCCCGCCGTCCGAGGAGCCTCGCCATGACCGCCGCAGCACCCCCCGCCGCCTCCCGCATCGCCGTCGTCACGGGCGCGAGCAGCGGGATCGGTGCCGCGACGGCCCGGCAGCTCGCGGCCGCCGGCTACCGCGTCGTCCTCACCGCCCGCCGCAAGGACCGGATCGAGGCGCTCGCGGAGGAACTGACCGCCGCGGGCCACTCGGCGACGGCCTACCCGCTGGACGTCACGGACCGGGCGGCGGTCGACGAGTTCGCGACCGCCTTCCGGACGATCGGCGTCCTGGTGAACAACGCGGGCGGCGCGCTCGGCGCCGACCCGGTCGCCAGCGGCGACCCCGAGGACTGGCGCCGGATGTACGAGACGAACGTGCTGGGCACCCTCAACGTCACCCAGGCCCTGCTCCCCGCGCTGACCGCGAGCGGCGACGGCACCGTGGTGGTCCTCTCCTCCACCGCCGGCCACGGCACCTACGAGGGCGGGGGTGGCTACGTCGCCGCCAAACACGCCGAGCACGTCCTCGCCGAGACCCTCCGCCTGGAGATCGTCGGCACACCGGTGCGGGTGATCGAGATCGCCCCGGGCATGGTGAAGACGGACGAGTTCGCCCTGACCCGCTTCGGCGGCGACGCGGCGAAGGCGGCCAAGGTGTACGAGGGTGTCGCCGAGCCGCTGACGGCCGACGACGTGGCGGACACGATCACCTGGGCGGTCAGTCGGCCCAGCCATGTCAACGTCGACCTCCTGGTGGTCCGGCCCCGGGCCCAGGCGTCCAACACCAAGGTCCACCGGGAGCCACGATGACCGACCCGGCCTCCGCCCCGTCCCCCGACCCGGACCGCGCCGCGGAACGCGAGCGCCTGGCCCTGGAGAAGAAGCGCGAACGCTACGTCTGGTACTACCTGGCGTACTTCCTCTTCGGCATCCACATCGTGGCGTTCGTCATGATCTACGCGGTGCGGCACGCCAAGTGAGCCCGGCTTCCGGCCGGGCCCCTCACGTCAGCCCTTGACGCACACGAACTGCTTCAGCTTCGCCACGACTTCCACGAGGTCGCTCTGCTGCTGCATCACCTGGTCGATGTCCTTGTAGGCGCCCGGGATCTCGTCCAGCACCCCGGAGTCCTTGCGGCACTCCACGCCCCGTGTCTGCCGCTCCAGGTCCTGCACCGTGAAACGGCGCTTCGCCGCGTGGCGGCTCATACGGCGGCCCGCACCGTGCGACGCCGAGTTGAACGCCTTCTCGTTGCCGAGGCCCTTCACGATGTACGAGCTGGTGCCCATGGAGCCGGGGATGATGCCGAGGTCGCCGACTGCCGCACGGATGGCTCCCTTGCGGGTGACCAGCAGGTCCATGCCCTCGTACTGCTCCTCGGCCACGTAGTTGTGATGGCAGGAGATCTCCGGCTCGAAGGTCGGTTTCGCCTTCCTGAACTCCTTGCGGATCACGTCCTTCAGGAGCGCCATCATGATCATGCGGTTGTACCGGGCGTATTCCTGAGCCCAGTACAGGTCGTTCCGGTAGGCCGCCATCTGAGGGGTGTCCGCCACGAAGACGGCGAGGTCGCGGTCGATCAGGCCCTGGTTGTGCGGGAGCTTCTGGGCCACGCCGATGTGGTGTTCGGCCAGCTCCTTGCCGATGTTCCGGGAACCGGAGTGCAGCATCAGCCAGACCGTCCCCGTCTCGTCGAGACAGAGTTCGATCATGTGGTTTCCGCTGCCCAGGGTTCCCATCTGCTTGGTGGCGCGCTCCTCTCGGAACCTGACCGCCTCCGCCACCCCGTCGAACCGCCCCCAGAAGTCGTCCCACCCCGCGGTGGCCACCCCGAAGAACCGCCCCGGGTCGACGGGGTCGTCGTGCATCCCGCGCCCCACCGGGATCGCCTGCTCGACCTTCGAGCGCAGCCGGGAGAGGTCCCCGGGGAGGTCGTTCACCGTCAGGGACGTCTTCACCGCCGACATGCCGCAGCCGATGTCCACGCCCACCGCCGCCGGGCAGACCGCGTCCCGCATCGCGATGACCGAGCCGACCGTCGCGCCCTTGCCGAAGTGGACGTCCGGCATCACCGCGAGGCCCTCGATCCACGGCAGCGTCGCCACGTTCTGCAACTGCTGCATCGCGGCGCCCTCGACCGTCGCCGGATCCGCCCACAGACGGATCGGGACCTTGGCGCCCGGCACTTCTACGTACGACATACCAGCCTCTTTCCCCCGGACAAGAACATAAGTCTCTGATCGCAAAACCAGCGCCAAGGTCGACGTATAGGACAACGGACCGGCGTCCACGGCAGTGCGTGCGATACACATTGTCTCCAGGCAGCCGCCCCGGGCGGCAACCGATTAAGGCCGGCGGGCCGCCGTGCCCGCCCAACCGTCGAGAGGAGCCTCACCGTGCAGCGGAAGGCGTACGTACCGAGCGCCGCCGTGCTCCTCGCGGCCCTGCTGACCTCCTGCACCTCGGGCTCCGGCAGCGGTGGCGCGGCGGAGGCGGCCAAGGCGGGCGACTCCACCGCGAGCGCCACCGCCGCCCAGCCCGGCAGGTACCGCACCCTCGCCGACGCCTGCGGCGCGGTGAACCACGGCACCCTCGACTCGCTGCTGCCGGGCATCAGGCAGATAGCGGACCAGGACCAGCGTGACACCGCCTACCAGGGCGAGGCCGCGCTGACGTACAACAACGACCGCCGCTCCGGCTGCCGCTGGAAGGCGGAGTCGACGGACGCCACGGACCATCTGTTCGTGGACTTCGAGCGGGTGGTGTCGTACGACAACACGGTCAGCGACGACAACCGCGCGCACGAGGTCTACGCCTCCGAGGAGCGGGCGGCGGACCTCCCCGAGACCGGTTCCGGTTCCCCCTCCACCTCCACCTCCGCCTCCGCCTCCGCCTCCGCCTCCTCGAAGGGCGACAGCAGCCCGCACGCCGGCGGGGCCCCCTCCGCCTCCGGCTCCGGCTCCGCCTCGGCACCCGCCTCCGGCTCCGCGTCCGCGTCCGGCTCCGGAAGCCCGTCCTCCGATGGGACCGAGACCGACCTCCAGCCCCGCACGCTCGACGGTCTCGGCGACGAGGCGTTCCTCAACGACCAGCTCAGCACCTCCCAGCAGCGCACGGTGACTGTGGTGTTCCGCACGTCCAACGTGATCGTGACCATCGCGTACGACGAACAGCCGACCGCCTCCGGACCCGCCCCGAGCAGCAAGGACATGCAGGACAAGGCCCGGAAGCTGGCTCAGCAGCTGGCCGGCTCCCTCGGCTGAGGCACCCCCGCCGCCCGCCCCCGCCGGGGAACCGGACCTCACACCGCATGCGTCCCCACCGCGTACCGTGGCCCCTCGGACCCGATCCGACCGCACGATCCACGAGCGTCATGAGTGAAGGAACCATGCACCGACCTGCACAGCGAGACCAGAGAGATCAGCACGTTCAGGACGTTCAGGACGTTCAGGGCGGCCTCCGGCCGGGCCGGCCGGGCGCGCGCCTGCGCCGGCTCCTCGTCTGCGCGGCGGCCGTTCCGGCGGTGCTCGTCGCCGCCGGCTGCTCCTCGGACTCCGGTTCCGGCTCGGGCGGCGGCACCAAGCCGCAGGCGCAGAAGCAGCACACCGCCGACGCCAAGCCCTCGCAGAGCGCCTCCGCCGACGCGGTGCAGCCGGCCGCGTACGCGACGCTGCCGAAGCCGTGTGCCGTCCTGTCCGCCAAGACCCTGGGCAGCCTCGTACCGAAGGGGGCCAAGTCCGGCAAGCAGGGCTCGTCGGACGAGGCGGGGACGCGTTCGAACTGCTCGTGGAGCAGCCTGCAGAACAACGGCGTCAAGGGCTCCCAGTTCCGTTGGCTGAACGTCTCCCTGCTCCGCTTCACGTCGGACGCCACGCGCGGCTCGGGCAACAAGCTCGCGCAGGAGTACTACGACAAGCAGGTGCAGAACGCGCAGTCCGTGGACGGCGCGAAGAACACCACGTCGGGACCGGTCACCGGGGCGGGCGACCAGGCGACGGCGGTGCGCTACGACCTGAAGAAGAAGGAAGGCGCCTTCAAGCAGGAGACGGTCGTGGCGCGGGTGGAGAACGTCGTCATCACCCTCGACTACAACGGCGCCGGTCTGGCCGGTGACCAGACACCGGACGCCAACGATCTGGCGAAGGCCGCGGAGAAGGCCGTCAAGGAGGTCGTGTCCTCGGTGACGGCGGCCAACCACGACGGCGCCGGGACGGGCTCGTCCCCGTCGAAGGGCGCGTCGAAGAGCGCCTCACCGTCGAAGAGCGCGTCCGCGAGCCCGTCGAAGAGCGCGTCCCCGTCCGCGTCGGCCTCGAAGAAGAACTGACCCGGCCGGCACCGCGACTGCCCGCGCCACCAGGGACGTTGCCGGAGTCCGGCCCCGTGCGGGCCGGACTCCGGCCACACCGGCCGCCCGTAGGCCGCACGTGTGTGCCACCCTGTTGCGCGCAACAACACACAACGGGAGGGGAATACAGGTGGCCGGGCCACTGAAGCTGACACGGATGCACCGGATTCTGATCGGTGTGGTCGTCACCGGTGCTGTCGTCATCGCCGGGATCGGCTTCGCGGGTTCGTACGCGGCCGTCCGTGCACTGGCCGTCAAGAAGGGCTTCGGGAACTTCAGTTATGTCTTCCCGATCGGTATCGACGCGGGCATCTGCGTCCTGCTGGCCCTGGACCTGCTGCTGACCTGGATCCGTATCCCGTTCCCGCTGCTCCGCCAGACCGCCTGGCTGCTGACGGCGGCGACGATCGCGTTCAACGGCGCGGCGGCCTGGCCGGACCCGCTGGGCGTGGGCATGCACGCGGTGATCCCGATCCTGTTCGTGGTCGCGGTCGAGGCGGCGCGCCACGCGATCGGCCGGATCGCGGACATCACGGCGGACAAGCACATGGAGGGCGTCCGGCTGACCCGCTGGCTGCTCTCTCCCATACCCACGTTCCTGCTGTGGCGCCGGATGAAGCTGTGGGAACTGCGCTCCTACGAACAGGTCATCAAGCTGGAGCAGGAACGCCTCGTCTACCAGGCCCGCCTGCACTCCCGCTTCGGCCGCGCCTGGCGCCGCAAGGCCCCGGTGGAGTCGCTGATGCCGCTGCGGCTCGCCCGCTACGGCGTACCGCTGGCGGACACGGCCGGGGCGGGCCTCGCGGCCGCCGGCATAGAGATCCCGGTGCTCCTGCCGGCCGCCGCCCCCGTGGCGCCCGCTCCTGCTCCGGCGGCGCCCCAGGGCGAGCAGCGTCCCGAGCTGGCCCCCGCTCCGCGTGCCGAGCAGCCTGCCAGCGGACCCGCGGCGGCATCGGAACCCGATCCGGAGGTGAACCCCTGGCTGCACGCCAGGAACCCTCAGCAGATCGAGTACCACGGCGGCTACGACCCCACGTACGAGCCGCCGTACGACCCTCAGTACACCGAGGAGCAGTACGCGGCCTGGTACGAGCAGGAGCAGTACCAGCAGGAACAGCTCCCCCAGGCGCCCCAGGAGCAGCAGCCGCTCCCCGAGGAGTCCCCGTCGGAGACGACCGGCAGCTTCCCCATCCCCTCCGGGCCGGGCCGCACCCGTGAACTCGGCGAGGGCGGCGGCCCGCCGGAACCGACCGAGGAAGACTTCTACCTGGTCTTCAAGAAGTCGATAGACGGCGGTTACCCCAGCTCCAGCCAGTTCAGGGGCGACGTAGAGGCCACCTTCGGCACCACGCTCCCGCAGCGCGAGGCCGACCGTATGGTCAACCGCTTCACCAACCGCCACACGGCGGAACTGCAGGACGACCACGTCGCGTAGGCGGCCCGGCCGCCTACGACAGGGGGCGCCCGGTGATCACCGGGCGCCCCCTGTCGTAGGCACGGGACTACTCGTCCCTGTGCGCGGGACTACTCACCGAGCAGCTCCCGCACCCGGTCCTGCCCCACCGCGAGCAGCAGGGTGGGCAGGCGCGGGCCGGTGTCACGGCCGACGAGCAGGTGGTACAGCAGCGCGAAGAACGACCGCTGGGCGGTCTTGATCTCCGGGGGCAGCTCCTTGGGCGTCGCATCCGCGGAGAACCCGGCCTGGACCTTGGGCACGCCGTACACGAGGTGGCTGAGCCCGTCCAGCGACCAGTGCTCCGCCAGGCCGTCGAGCAACAGCCGCAGCGACTGCTGCGCCTGCTCGTCGAGGGACTTCAGCAGCTCGGCGTCCGGCTCGTCGCGCACGATGGTGCGCTGGTCCGCCGGAACCTGGGTGTTGATCCACGCCTCGGCCCGGTCATAGCGCGGCCGGACCTCGTCGAGCGAGGTCAGCGGGTTGGCCGGGTCGAGGTCGGACAGGATCCGCACCGCCTGGTCCTGGTGGCCGGCGGTGATGTCGGCGACGGACGCGAGGGTACGGTAGGGCAGCGGACGCGGGGTACGCGACAGCTCACCGGCGGCGGTGCCGACGGCCCGGGTGTACCCGGCCACGTCCCCCGGCAGCGCCGAACCGTCGGCGACCTTGCCCGCCAGCTTGTCCCACTCGTCGTAGAGCCGCTGGATCTCCTGGTCGAAGGCGATCTTGAAGGACTGGTTGGGCCTGCGGCGGGCGTAGAGCCAGCGCAGCAGCTGCGGCTCCATGATCTGGAGCGCGTCGGCCGGGGTCGGGACCCCGCCCTTGCTGCTGGACATCTTGGCCATGCCGCTGATGCCCACGAAGGCGTACATCGGACCGATGGGCTGCTTGCCGCCGAAGATCCCGACGATCTGTCCGCCGACCTGGAAGCTGGAGCCCGGGGAGGAGTGGTCGACGCCGGAGGGCTCGAAGACCACGCCCTCGTAGGCCCAGCGCATCGGCCAGTCGACCTTCCAGACCAGCTTGCCGCGGTTGAACTCGGCGAGCCGCACCGTCTCGGAGAAACCGCACGCCGAGCACGTGTACGTCATCTCGGTGGTCTCGTCGTCGTACCCGGTGACGGTGGTGAAGTCCTTGCCGCACCGGCCGCAGTAGGGCTTGTAGGGGAAGTACCCGCCGGAGCCGGAGCTGCCGTCGTCCTCGGCGGCGGCACCGGATCCCTCCTCGGCCTCCAGCTCGGCCTCGTCGACGGGCTTCTGCTGCTGCTTCTTCCCGGCGGCCTTCGGCTTGGTCCGGTACTGGGCGAGGATCGCGTCGATCTCCCCGCGGTGCTTCATCGCGAACAGGATCTGCTCGCGGTAGGCACCGGAGGTGTACTGCTCCGTCTGGCTGATGCCGTCGTACTCGACGCCCAGCTCCGCCAGCGACGCGGTCATCGCGGCCTTGAAGTGCTCCGCCCAGCTCGCGTACGCGGAACCCGCCGGGGCGGGCACCGAGGTCAGCGGCTTGCCGATGTGCTCGGACCAGGACTCGTCGACGCCCGGCACGCCGAACGGGACCTTGCGGTACCGGTCGTAGTCGTCCCAGGACAGCACGTGGCGCACCGTGTACCCGCGCCGCCGGATCTCGTCGGCGACGAGGTGGGGCGTCATGACCTCGCGGAGATTGCCCAGGTGGATGGGTCCCGAGGGGGAGAGCCCGGACGCGACGACGACCGGTTTGCCCGGGGACCGACGCTCCGACTCCTCGATGACCTCATCCGCGAAACGGGAGACCCAGTCGGTGGTCTCGGTGCTCTGAGCCACGATCGGCACGTCCTCTTTTTTCCAGGGTTCCTCGGGACCAGCCGCACGGTCACACGGCTGACCGGTCCATTGTCCCTGCCGACACCGCATCCACGAAAACCGCTTCTCAAGCTCTTACCCACGCGTCACCGCGCACACGGCGCGGCACACGCGGAACCGCACCCGGAAAAACCGCTGTACCCCCATGGGATACTGACCGCATCCATCCGCACGCACGAGGAGAACGGCACCCACCTCATGGCCTCGGTCACGTCCCTCACCGCCTCCGTCCACCAGCACCTCGCGAGCGCCCTCTCGGCCACCCTGCCGGAGGCCGCGGCGGACCCGCTGCTGCGACGAAGCGACCGGGCGGACTACCAGGCCAACGGGATCCTGGCGCTCGCGAAGAAGGCGAAGGCGAACCCGCGGGAGCTGGCGGCCCAGGTCGTCTCCCACGTCGTCACCGGTGACGTGATCAAGGACATCGAGGTCTCCGGCCCCGGCTTCCTCAACATCACGGTCACCGACCGGGCGATCACCGAGAACCTCGCCGCCCGCGCCGCCGACCCCGAGGGCCGCCTCGGCGCGCCGTACGCGGAGAACCCGGGCACCACGGTCATCGACTACGCCCAGCCGAACGTGGCGAAGGAGATGCACGTCGGCCATCTGCGCTCCGCGGTGATCGGCGACTCCGTGGTCAAGCTGCTGGAGTTCACCGGCGAGACCGTGATCCGCCGCCACCACATCGGCGACTGGGGCACCCAGTTCGGCATGCTCATCCAGTACCTGGACGAGCACCCGCACGAGCTGGACCACAAGGCGGGCGAGGTCACGGGCGAGGAGGCGATGTCGAACCTCGACCGCCTCTACAAGGCCGCGCGCAAGCTCTTCGACTCCGACGAGGAGTTCAAGACGCGCGCCCGCCGCCGGGTGGTCGACCTCCAGGCCGGCGAGCCGCGCACCCTCGCCATGTGGCAGAAGTTCGTGGACGAGTCGAAGATCTACTTCTTCTCCGTCTTCGAGAAGCTGGACATGGAGATCCGGGACCCCGACATCGTCGGCGAGTCGGGCTACAACGACATGCTCCAGGAGACCTGCCGGCTGCTGGAGGACTCCGGCGTCGCGGTCCGCTCCGAGGGCGCCCTGTGCGTCTTCTTCGACGACGTCAAGGGCCCGGACGGCCAGCCGGTCCCGCTGATCGTGCAGAAGTCGGACGGCGGCTTCGGCTACGCGGCCACGGACCTCTCCGCGATCCGCGACCGCGTCTTCAACCTCAAGGCGAACGCGATCATCTACGTCGTGGACGCCCGCCAGTCGCTGCACTTCAAGATGGTCTTCGAGACCGCGCGGCGGGCCGGCTGGCTGAACGACGGCGTGAAGGCGTACCAGCTCGCCTTCGGCACGGTCCTCGGCAAGGACGGCAAGCCGTTCAAGACCCGTGAGGGCGAGACGATCCGTCTGGTCGACCTCCTGGACGAGGCGGTCGAGCGCGCCTCCGCCGTCGTACGGGAGAAGGCACAGGATCTGTCCGAGGAGGAGATCGCCGAGCGCGGCGCCCAGGTGGGCATCGGCGCGGTGAAGTACGCGGACCTGTCGACATCGGCGAACCGCGACTACAAGTTCGACCTGGACCAGATGGTGTCGCTGAACGGCGACACGTCGGTGTACCTCCAGTACGCGTACGCCCGTATCCAGTCGATCCTGCGCAAGGCCGGCGAGGTACGCCCGGCCGCGCACCCGGAGCTGGCACTGACGGACGCGGAGCGGGCCCTGGGCCTGCACGTGGACCAGTTCGCGGAGACGGTCGCGGAGGCGGCGGCGGAGTACGCCCCGCACAAGCTGGCCGGGTACCTCTACCAACTCGCGTCGCTCTACACGTCGTTCTACGACAAGTGCCCGGTCCTGAAGGCCGAGACGCCCGAGCAGGTGGAGAACCGCCTGCTCCTGTGCGACGTCACGGCCCGCACCCTCCACGAGGGCATGTCCCTGCTGGGCATCAGGACGCCTGAGCGGCTCTGACCTTCCCGCGTGACGCGGCCCCGCCGGACACGTCCGGCGGGGCCGCGGTCGTCTCCGGGCCGCCCGCGGCGGCGTCCGGTCAGCCGCCCTCGCGGACGATCCACTGTGCGCCGCCGTTCGGGAAGTCGTAGCCCGGCCGTCCCGTGTTGCCGCTCGTCCGGAACGGCTTGCCGTGGTCGTCGATCCGGACGGTGCCGTGCCGGGCGCCGCTGGACCACTCCAGTTCCAGGTACCAGTGCACATCGTGCGCGGCGGTGCGGGCCCGGACCTGGAAGACCTCCGGGTCGGACTCGCTCACCTTGAACGGGAAGTCGCGCTGTCCCTGGGCGGGCGCCGCCGACGGGCGCCCCGCGTCCAGGTCGACGTCGAACCCGTTGGTCTCCACACCACCGCCGCAGCCCACGCCCATGGAGTAGTCGCTCCAGGCCAGGGGCGTGTCCAACGAGACGACCCGGACCCTCAGGTCCTCCAGGACCACGGTCGACGCGCCGGTGCCCTGCACCGTGAGCACGACGTACTGCCCACCGGAGGACACCGCGCCGAGCGCCGACACCCAGCCCGGCGCGTCCTGTTCGGTGGGCGGCGGCGGTACCTGCTGCGGCGCCCGGTCGATCAGGTAGTGCTGGCTGCACGGGTCCTCAAAGGCGTACGGACGGGTGTTGACCGTCAGCGGTACGGCGGGGACGGCGGCCGGGGTGGTGGCCGCACCGGTGCTCGGGGCCCCGGTCCCGGCGCTCGCCCCGGTCCCGGCGCTCGGTCCCGGGCTCCCCTTCCCGTCGGCCTTCTTGCCCGCGTCCCGACCGGACCGCGACGGCGAGGGGCTCGCGGGGCCCGTCGTGCCGCCCCCGTCCATGGTTCGCCGTACGGCGGGCGATGCTCCCGCCGGGTTCTTGGCGTGCTCCCCTCCGAGGCCGAAGGAGGGGGTCCACGGGAATAAGGCGGCGCCCAGCAGCGCGAGTGCGCCGGCCGGGACGAGCACCCTGGCACGGATACGCCGACGGCCGCCGGGAGTTGCCGGGGCACTCGCCCCCACCAGGACGGTCTCCGGACCGGGCTCCGGCTCCCCGGTGCCGCCGGATTCCGGTTCCGGCTCGCCACCGGGCTCCGGTCCCGCCTTGTCACCAGGCCGTACGGCGGCGGTCTTGCCCTTCCTCTCCCGCAACGCGTCGGCCAGCACCCATCGCCGGTGCAGCTCGACCAGTTCCTCGGGCGACGCCTTACCGAGCCGGGCCAGCCGCTCCACGGGCGCGTAGTCCGTCGGTACGACGTCCCCGGTGCAGTACCGGTGCAGCGTCGACGTACTCATGTGGAGCCGCTTGGCCAGCGTCCCGTAGCTCAGCCCGGACCGCTCCTTCAGTTCCCTCAGCAGCTGCCCGAACACGTCTGCCGCATCCGCCCCCGACACCGTTCCTCCACTCCCCGTGTCCCTGCGCGCGTCCCAGGAACAGCACATTTTCCCAGTTCAAAGCAGTGCGGGCGTCCCAGCGTCCCTGACGGTACGCCCGTCGTGGCGGCTGGGACGGATCACCCCGCAGGCTCCTGCCATCCAAGCACGCCGCCCCGCCGACCGGCCCGGCGGCACGCACCGACCGGATCCGCGAAGAGGTTTCCCTTCATGCGCACCTTCCGCACCGCCCGCTCCCGCACCGGGCTGCTCACCACCACCGTCGCCCTCGCGGCCCTGGCCCTGACGGCGTGCCAGAGCGGCACGGGCACGCAGGACGAGGGCAAGGCGTCGACGCCCGCCACACAGACCACCCAGGCCTCGCACACCGCCTCCGGCTCCAACTCCGGTTCCGACTCCGGTTCCGACTCCGGTTCCGACTCCGGTTCCGACTCCGGCTCGTCGGCCGCGCAGGGCACGAACACCACGTCCCACACCGGACCGACGGCCGGCCAGGGCTCCACGGGCCGCGCCTCCGGTTCCGGTTCGGGCCATGGGACGACGACCACGACTCGCGTCCTGTGCAACGGCGCCAACACCCGGGTCACCGCGCAGCCGGTGTCCAGCCCCCTCAACCACATGCTGCTCACCGTGAAGAACATCGGCTCCCGGCCGTGCGACCTGACGTACTTCCCCTATCTGCGGTTCGACGAGATGCAGTGGGCGCCGGGCGCGTTCGAGGAGAGCCGGCCGCAGGCCGTGGTCACGCTGACCCCCGGCCAGTCCGGCTACGCGGGCGTGCGCCTCTCCGCCGCCGACGGCAGCGGAGAGAACGGGACCACGGGGCACAAGCTGAGCATCATCTTCCAGGGACGCACCCCGAGCAGCAACGGGGGCCCCACGGCCACCGTGACGCTGCCCGCCAAAGGCGTGTACTACGACAGCAAGCTGACCGCGACGTACTGGCAGTCCAACGCGACCGACGCCCTCACCTGGTGACGCCTCCGGGTGGTGCGGTGGCGAACTCGCACCACACCACCTTGCCGGGGTCCCGCTTGTCGACACCCCACCCCATACGCCACGAGTTCGGGCAGGGATTGGAGGGTTTGTGCCACGGGTGGGCCAGGAAAGGCCAGTCCGCTGCCCCGTGCCTGGCCCAAATCCTCCAATCACGGAGAACGGAAGTCAGGCATCGGGGACGGGCCGGTTGGCGCGTCCCTCGTTCTGTCATTACTCGCGTCCTTCGTGCCGCTCGCCGCGCAAGGCGGAGTCGGGGGCGAGCAGGATGCTCAGCGCCACGTAATCCGATCCGGGGCGGCGGGCGGGCATGAACACCTCCAGCCGGTCCCCTTCGGTCCGGTAGCCCGCCTTCGTCGCGCGCGCCGAAAGGGCCCGGCTGCCGACGTGCGCGGCCAGTCCCCGTACGTCGAGCCGGATGCCGCTGCCCGGGCTCCCGGAGACGAAGGCGATCCGGGACCAGGGCACCAGCCCGGGGAAGGGGTCGAGCGTCAGCCCTTCGCCGGTGAAGGTCAAGGCGCCCCAGCGGAACGAGCCGCCCGCGCCGAACTCGTCCAGATGGCGTTGCGCAAGGGCCTCGCCGACGGCTTGCGTCGCGTTCTTGACGAAGCGTTCACCGGAGTCGCCGGTCGCGCCCGAGAGCAGCCGCCAGAAGCCGGACTCCTCGCGGACCTTGACGTAGTCCAGGCCCCTGACACGGATCCGGCCGCCCGCGTACGGACGGATCACCGTCTTGAGCACGTCGTGCGAGTGCCCCAGGTTGATGTTGACGGACACCCGGGTCGACTCGACGGACGCGATCTCCTGCCACGCGTACCGCAGCGTGCGGCGCCCGGGGCGGTGCAGCTCGAAGCCGTGCTCGTACTCCCGGATCCGGATCCGGGTGTGCCGCACGCACAGGGCGACGCACACCGCGGCCGCCCCGGGCACCGCCCAGAACGCGAGGCGGAACGAGGACTCCTCGTCGTAGTGGTCGCCGGCGATGGTGCACAGCACGATGAACGAGATGACGAGCGGGACCAGCGCGGTCAGGGACCTGCGCGGCAGGGTCCCCTGGTAGGTCCACACCCGCTCCCCCAGCCGCCCGGCCCGCTCCCGCCCTGCTGACAACACACACCTCGCATGCTCGTCCGATACCGCGTCGTCGAGTCTCGGGCGGGTGCGCGCGGGGGACAACGGGAGAACTACTCAATTCCTGTGCGTCCGCGGTGCCGTGGCCGTGCGTCCGTAAGATGGCCGCTCATGGAAACGGGGGCAGCCATGGGGACGTTCGTCGGCCTCGGCCGTGAACTGACGCCGCTGTTCGGGCGGCGGGCGGAGACGGCCCGGATCGCCCGGCTGCTCTCCGGTGCGCGTCTGGTCACGCTCAGCGGGGTCGGTGGTGTGGGCAAGACCCGGCTGGCGTTGCGCGTGGCGGCGGACGCGACGCACTCCGCGTTCCCCGACGGCGTGTACGTCGCCGAACTCGCCGACCTGCGGGACCCCGAGTTGCTCGCACCGAGCGTCCTCGGCACCCTCGACGTGGCGAACCCGGGGCGCCCCGGCACCGATGCGACGGCCGTCCTCGCCGCCCGGCTGCGCGAGCGGCGCGCCCTGTTGGTCCTGGACAACTGCGAGCACCTGATCGACGCGTCCGCCCGCCTCACCGACGCGCTGCTGCGGGCCGCGCCCGGGCTGCGCGTCCTGGCGACCAGCCGGCAGCCGCTCGGTGTCGCGGGCGAACAGGTCTTCTCCGTGGAGCCGTTGCCGGTGCCGGACGCGGACGCGGGTCACGGCGTGCGCGCCCTGAGCGGCAATCCGGCCGTCGCGCTGTTCGCCGACCGGGCCGCCGCCGTGCTGCCCGGCTTCGCCGTGACCGAGTCCGACGCCGCTGCCGTCGCCGAGCTCGTACGCCGTCTGGACGGGCTGCCCTTCGCGATCGAGCTGGCCGCGGCCCGCATCCGGAGCCTGACGCCGCAGGAGATCCTGGAGCGGCTCACGGACCGGTTCGCGCTGCTGACCGGGGGCAGCCGCGTCACCGCCGACCGGCAGCGCACCTTGCGCGCGCTGATCGACTGGAGCCATGAACTGTGCACGGGGCGCGAGCGGCTGCTGTGGGCGCGGGCCTCGGTGTTCCGCGGCGGCTTCGACCTGGAGAGCCTCGAACGGGTCTGCACGGACGCCGAACTGCCGCCCGCCGCCCTGCTCGACACCCTCGACGCGCTCGTGGCCAGGTCGATCGTCAACTGCCTTCAGGAGCATGGGCGTTCGCGCTATCACATGCTGGAGACGGTACGGGAGTACGGGCATGAGCGGCTGGCGGCGTCCGGCTCGCTCGACGGGCTGCGCGCCCGCCACCGGGACCGGTACGCCGAACTGACCGCACGGGCCGGGCGGGAGTGGTTCGGGCCCCGGCAGGTCGACTGGTTCACGCGGCTGCGCCTGGACCACCCGAACCTGCGCGCGGCCCTGGAGTTCTGCCTGGAGCGGCCCGGGCAGGCGCGGGCCGGTCTGGCCCTGGCCGTGTCGCCCCGGCACTACTGGATCACCGCGGGCCTGTTGTCCGAGGGCCGCCGCTGGCTGTCGCAGCTCCTCGCCGCCGACCACGCGCAGGACGCCGGCGACGACGCGGCCGGCCCGGACGCCGCCGTCCGCGTACAGGCCCAGGTCACCCACACGTATCTGGGCATCCTGCTGCAGGGCGACCCGGACACCGATGTCCAGCGCGCGCTCGCCGCGTGCGAGGCGGCGGCCAGGCGCGGCGGCCACCGGCGGGAGTCGGCGTGGGTATGGCACCACCACGGGATCCTCGCCGTCTGGCGTGAGGACTTCGCGAGCGCCGCCGAGCTGTTCGCGCGGGCGCACACCGAGTTCCGCGCGCAGGGCTGCCTCGACGCGGCCCATGAATGCCGGGTCAAGTTCGCCATCGCGCACGCCTACGGAGGTGAGGTCGCCGCGGCCGACGAGGCGTGCGGCGAGGTCGAGGCGGCCGCCCGCGCGCACGACGAGTCATGGCTGTACGGCATGGCCCTGCTCGCCCGCGCCCTGCTCGCCCGGCGCGCGGACGCCCCCGCCGACGCGATCGCGCACGCCAGGGCGGCCATCGCCCGGCTGCGCCCGTTCCAGGACTGGTGGGACGTGGCCATGTGCGTGGAGGTCATCGCGTGGAGCACCCAGGACGCCCCGCGGCGCGCGGCCCGGCTCCTGGGCGTGCTGCACCTGTTGTGGGAGTCGCTGGGCGGGCGACTCGGCTCGGCGCCGTTCATGCGCGCGCAGCATCTGCGCTTCGAGGCCGCGGTACGGGAGGCGCTGTCCGCCGCCGCCTTCGACCGCGAGTTCCGCCGCGGGGCGCGCGCCACCGTGGACGAGGCGATGGCCTACGTACTCGCCGACACGGCCGGGGTGCCAGGGCTGACGCGGCGCGAGAGCCAGGTCGCGGAGCTGGTCGCCGAGGGCCTCACCAACAAGGACATCGCGGCGCGCCTGACGATGGCGCAGCGTACCGCGGAGAACCACGTCGAACGCATCCTGGGCAAACTGGGGTTCACCTCGCGCACGCAACTGGCGGTGTGGACGTACGAGCAGCGCGCCGCCCCCGCCGGGAGCTGACGGCGGGGTCGGACCACAGGGCGAGCGCCGGCAAAGCGGGCCATCATCCACGTACGCCGGACGGGTTCGGCGGCAGGCGGGGCGCGAGCGCGCCGCATCACTCACTGTCCGCTTGCACGCCGAGCCGACCCGGCGTGCATGTGAAGCTCGATCCCGCCGCGCCACCCGGAAGCACGACACTGCCAAAGAAGCGGGCGGCCCCCACCGTCACTCCATGAACTCCGCCCACACCACCTTCCCCGGGTCCCGCTCCGCCACCCCCCACTTGTCAGCGAGCGCCGCGACCAGCAGCAGGCCGCGCCCGCCCTCGTCCGCCTGCTCCGGGATGCGTGGGACGCCACCGCCGCTGTCGTGCACCTCCACCCGCAGCACGGCGCCGTCGTACCGCAGGAAGAGGCGGAACTGGCGGCCGGGCGGTACCCCGTGCACCAGGGCGTTGGTCGCCAGCTCACTCACGCACAGCAGCACGTCGTCGCCGCGCTCGGCCTCGGCGAGGCCCCAGCCGGCCAGCGTCTCCTGGGCGAACCGCCGGGCGGCGGGAACGGAACGGCGCTCGCGCCGGAAGAACCTCTCGCGCAGCGGCGGGAGTTGAATCGCTTCGTTCACGGGACGATAGTCGCTGAGAGTGACTACAGTAGATCACTACGTGATCCCGTACAGATTTTTTGTACGGGTTCGTTCGGGATCGCGTACGGACAGGTGTGGGGAGTTGGTCCAACATGAACTCCAGGAAGCATCCACGAAAGAAGAACCTCTCGGCCATGAAGATGCTGGGGGCCCAACTGGCCGCCGCCCGCCGCGCGGCGGGCCTGACCCAACGGGCCCTCGCCGAGCGCCTCATGCTCGACGAGGAGACCATCGCGTCGATCGAACAGGGCCGGCGTCCGCTGAAGCCGGATCTGGCCGCGCTGCTGGACGAACTCCTGGGGATCAAGGGGCTGTTGTCGGCCGGGGTGGAGAACCTGCCGGAGATCGACCAGTTCCCGATGTGGGCGGAGCTGTATGTGGAACACGAGAGGGAGGCCATCGCTCTCTCTTTGTACGCCAACCAGGCTCTGCCCGGACTTCTGCAGACCGAGGCGTATGCGCGTGCTGTCCTGTGTGAACGTGTGCCTGCGTTTGACGAGGACGAGATCGTGACCAGGACCGCGGCCCGCGTAAGTCGTCGGGACGTACTGCACCGTAAGAGTCCGCCGACGGTGAGCTTCGTCGTCTGGGAACCGGTGTTGCACCTTGAGATCGGCGGCCCGGAGGTGCATCGCGAGCAGCTGAGCCACCTGCGTGAGTACGCCGAACTTCCTGGCCTGTCGGTGCAGTTCCTTCCACTGGCCAGTCCATCCCATGCGGGACTCGACGGCCCCTTCGTTCTCCTGGAAACCCCCGACCACCAGCACCTGGCCTATATCGAGGGGCAGCGCGGCAGCCAGTGGGTCTCCGACTCAGGCGAGGTGTCCATCCTGGCGTGCAAGTATGCGATGCTGCGAGCCCAGGCCCTCACGCCCCGAGAGTCGAAGTGCCTGCTGGACCGACTGCTAGGAGAGCAATGAGCACCGCACTTCAGTGGTTCAAGTCGTCCTACAGCGGCAGCGAAGGCGGCGAATGCCTCGAAGTCGCCTACACCTGGCGCAAATCCAGCTACAGCGGTGACGAAGGCGGCCAGTGCCTAGAAGTCGCCACCTGCCCCCACACCATCCACGTCCGCGACTCCAAGAACCCCACCGGCCCCACCTTCGCCGTCTCGCCGGAGGCCTGGGTCGCGTTCGCCGACTACGTGGCCCGCTAAGGGCGTTGTCAGTGGCTGGCCCTACAGTCACTGGCATGGCGACACTTCCCAATCCGCTGCCCAAGCTGGCGGCAGATCCGAGCGGGCGCGCGCTCGGGCTTGAGCTTCCTCCGGGGAGCCTGATCGATGCCACGGACGAGGGTCCGTGGCACGAGCCGCTGCTGTGGCACGCCGGGCGCCCCGCGTCCTCCGGCAACTGGGCGCGGCTGGGTGCGCCCGGCGCGCGGGTCGGGCTCCTTCCGGTCCTCATCGATGTCGGCGGGGAGGGGGGCAGCCCGCGGGAGTGGCTTCTGACGCCCGGCAGCATGTCGTATCCCGGCGATCACGACGCCGAGGAGGTGCTGGCCGAGCTGTGGGACGAGTACGTCGCCGACGCGTCCGAGGACGACGAGGACGAGGCACTCGACGACCTGGACGAGATGCTCGCGCCCCACGGCCCGGACTGGCCCGGCCTCGCCGACGCGCCCCGGCTGGAGGCCGACCCCGACAGCCGTGCCGCCGAGGTCGCCGACCGTCTTCTGGACGACGGCTCTTGGTTCAAGGAGCCGCGCCTCGCCCTGGTCCCGGCCCGCCGCTCCGCCGACCTCCCCGCCGCCATCGGCTGGACCGGCCCGCTCAACTACGAGAACGACACGGCCGTGCTCTGTTCCGTGCTCCGCTCCTGGGAGGACCGCTTCGGTATACGGGTCGTCGCGCTCACCTACGACCGGCTGGTCCTGTCGGTCGCGGCGCCGCCCACCACCCCCGCCGAGGCGGAGGCGGTGGCCGCCGAGCACTTCGCGTTCTGCCCGGACACCATCACGCAGGGGTACCGCGAAACCCTGCGGGAGTACGCCGAGCACGAGGTCCTGGGCCAGCGGGTGTGGTCCTTCTGGTGGGACTGACCCGACGGACCGGCTCACGGGCGTGCGTCAGCGAGCGGGTTCGGGCTGTCGGAGGAAGGTGGCAGGCAGGCCCCCTTTCACGATGCCGAGCCACTCGGGTTGGATCAGGCCGGCGGCGACGACGGAGGTGGCCGCGGTGAGGCCCGGTCCGTCTTCGGCGAGGTCATCGATGTCGAAGACGGACGTCGCCTGGGGAGGCTCGGTCAGCTGATGACTGCCGAGCGTTCCGCCGAAGCTTCGCGGGTGGCGCGCCAGGAGCCGGAGTCCGGACCAGATGTCGGGGAGACCCCGGGAACAGTCAGGCCTTGGGTGTCGCGCCATTTCCGGGGGGGCATCCCGTAGGCGGCCCGGAACACCCGGCTGAAATGCGAGGCGTTGGTGAAACCCCATCGATGCGCCACCGCGGCGATCGTGGAATCGTTCCTGCGGCGCGCCAGAGCGCGCCGGCACTCCTCGAGGCGACGCCGCTGGATCCACCGGCGGACAGTGGCGTCTTCGCTCTCGAACAGCCTGTGCAGATAACGCAGGGATATGTGGTGGGCTCGGGCGATGGCCTGTGGGGTCAGATCGGGGTCCGCGAGGTGTCGGTCGATGAACGTCTGGATCCGCAGCAGCAGTGCCCGGTTCTCGCTGGGCACGTCCGTGCTGGTCCGGTCGAGCAGCTCGTGGGTCAGCGCGCCGAGCAGGCCCACGACGTTATGGGCCATCAGTTCACTGGTGCGTGGCGGGTAGGTTTCCGCACTGCCCACGAGCTCGGCCAGGAAGGGCGAGAGCAGGCTGCCGAGGGGGGTGTCGGGGCCGAGCGGTGAGGCCGTGATGTGAGTCAAGTCGGACTCGCTCAGGCCCAGAACGTCTCTCGGCAGGACGAGGGACTTCATCCGGAAGGGCTGGGGAAGGTCCAGCCGGGCGGGGCGCGCCATGTCGTAGACGAAGATGTCCCCCGGCCCCAGGTGCGCTTCGCGGCCGTCTTGCTCGAGTCGGGCGACTCCTCTGTCCAGCAGTTTGACGACCACGTGCTCGTCCGCGCTCTGCGCGACGAGTCGGCTAGTTCGCAGGATGGACAGGCTGTCTCCGTCCACGGTGACGGCCTGGAGTCGGCCGAGCGGTGCCGTACGGATTGTGCCTGAGTACATTTCGTCCGGGATGGCCGCCTCCACGGCGCCGAAGGTCCGGGACAGGGCTTCGCGCCAGTCCACGCGTCTGCGGTGGGCGGGCAGTGTGATGATGTCGTGGAAGCTGCCGGGGCGGTTTCCGCCCTCTTGGAGCAGAGAGTCCGGCGTCATGAGGTCGGCCCCTGCTCCCGCCCCGACGAGCCTGGCAGGCGCGTGCGCCCGGCTCGGGTGGAAGGGCGCCGGAAGCTGCCACGATATGTCGCCCTCCCGGACGCTGTCGACGGCCTTTCGCCCGTCGACCGGGCCGAGGTCGTACAGGAACGGAGGGTTCGCTGTCGCGTCGGCCAAATCCTGGGCGGCCGGATCGAGGACCAGTGGGATGGTGGACATACAGCCCCCGTGCTGTGCAGGACGTGCCGCCGAGGCGGCCTTACGCCCCTCACCCTCGCAAGCAGCCCACTCCGGACGCATCCGTATGTTGACGGTCCATCTCCGCCCTCGCGCCGAGCCGGCCCTCAGCGATGGTCGGCGAGAGCCTCCCTGAGGAAGTGGCCGCCTTGCTGAAGCGCCGTCCGGGTCGGCGGGCTGTCCCGCAGCGAACTCAGGGACACGAAGTCGTGGACCGTGCCCAGGTAGCGGACGGCGGTCACCGGGACGCCGGCCTTCCGCAGCAGGCGCGCGTACTGTTCGCCCTCGTCTCGTGCGACGGCCGCCTCGGCCGTCACGATCAGGGCGGGAGGCAGTCCCGCGAGGTCCGCCGGAGTCGCCCGCAGCGGGGCGGCCGTGGGCTCGGCCAGCTCACGGGAGTCATCGGTGTACTCGCGCCAGTACCAGTCCAGAGCCTCACGCGTCAGGAGGTAGCCGGAAGCGAACTGGTCCCGCGACGCGGTGGCGACCTGCGGGTCGGTCATCGGGTAGTACAGCAACTGGGCACGGATCCGGGGGCCTCCCCGCTGCTTGGCCATCATGGTGAGCGCCGTGGCCATGGTCGCGCCGGCGCAGTCGCCGGCCAGCGCCAGCCTGCGACCGTCCAGTTCCAGGGCGTCGGCCTGCTCGACCACCGAGGTCAGGACGGCGTACGACTCCTCCAGTGCGACCGGGTAGCGTGCCTCCGGTGTGCGGGTGTACTCGGGCACCACGAAGGCGGCGTCACTCAAGGCCGTCAGCTCGCCGATCATGTCGGCGTGGGTCCGGGCGTCGCCCAGCATCCACCGGCCGCCGTGCAGATACACGACCACGGGAAGGGGACCTGTCGCCGCCGGCCTCGTCGGCCGGAACAGCCAGAAGCCGACGAGCCCGCTGGGGCCCACCGGTGCCACCAGGAACTCGGCGTCCAGGTCCAGGTCGTCGAGCGTACGGCCCTGGAACTCCAGCAGCGCCTGCCTTCCGTCGGCCGGACCCAGCTGGTGCAGGTAGGGCGGTGCGGCACAGGCGTCCACGAGCCGTTGCACGAGGGGATCCAGGACGACGGCAGGGCATTCGGATTCGTCCCGCCCCCTCACCGGCCCGGAACTCAAACGACTCACGCTCCTTCCGCCATCGCAAGCAGCCATCGTCCGCCGAACGGCCACCATATCGCCTCCGGCGATGCGCTCCGGGGGCTTACAGCTCGTCGAACAGATCGCGGAGCTGGTTGCGGCTGCTGACACCCAGTTTCGGATACACGTTGTAGAGATGTGAACTAACCGTGCGCGGGGAGAGCATCAGCTGCTCCGCGATCTCCCGGTTGCGCAGCCCCCGGGCCGCCATCCGTACGATCTGGCGCTGCTGAGCGGTCAGCTCCGCCAGCGGATCGGCCCGGACGGGGGCGGTGGCCACGCCACTCGCCCGCAACTCGGCGCGGGCCTCCTCGGCCAGGGCGGACGCGCCGAGCCGGGTGAACGACTCCAGCGCGGTGGCCAGGAGCGGGCGGGCGTCCAGGGGGCGCCGCCGTCTGCGCAGCCACTGCGCGTAGTGGAGCCTGGCCTGGGCCCGGGCCAGCGGCCACTGATCGCCCACCGGGTTCACCGTGGCGAGCCGGAAATGGTGTTCGGCGTCCTTCGGGTCGCCGACCAGCGCGGCAGCGTGGTGCATCAGCAGCGTCATCCGGGTCGTCGGCCGCGGCCCCACCGCGGCGCGCACCACCGCAAGGATGTGCGCCGCCTCCTCCTGCCGGCCCGTCCGCTGGGCGGCCGCGGCGAGGTCGGCGACCGACCGCGGTGACAGGAAGTAGTGCACGGGGGTGCCATCGTCATCGAACAGCGACCGGAACTGCCGGAACGCGCCGTCGAAGTCACCGGCCGCCCCGGCGGCGGTACCGGCGGCCCGGAGGATGCGTGCGTGGGTGGCACGGTTCTCCTCAAGGCCGACCGCCGTCCAGGCCGGGTCCGCCGTCATGTCGACGGGCTCGCCGCGCAGGGCCCGCAGGGTCACCCGCAGCGCCTCGACGTCGATCTGCAGATGCCTCCACTTGTGAACCGCCGCCAGCGCAGCGGCCTTCTCCAGGTGCTCGTCGGCCTCCACCCACCGGCCGGTGTCGATCAGCGTCGCAGCCACCGCCACGAGCGAGGGCGCGGCCGGGCCCATGGCACCGTACGCGCTGAGCAGGGCGTACACCTGACGGAAGGTCTCCACACACAGGTCGGACTCGTCGGCGTACCAGGCCAACCCGCCGATCCCGAGGGCCCAGGTCATCTCCGCGACGCTGGTCGCCGGCTCCGGCGCGCCCGCCCGTCGGTGGATGCCCCGCAGCAACTCGGTGGCGTCGGTCGGCTCGGCCCCGGCCAGGGTCGCGGCCCGCACCGCGGTGAAGGCTTCGGCCGTCGTCAACTCGGCGTAGGGGGTGTCGTCGTTCCCGGCCTCCACCCCGTCCAGCAGAGCCGCGATCGGGCGCCTGACCTCGGGCAGGCCCGACTGGTACGCGACTGCACCAAGCACGCTGGCCAGAGCGACCACCGTCATGGCGTCCCTGGGGGGATCCGGCTCCAGCGCGCTCATCAGCACCCGGAACCCCTGGCGCTGGTAACCGAACAACGACAGGGCCATGCCCGCGCCACAGGCCGCCATGCCCAGCACGTCCCGATCCTCGGTCAGCGCGGTGACCTTGTCGTACAGCTCGCCGACCCACGAGGCGTCGCCGGCGTTGCTGGCTGCTCTCAGCGCCTTCGCGTACCGGCGCGCCCGGCCGGCAGGTGTGGGGCTGCACTCGGCGGAGCGTTGCAGAGCCTGGGCCGCCGCGTAGAAGCCGCCTCGCCGCTCGGCGAGTTCGGCGGTGTCCTCCAGAGCCGCCGCCACCGACTCGTCGTGACCGACGCACGCGGCGGCCAGATGCCAGGCACGGCGGGCCGGGTCGGCCGTGAGGGCGTCCGCCAGATCCCGGTGCGCCTGGTGCCGGAGGTAGGCAGGCGCCGCGTGATAGCAACCTGTGCGTGCCAGCGGATGCCGGAAGAGCACCTGCCCGTCCACGATGGCCACGAGGCCGGCCTCCTCGGCCGGGGCCCATGCCGACAGGTCCGGGCCGACGCCCGCGGCCGCCATGATCGTGGCGAGGTCTTCGTGCTGTGCCGCCGCGGCGTACAGCAGCAGCCGCTGCGTCACCTCGGGCAGAGCGCGCAGCCGCGCCGCGTACAGCTCCTGGATACGCTCCGTCTGCGGCAGTCCGCCACCGGGCAGCAGTGCCGTGCCGCCCGCTCCGCGCGCGCGGCTCAGTTCGATGATGGCCAGCGGGTTCCCGTCGGCCTGCCGCAGCAGTTCGCTCCGCGCCCGGCCGGTGGGTGCGTGCGGCTGCACGTCCACGAGTTCGGCCGCGGCCTGTTCGCTCAGCGGCCCGAGCAGCAGGGTGGGCAGGACCGCCGGAACCCCGGCGGGCGCCGTCTGCCCCCGTGCCGCCAACAGGACCGGCACGTCCATTGCCGTGAGGCGGCGCATCACGAAGCTGAGAACGTCCAGGGAGTCCCGGTCGAAGTGCTGGACGTCGTCGACGGCCAGCAGGACCCGCTTTCGGCGGGAGACCTCGCTCAGCAACGTCAGGACCGCCATGCGCAGCAGCATGGGGTCGGCGGGTCCCTCGGCGGGAGCGATGCCGAACGCCGTTTCGAGTGCCTTGCGCAGATGGTCGGCCAGCGTGGCGACATCGGGCAGAACGGGGAGGAGCAACTGGTGCAGGGACGCGAACGACTGCCGCGACTCTGCCTCGATGCCTTGGGAAGCCAGGACGAGCATCCCGCTGTCCCGTGCGTGGTCGCCGATGGCCGTCAGCAGTCTCGACTTGCCCGTGCCGGCCTCGCCGAGGAGGAGCAGCATCCGCGGTTCGCCGCGGCCCTCGACGATCTCCAGGAGGCGGGCGACCTCCGCCTCCCGGCCCACCAGGGACCCACCAGGTTCGGATGGGCGCAGGGTGATGTGGCTACTGTCCACGGCGGACCTCGGTCACGACGCCCGCGGACGGTATCCGGGGAACATCCCTGGGTTCAGCCAACGATGTTCTCCCCTGCCCCATGCACACCACTCTGTCTGCCACAGCGCCTGAGGCAGGCGGCACACATCGTGCCATACGCCGCATCCTACCCGGCCTGCGCCAGGGCCCGGAGGAGGGGCTGTCGGCCTGCGACCGAGGCCCGACGCCAACCGGCCGAGGGCGTTCCTGGCACTCCCGGCAAAAAAGCGGTGCGTTCGAGAGCGACAGGCCGCAAGATCTTCGCCCTAGCGTGACGGCATCCCGTGGCGCGAACGCCCGGACGTCAAAAGCCGATGGGCTGATGCCGTCCGTACAGAGCCCTGTCTCATCGAGACGGAGCGTGGTCCTGCGCGCGCCAGTCACTCCGGACGAAGGAACGAGACCTTGCCGTACATCACCGTGGGCCAGGAGAACTCCACCACCATCGACCTCTACTACGAGGACCACGGCACCGGACAGCCGGTCGTCCTCATCCACGGCTTCCCGCTCGACGGCCACTCCTGGGAGCGGCAGAGTGCCGTGCTGCTCGAGGCCGGCTACCGCGTGATCACCTACGACCGCCGCGGCTTCGGACAGTCCGGCCAGCCGACGACCGGCTACGACTACGACACCTTCGCGGCCGACCTGAACACCGTGATGGAGACCCTCGACCTGCACGACGCCGTCCTGGTCGGGTTCTCCATGGGCACCGGTGAGGTCGCCCGGTACGTGTCCGCCTACGGCTCCGCCCGGGTCGCCAAGGTCGCCTTCCTCGCCTCGCTGGAACCCTGCCTGCTCAAGAGCGACGACAACCCGGACGGGGTCGCCCCGAAGGAGTTCTTCGACGGTGTCGTCGCGGCAGTCAAGGCGGACCGCTACGCGTACTACACCGCCTTCTACAAGGACTTCTACAACCTGGACGAGAACCTCGGCACCCGCATCAGCGAGGAAGCGGTCCGCAACAGCTGGAACGTCGCCGCGGGCGGCGGCTTCTTCGCCGCCGCCGCCGCGCCGTCGACCTGGTACACCGACTTCCGTGCCGACATCCCGGCCATCGACGTGCCAGCTCTGATCCTGCACGGCACGGGCGACCGCATCCTGCCCGTCGAGGGAACCGCACGGCCGTTCCACAAGGCACTTCCGTCCGCGGACTACGTGGAGGTCGAGGGCGCCCCGCACGGCCTGCTGTGGACCCACGCGGAAGAGGTCAACGCGGCACTCCTCGCCTTCCTGCGGAAGTGACCCCCGGCCGCAGGCCCGCCCTGCGGGCCTGCGGATCGAGGCTGCCATCGGGATCGCTGGGGACGGGGAATGCGCAAGGCCCCCCGGAACATGCCGGCCTCTGCCAGCGTCAGCCACAGCAGGGCGGCGCCTTGTCCCGGCAGCCGGACAGGTCCGCCCAAGACACCGGGGTGCCGGGAGACGACGCCGTGTTCGAGGCGACTTCCCCCAGGATCTGGTCGACGCTCAGGACGAACTGACTCAGGTCCGTGCTGATCTGCACACGCTCTACCAGCGGGTGCCGTGGTCGGCCGAGCCGCTGGACGCGTGTGAGACGCACGAGAACGCCTGGCGGACGTCGTCCCGTCTATGCGGCGGAGTCGGCCCACAGCTCGGTGCTGTGGGCCGAGACCAGGGCGCCGATGCGGGTGAGCACGTCACCGTACGGCCGCGGATCGAGCCGCCGTCCGTCCCGCAGCCGCAGGGCGACGTGGTCGTCGGCGGCTTCCCTGGCGCCGATGACGGCCTGGTAGGGGACCAGACGGGCGTCCCGGACGCGGGCGCCGAGACTGCCGCGTTCCGGGGCGGCGATCTCGGCCCGCAGCCCCCGTTCGGCACAGCGACGGGCGAGCGCCTCGGCGTTCGGCAACTCGGTGTCGGAGACCGGGAGGATCGCCACTTGGGTGGGGGCGAGCCAGGCGGGAAAGGCGCCGCCGTGCTGTTCGATGAGGTGAGCGACGGCCCGCTCCACGCTGCCGAGGATGCTGCGGTGGACCATGACCGGGCGGTGCTTGCCGCCGTCCGCGCCGATGTAGTGCAGGTCGAACCGCTCGGGCTGGTGGAAGTCGACCTGGACGGTGGACAGGGTGGACTCCCGGCCGGCGGCGTCGGCGACCTGGACGTCGATCTTGGGGCCGTAGAAGGCGGCCTCTCCCTCGGCCGCCTCGTAGGGAAGTCCGGACCGGTCGAGGACCTCGGTCAGCAGGGCGGTGGACCGCTGCCACTTCTCGGGGGCGGCGATGTACTTGCCACCGGGGCCCGGGAGGGAGAGGCGGAAACGGGCCGGGGTGATGCCGAGCGCTTCGTACGCTCGGCGGATCATCTCCAGCGCCGCCTGCGCCTCCTCGGCGACCTGGTCCAGGGTGCAGAAGATGTGCGCGTCGTTGAGCTGGATGGCGCGCACCCTGGTCAGTCCGCCGAGGACGCCCGAGAGCTCCGAGCGGTACATGCCGCCGAGTTCCGCCAGGCGCAACGGCAGCTCGCGGTAGCTGCGGGAGCGGGAGCGGTAGATCAGCGCGTGATGGGGACACAGGCTCGGCCGCAGGACGACCTGCTCACCACCGAGGTCCATCGGAGGGAACATGTCGTCGCTGTAGTGCGCCCAGTGCCCGGAGATCTCGTACAGCTCCCGCTTGCCGAGCACCGGTGAGTACACGTGCCGGTACCCCGCACGTCGCTCGGCGGCGCGGATGTACTCCTCCAGGGTGTGCCGTACGGTCGCGCCGTCGGGCAGCCAGTACGGCAGTCCCGCGCCGATCAGCGGATCGGTGTCGAACAGGCCCAGCTCACGGCCGAGTCTGCGGTGGTCTCTGCTGTGGTCGTGCATGGCGTCTCCTCGCGGACTGTGGGCGAGTGACCGCACGGCGAAGCCCCGGGGCACTCGCCCCGGGGCTTCGGACCAGACATCTGTCAGCGCGCCGGGACACTCTCCGGCGTCGTCGTCACAGCAGCGCGCTTCATGCCGGAGACGCTAGCAGACCGTGGCGACGTCCACACGGTCATTTCCCCGGCGGGCGTGCTTGGTCGGGGTCAGAGGGCAGGGGTGAGGGGTCCGCAGCGTCACGGCCCGCCGCTTCCGGCGCGGGGGCGGCCACGTCGACGACGCCCTGACGGTGACGTACTGGCTCTCCCATGGCGAGGCGGCGCTGATGTACTGAGACGTACACACACGCGGGAAGGGGAAGACGACGGGGGAGCTGGAGGAGTACGCCAAGCTGTCCGCCCGGCAGATCGCCGCGCGCGTCCTGGCCGGTGAGGTGCCGGCCCGCGAGACGGCGCGCGCGGCCCTGGAGCACATCGCCCGTCGGGACGGCTCGGTGCGGGCCTTCACCGAGCTGTGGCCCGAGCGGGCCGCGGCCCACGCCGCCGAGGTCGACCGCCGTGTCCGGGCCGGCGAGCGGCTTTTGCTGGCCGGTGTCCCCCTCGCCGTCAAGGCCACCGAAGGGCTCGACGCCCGCCAGACGGCGCGGCTGCTGGCCGCCGGCTGCGTCCCCGTCGGCGCCACCGCCACACCGGGCCGGGGTACCGCCTGGCAGACCTGGGGCGCCACCGACCGCGGTCCCACGCTCAACCCGCACCATCCGCGCTGGAGCCCCGGCGGCTCCTCGGCCGGCTCGGCCGCCGCGGTGGCCTGCGGGATGGTGCCCCTGGCCACCGGAAGCGACGGCGCCGGATCGGTACGCATTCCGGCCGCCTGGTGCGGGGTCATCGGTCTGAAGCCCACGAACGGCCTCGTCCCCGCCCGCGATCGCGCCGGGCTGAACGTGTCCGGCCCGCTCGCCCGCACCGCCGAGGACGCCGCCGCCTACCTCGACGCCCTCGCCGGCACCGCGACCCTGCCCGGTCTCGCGCCTCCCCGACGGCCGCTGCGGACGGCCTGGTCGGCCACGTTGGGCTTCGCCGACACGGCCCGGCGGATCGCCTGCACCGCGCGTGCCTTCCTGAACGACCTGGCCGACGCGGACGCCGTCGCCCCGAGGGACGTCTCCCTGCACCTGCCCGACCCCGCACCCTGCTGGACGGCCCTGCGCGGCGCCGGGAACAGCGGCACGGACACGGAGACCGCGACGGGGACCCGCACCGCCCTGCTGCACGCACTCGACGGCCTCTTCGCGGAGTACGACCTTCTCGCCACGCCGACGACGCCCAACCCGCCGCACGGTCACCAGGGGCCCGGAGCGGCCATGAGCGTCGCGCTGACGTGGGCCTTCAACATCACGGGGCACCCCGCCGTCAGCATTCCCGCGGGGCGGACCGAGGCGGGCGAACCCGTCGGCCTCCAGTTGATCGCCCCGCCGGGCCGGGAGTCCGACCTCCTGGCCGTCGCGCTGCGCGCCGAGACGATCTCCCGTAGCGGCGAGACCCGTTGCACCGATCCCGATCCGTGGCGGCAGGCCCGTAGCGCCGATCCACAGCAGCAAGGCCCGCAGCAGCGATCCGCAGCGGCGCGAGGCCGTACCGCCTAGCGCAGCTTCCGGGCGGCCTCGACGGCCCAGTACGTCAGGATCGTGCGGGCGCCGGCCCGCTTGATGCCGGTCAGCGTCTCCAGGATCGCCCGGTCACGGTCGATCCAGCCCTTCTCGGCGGCGGCCTCGATCATCGAGTACTCACCGGAGACCTGGTACGCGGTCACGGGCACGTCGACCGCGTCCGCGACCCTCGCCAGAATGTCGAGGTAGGGACCGGCGGGCTTGACCATCACCATGTCGGCGCCCTCCTCCAGGTCCAGGGCCAGCTCCCGCAGGGACTCGCGCCAGTTGGCGGGGTCCTGCTGGTAGGTCTTCCGGTCGCCCTGGAGCGAGGACTCGACGGCCTCGCGGAACGGCCCGTAGAAGGCGGAGGAGTACTTGGCGGTGTAGGCGAGGACGGCGACGTCCTCGTGCCCGATCTGGTCGAGGGCGTCCCGGACGACGCCGATCTGACCGTCCATCATGCCGCTGGGCGCGACCACGTGGGCGCCCGCGTCGGCCTGGACCTGGGCCATCTCGGCGTACCGCTCCAGGGTGGCGTCGTTGTCGACCCGGCCCTTCGCGTCGAGCACACCGCAGTGCCCGTGGTCGGTGAACTCGTCCAGGCACAGGTCGGACATGACGAGCAGCTCGTCCCCGACCTCGGCCCGCACATCCCGGAGGGCTGCCTGGAGAATCCCGTCCGGGTCGGTCCCGGCGGTGCCGAGCGCGTCCTTCTTCGGCTCCTCCGGCACACCGTAGAGCATGATCCCTGAGATCCCGGCCTCCACGGCCTCCACCGCCGCCTTCTTCAGGCTGTCCCGGGTGTGCTGGACGACACCGGGCATGGCGGCGATCGGCACGGGCTCGCTCACGCCCTCCCGCACGAACGCGGGGAGGATGAAGTCGGCCGGGTGCAGACGGGTCTCGGCGACCATGCGCCGCATGACAGGCGTCGTCCGCAGCCGACGGGGACGCGTACCGGGGAAAGAACCGTACTTCGTCATGACTTCTACGCTACGCCCGACCCGTACCCCCTTTTGCCGACGCCCTGTCGACCGCGCACGCCGACAACCGACCCCGACACCGCGGCGCCGACAACCGACACTGCGGCGCCGACACCAGCACGGCGGTGCGCCCCCCGCGGGGGCGCACCGCCGTGTCTCACGAGGTGGTGCGGCGGCGCCGTGCGCCCGGGCGGCGTTCGCTCGGGCGGGACACCGGATCGCCGGCCTCCAGGGCGGCGGCGCGGCGCTTCAGGCCGAAGTCCGCCAGGGCCTCCGCCAGCTTGTGCACCGACGGCTCCGGGGCCATCACGTCCACCCGCAGGCCGTGTTCCTCCGCGGTCTTCGCGGTGGCGGGGCCGATACAGGCGATCACCGTCACGTTGTGCGGCTTGCCCGCGATGCCCACCAGGTTCCGGACCGTCGAGGACGACGTGAACAGGACCGCGTCGAAGCCGCCGCCCTTGATCGCCTCGCGGGTGTCGGCCGGCGGGGGCGAGGCGCGGACCGTCCGGTACGCCGTGACGTCGTCGACCTCCCAGCCGAGTTCGATCAGGCCGGCGACCAGGGTCTCCGTGGCGATGTCGGCGCGCGGCAGGAACACCCGCTCGATCGGGTCGAACACCGGGTCGTACGGGGGCCAGTCCTCCAGCAGGCCGGCGGCGGACTGCTCCCCGCTCGGCACCAGGTCCGGCTTCACACCGAAGGCGACCAGCGCCTTCGCCGTCTGCTCGCCCACCGCGGCCACCTTGATGCCCGCGAAGGCCCGTGCGTCGAGCCCGTACTCCTCGAACTTCTCCCGGACCGCCTTCACCGCGTTGACCGACGTGAACGCGATCCACTCGTAGCGGCCCGTCACCAGGCCCTTGACCGCCCGCTCCATCTGCTGGGGCGTACGCGGCGGCTCGACGGCGATCGTCGGCACCTCGTGCGGCACGGCCCCGTAGGACCGTAGCTGGTCGGAGAGCGACGCCGCCTGCTCCTTCGTCCGCGGGACGAGAATCTTCCAGCCGAACAGCGGCTTGTTCTCGAACCACGACAACTGGTCGCGCTGGGCGGCGGCGGAACGCTCACCGACCACGGCTATGACCGGGCGCCCGCCGTCCGGGGACGGCAGGACCTTCGCCTGCTTGAGCGTCTGCGCGATCGAGCCGAGCGTCGCGGTCCAGGTGCGCTGCCGGGTCGTCGTGCCGGCGACGGTCACCGTCAACGGCGTGTCCGGCTTGCGGCCCGCGGCCACCAGCTCCCCGGCGGCGGCCGCCACCGAGTCCAGCGTCGTGGAGACCACGACCGTGCCGTCGGACGCGCCGACCTCGGTCCAGCAGCGGTCCGAGGCGGTCCGCGCGTCCACGAACCGTACGTCCGCGCCCTGCGCGTCCCGCAGCGGCACACCCGCGTACGCGGGCACACCCACGGCGGTCGCGATCCCCGGCACGACCTCGAACGGAACGCCGGCGGCGGCGCACGCCAGCATCTCCCCGGCCGCGTACGCGTCCAGGCCCGGGTCGCCGGTCACCGCACGGACGACCCGCTTGCCGCTCCGCGCAGCCTCCATGACAAGATGTGCAGCGTCCCGCAACACAGGGACACCAGTGGCTGTTGACACAGCGTCAACAACCGTCGGCTGAGCCGTGCCCGTGCCCGGATACGTACCCGTAGAGGGGTCCGGACCCGTGTTCAGGACGGCGACGCTCGCCCTGGCATGCGTGCGCACCACGTCGAGCACCTCGTGCTCGCCGACGAGGACGTCCGCGTTCGCCAGCGCCTCCACGGCGCGCAGTGTGAGAAGTCCCGGATCCCCGGGTCCGGCACCGAGGAAGGTGACGTGCCCGTGGGCAAGGCCGGCGGGAAGGGTGGTGGGGCTCAATGTGCTCGCTCCCCCATCAGACCGGCCGCGCCCTTGCTGAGCATCTCGGCGGCGAGTTCGCGACCGAGCGCCATCGCCTGGTCGTGCGTCTCGGGCACGGGACCGGTGGTGGACAGCTGCACCAGCGTCCGGCCGTCGGCCGTGCCGACGACGCCGCGCAGGCGCATTTCCTTGACAATCTGCCCGTCGGCCTGGGAGTCCCCCCGCTCGAGCGGAGCCGAGAGGGGGGAAAGGTCGGCCAGCGCGCCCACAGGGGCGCTGCATCCGGCCTCCAGGGCGGCGAGCAGGGACCGCTCGGCGGTCACGGCGGCCCGGGTGAACGGGTCGTCGAGCTGCGCGAGCGCGGCGATCAGGGCAGCGTCTTGGGCGGTGTTCCCCGCCCTGCACTCGATCGCCAGGGCCCCCTGGCCGGGGGCGGGCAAAACCGTGTCGACCGACAGGAAGTCGGTCACTTCGTCGCTCCGGCCTATCCGGTTCAGTCCGGCCGCCGCGAGGACCACGGCGTCCAGCTCGCCGCTGCGGACGTATCCGATCCGCGTGTCGACGTTGCCCCGGATCGGGACCGTGTCGATGTCGAGGCCGTGGCTGCGCGCGTACGCGTTGAGCTGCGCCATGCGGCGCGGCGCACCGGTGCCTATCCGGGCCCCGCGGGGCAGGTCGGCGAACTTCAGGGCGTCCCGGGCGACGATCACGTCCCGCGGGTCCTCGCGCTCGGGCACGGCGGCCAGCACCAGGTCCTCGGGCTGCGCGGTCGGCAGGTCCTTCAGCGAGTGCACCGCGAAGTCGACCTCGCCGCGCAGCAGCGCGTCGCGCAGCGCCGTCACGAACACACCGGTGCCGCCGATCTGAGCGAGGTGCTCGCGCGAGACGTCGCCGTACGTCGTGATCTCCACGAGCTCCACGGGCCGTCCCGTCACACGGCGCACGGCGTCCGCGACCAGCCCGGACTGGGCCATGGCCAGCTTGCTGCGCCTGGTCCCGAGCCTCAGTGCCCCTTCTTCTCGGGGGGCGTGCCCCTTCGGCTCTCGTGGCTCACTCATGCTCGGCCTCGGTTCTCGGCGTTCTCGGTGTTCTTGACGTTCTGGACGTTCTGGACGTTCTTGGTCTGTTCGGTGTTCTCGTCGGCCCGGGAGACGGCGGCGGCCGTCTCGGGGTCCAGGTCGAACAGGGTGCGCAGCGCGTCCGCGTACCCGGCGCCGCCGGGCTCGGCGGCGAGCTGCTTGACCCGTACGGTCGGCGCGTGCAGCAGCTTGTCGACGACGCGCCGCACGGTCTGCGTGATCTCCGCGCGGTGCTTGTCGTCCAGGCCCGGCAGCCGCCCTTCCAGGCGCGCGATCTCGTTCGCGACCACGTCGGCGGCCATGGAGCGCAGCGCCACCACGGTCGGCGTGATGTGCGCGGCACGCAGGGCCGCGCCGAACGCGTCGACCTCGTCGGAGACGATCCCCCGCACCAGCTCGACGTCGGCGGCCATGGGCGCGTCCGCGGACGCCTCGGCGAGGGACTCGATGTCGACGAGCCGCACGCCGGGCAGCCGGTGCACGGCGGCATCGACGTCCCGCGGCATCGCCAGGTCGAGCAGCGACAGAACCGGCTCGGGGCGGGGAGCCGGCACGACCGCCTCGGGGCGGCGGCGCTCGGGGATACGGCCGACGGTGGCGACGGTCGCGACCAGCGCCGTGATGACCTCGGCCTCGGCCTCGGGGTCCGGTACGACACCGCCGGCCGGGCGGGCGGTGCGCTCCTCGGCGCCCTTGTCCACCCACGCCGCGTGCTGCTCCAGCTCGGCGGCGCCCATCCCGGCCACGGCCGCCTCGCCCAGCACCGAGAAGCCTGCCGTACCCTGCACGGCCGGCTTCTCCAGCGGGCAGCCGTCCTCGGTGTCGGGGCCGGTGGGCACAAGACCGTCGCGCACGGCGGCCGGAGCGCTCGTACGAGGGGAACCGGCGTCGCCCGTACGGGGCCCGGAGCCCGCGGGCCTCGGGAGCGGCGGAGCCAGGGGCCCCTCCACGCGTCCCTCCAGGGCCTCGGCGACCGCCTGGGCCGTCAGGACCAGGCCGGTCGCGCCGGTGCAGGACACCGCGACGTCGGCACGTGTCAGCTCGTCCGGGACCGACTCCATCGGTACCGCACGGGCCACCACGTCCGTGTCGTCCGCCTCCGTCAGAATCCGCGCGAGGCGCTCGGCGCGCTCCAGGGTGCGGTTGGCGATCACGATCTCGGCGACGCCGGCGCGCGCGAGGGTCGCGGCGGCCAGCGAGGACATGGAGCCGGCGCCGATCACGAGGGCGCGCTTGCCCGCGGCCCAGGTCCCGACCGGCGTGCCGGCCGCAAGCTGCTCCAGACCGAAGGTCACCAGCGACTGCCCGGCGCGGTCGATGCCCGTCTCGGAGTGGGCGCGCTTGCCGACCCGCAGCGACTGCTGGAACAGGTCGTTCAGCAGCCGGCCGGCCGTTTGCACCTCCTGCGAGATGGCCAGGGAGTCCTTGATCTGACCGAGGATCTGACCCTCGCCGACGACCATCGAGTCCAGGCCGCAGGCCACCGAGAAGAGGTGGTGGACGGCCCGGTCCTCGTAGTGCACGTAGAGGTAGGGGGTCAGCTCGTCCAGCCCCACCCCGCTGTGCTGGGCGAGGAGGGTGGACAGCTCGGCCACGCCCGCGTGGAACTTGTCCACGTCGGCGTACAGCTCGATGCGGTTGCAGGTGGCGAGCACCGCGGCCTCGGCGGCCGGCTCGGCGGCGACCGTGTCCTGGAGCAGCTTGGTCTGGGCGTCCGTGGCCAGCGCGACCCGCTCCAGCACGCTGACCGGAGCGCTGCGATGGCTCAGCCCGACGACGAGGAGACTCATGCCGGCATCACGGCGGGGACGTCCCCGTCAGGCCCCTGGTCGGCGGAACCCTTGGCCGCGGCGGCGGTCGGCAGGCCGTCGGTCATGACCTCCACGGCTTCCTCGCCGGCCTTGCGCTGCTCGTGGAAGGCGAGGATCTGCAGCTCGATGGAGAGGTCGACCTTGCGCACGTCCACGCCGTCCGGGACGGACAGCACGGTCGGCGCGAAGTTCAGGATGGACGTCACGCCCGCGCCCACGAGCCGGTCGCAGACCTGCTGGGCGGCGCCCGCGGGGGTGGCGATGACACCGATGGAGACACCGTTGTCCTGGATGATCTTCTCCAGGTCGTCGGTGTGCTGGACCGGAATGCCGGCGACGGGCTTTCCGGCCATCGCCGGGTCGGCGTCGATGAGCGCGGCGACCCGGAAACCCCGGGACGCGAACCCGCCGTAGTTGGCCAGCGCCGCGCCGAGGTTGCCGATACCGACGATCACAACCGGCCAGTCCTGGGTCAGGCCCAGCTCACGGGAGATCTGGTACACGAGATACTCGACGTCGTAGCCCACGCCCCGGGTGCCGTAGGAGCCGAGGTAGGAGAAGTCCTTGCGCAGCTTCGCGGAGTTGACCCCCGCGGCGGCGGCCAGCTCCTCGGAGGAGACCGTGGGTACCGAGCGCTCCGACAGTGCGGTCAAAGCGCGGAGGTACAGCGGAAGCCGGGCGACGGTGGCCTCGGGAATCCCTCGGCTGCGGGTCGCCGGTCGGTGAGTTCGGCCAGTTGCCACGGTGCTCCTGCGGGTAGCGCGGGGCTGCAGGCGGTCATACGTCCCCAGACCGCCCCGTCGACTGCAGGCTATGTCTTTGTGAACGCGTGCACAAAGATTGTGTCCGATTTGCCCGGCCAACGTGACCGGGGTCACGCACCTCCGGCGCACCGGCAGGGAACCGCCGCACGGCCCCAGCCGTTCCTCTACTCCTCGGGGCAAAGCCGCCCACTCTCCTCGACGATCCACGCCCCCGAGACCGGTCGCCGATGATCCTAAGCGACTTTCCGGCCCACTTGGACTGAACGGTCAGTTTCGCCACGACCGCTCAGCCGGTCGCGGTGAGCGCCTTGCGCAGGCGCTCTTCGTTCACGCGCCAGAACGTGTGCTGGGCGCCGTCGACCAGCACGACCGGGATCTGCTCCCAGTACCGGCGGTGCAGTTCCTCGTCCTCGGTGATGTCCTTCTGCTCCCAGGGAACGCCCAGCTCGCCGCAGACCTTCTCGATGACGGTCTGCGCGTCGTCACACAGATGGCAGCCGGGCTTGCGGACGAGGGTGACGAGGCGGTCCCGAGGATCGCCGCCCTGGGCGCTCTTCCGCCGAAAGATGGGACTCATGTCGGCCATTTTCACCCCGGAAGGGCCCGAGTGGGTCCCGAGCGCGTACCGCGCGACCGCCGGTCACCGCCACGCCGCCACGCCGGTCGGATCGCTTCTTTAACGGCACGGTCGCGGAGAGTTCACAGCCTTCCAACCTCTCGACTCCGGAACCACCGAACAGACTGGCTATGCTCGCGTCATGGCCGCTCTCGGATGGCTCACTCCCCGTAGGCGCTCCGCCACGGCGCGGAGTGTGTTGGCAGGCGAGGCCTCGGCTGAGGCAGCGCGCAAGACCTCCCAGGACACCGTCGCCCAGGACGTCCCCGATCGGGAACCGGAATTCCCGGTCCTCGGGGACGAGAAGGCCGCGGCGTTCTTCGACCTGGACAACACCGTGATGCAGGGCGCCGCGCTGTTCCACTTCGGACGGGGCCTGTACAAGCGGAAGTTCTTCGAGACGCGCGACCTGGCGAAGTTCGCCTGGCAGCAGGCGTGGTTCCGGCTGGCCGGGGTCGAGGACCCCGAACACATGCAGGACGCCCGCGACTCGGCGCTGTCGATCGTCAAGGGCCATCGGGTCTCCGAGCTGATGTCGATCGGCGAGGAGATCTACGACGAGTACATGGCCGAGCGGATCTGGCCGGGTACGCGGGCGCTGGCACAGGCACACCTGGACGCGGGTCAGAAGGTGTGGCTGGTCACGGCGGCACCGGTGGAGATCGCCACGGTGATCGCCCGCAGGCTGGGCCTGACCGGAGCCCTGGGCACGGTGGCGGAGTCCGTCGACGGCGTCTACACCGGCCGCCTGGTGGGCGAGCCCCTGCACGGCCCGGCCAAGGCGGAGGCGGTGCGCGCCCTGGCGGCGGCGGAGGGCCTGGACCTGTCCCGCTGCGCGGCGTACAGCGACTCCCACAACGACATCCCGATGCTGTCGCTGGTGGGTCACCCCTACGCGATCAACCCGGACCCCAAGCTCCGCAAGCACGCCCGCGCCCAGGACTGGCGCCTGCGGGACTACCGCACGGCCCGCAAGGCCGCCAAGGTCGGCCTCCCGGCGGCGGCCGGCGTGGGCGCGGTGGCGGGCGGCACGGCAGCGGCCATCGCCCTGCACCGCCGCCGCCGCTGAACCAGCGCCAGGCCACCCCTTCCGCCGGACCGCACCACCCCTGAAACTCAGAAGCTCAGAAGCGCAGAAGCGCTGAGCGGGGTGCCGGTCGAGGCGTCCGCGCGACCATCACACTCCGTGACCGCTGCCCACCGTCCCCTCGGGCGGGCCGCGGACGGTCTGCGGACCGCGGACGATCTGTGGACAAACTGTGGACGATCCATGGACGATTCGCGAACGGACCCCGAGCGAACCGCGGCCGAAGGCGCGCCGGGACCGATCCGGCTCCGGGCCACGCCCGCATTCGCGGTGTTCTACCCCACACCCCTTCCCACCACGCCCCTCGCACGCACCCGGCCACAACACGCCCCGCACCCGGACAGAAGTCGAACTCATTCGATCAACAAGCGGTCACCGTGCGGCACTTGAGCGGACGTCAATCGGTTACAGAAGCGACGTAATCGATGATTTGAGCAACTGGGTGTAGCGCCGCCTGTACTAAGCGTTATTCTCCTCAGACGCAAACCGGTACCCCTCCGTCGCTACGACGGGTGAATGGTTCCGCACTGCACGTGATGGAAGCTCTGCCTCTGGGAGTCCCGTGTACCCACACGTCGGGGTTGACGCCTCGGGCCTGGCTACGCTGCGCGCGGCGGTCAACGACCTGTTGCGCGGCATCGTCCCCACCGCGTACGCCGTCCCCGCCTTCGCCACCGCCGCCCCCGTCGGCCCGTGCTACGCACTGGCCGACGGCAGCGCCGCGGTCGGCGGCAGACGGAGCCGTTCCGGCTCGGCGGCCACCGCGCGCCGCCCGGCTGCGGACAGTGACAGCGCCCGCATGATGGACCTCGTGGAGCGCGCCCAGGCCGGCGAGGCCGAGGCCTTCGGGCGCCTGTACGACCAGTACAGCGACACCGTGTACCGCTACATCTACTACCGGGTGGGAAGCAAGGCGACCGCCGAGGACCTGACCAGCGAGACCTTTCTGCGCGCCCTGCGGCGGATCGGCACCTTCACCTGGCAGGGGCGCGACTTCGGCGCCTGGCTCGTCACCATCGCCCGCAACCTCGTCGCCGACCACTTCAAGTCGAGCCGTTTCCGGCTCGAGGTCACCACCGGCGAGATGCTCGACGCCAACGAGGTCGAGCGCTCCCCGGAGGACTCCGTCCTCGAGTCCCTCTCCAACGCCGCCCTCCTCGATGCCGTACGGCGGCTCAACCCCCAGCAGCAGGAGTGCGTGACGCTCCGCTTCCTCCAGGGCCTCTCGGTCGCCGAGACGGCCCGTGTGATGGGCAAGAACGAGGGTGCGATCAAGACCCTCCAGTACCGGGCCGTGCGCACCCTCGCCCGGCTCCTGCCCGAAGACGCCCGCTGAGATCCGCGAACCACGCCCCTGGCCCCGTCCAGCCACCCCCGTCCCCCACAGCGCCCCCACCGTCCCCGGCACCATCCCCCGAGCCGCCGCACCGCCGCGTCACCACTGCGGCGAGCGGCCTCCCCGTCCCGCCACCGAGCCGCCTCGCGACCGTGCCCACCCCACCCGCCGTACACGCACCGCAACAGTCAACTCACGTTCTGTGTATGCTCGTTGAGTTCGCGGTCCGATCATCCGTCGTCCGTAACCCAAGTGCCGAGCCGCTCGTTGTGCGGGACACAGACTCCCTGCGGTCACCCCTGGCCGCCTCCGATCACCCGATCGGGTGTATGCGGCCAGGGTGTGCAACCCTCAGGACCCCCTGGGGAGTCGACCGTCATGACGAGAGGAGGTGCCGCCAGTGATCGCGAACGTATCGGCCCACCGGCGGGCGAACGCCTTCGCCCAGGCCCTGGAGGAGCAGTCCGACGACCGGGGTACGGCGGCCGGGCAGCCCGACGGATCGGCCCCGGCTGCCGCGGAACGGACCGAGTGCACCCGCCTGTTGGCCCTCGCGACCGGCCTCGGCGAGCTGCCCAGACCTGTGCTGGACCCCGAGGTCAAGGTCGTCCAGCGCGCGCGTCTGGTGGCCGCGATGGAGGCCATGCTGCAGGAGGGCGCGGGAGGCGAGGCCGCGGATCCTTCCGTGCCCGAGCAGCGCGGCCACCGGGCCCGGGGTGCTCACCGGGCACATCCGCTGGGGAAGTTGCGCCCGCGCACCCGGCTCACCAAGGGCCTCGCCGCGGGCGGGCTCAGCGTCGGCGTGGCCGCTGCCTCCTTCGGAGGAGTGGCCGCCGCCAGTTCCGACGCCCTGCCCGGCGACTCCCTCTACGGCCTCAAACGCGGCATCGAGGACGTCAGACTCGGCATGGCCGAGGGGGACAACGAGCGCGGGCAACTCTACCTCGACCAGGCCTCCGTCCGGCTGAACGAGGCCCGTCGGCTGATGGAGCGCGGCCGTGCCGGCCAGCTCGACCACGAGTCCATCGGCGAGATCCGGCGCACCCTGTCCGGCGTCCAGCACGACGCGTCCGAAGGCCACCGCCTGCTGCACGAGGCATACGAGCACAACGGCTCCCTCGCCCCCATCCAGGCCCTCTCCGCCTTCTCCCGGTCCCACCGCGTGACCTGGGGCACCCTGCGCGACCGGCTGCCGGTCCAGCTCGGCGACGTGAGCCAACAGGTCTCGTCGGTCTTCGACGCCATAGACCAGGAGGTCGCCCCGCTGCAGTCGCTGCTGCCGCAGCCCCCGTCCCCGGGCGGCTCCGGCACGCACCGGGGGGACGTGGGCCCGGCCCCCACCGGCTCCGCCGGCACGGGCGGCGCGGCCCCCAGCACCTCCGGCGGCGCCACCGGCGACAGCCGCTCCGCCGCCAGCGGTACGCCCGAACCGTCCGCGTCCCAGAGCGACGGTGACGGCCTGCTCGGCGGCAGCACGGGCGGCCTGCTGGACCCGCCGAAGGACTCCGCCAGCGGTTCCCCGTCGTCGAGCAAGAGCCCGTCGACGGAACCGCACGTGACCCTGCCCCCGCTGCTCCCCGGCCTGCTGCCGGGACTCGGCATCGACAGCGAAGAGACCAGATAGGGCACACAGGGCCCGTACGACGACGGGGGCGCCCCCCGCACGAGGGGCGCCCCCGTCGTCGTACCGGAAAATCCCGCCGCCAGTCCCCGGGTCCCGGCTATCCGGCGGGACGCGTCAGAAGAAGACCGACCTGCGCTGCACCAGCAGCTTGTACAGCGTGTGCTGGATCTGCTCCCTGACCTGGTCCGTCAGGTTGAACATCAGCATCGGGTCGTCGGCGGCCTCCGGCGGATAGCCGTCCGTCCGGATCGGCTCACCGAACTGGATCGTCCACTTCGTCGGCAGCGGGATCGCGCCCAGCGGCCCCAGCCACGGGAACGTCGGAGTGATCGGGAAGTACGGGAACCCCAGCAGCCGGGCGAGGGTCTTCGCGTTGCCGATCATCGGGTAGATCTCCTCGGCCCCGACGATCGAGCACGGAACGATCGGCGCCCCCTGGCGCAGCGCGGTGGAGACGAAACCGCCACGCCCGAAGCGCTGGAGCTTGTACCGGTCGCCGAAGGGCTTGCCGATGCCCTTGAAGCCCTCCGGCATCACCCCGACCAGTTCGCCCTGCTCGAGCAGCCGCTCGGCGTCCTCGGCGCAGGCAAGGGTGTGACCGAGCTTGCGGGCCAGTTCGTTGACCACCGGCAGCGCGAAGACCAGATCGGCCGCCAGGAGCCGCAGATGGCGGCCCGCCGGGTGGTTGTCGTGCACGGCGACCTGCATCATCAGGCCGTCCAGCGGCAGCGTGCCGGAGTGGTTGGCGACGATCAGCGCCCCGCCCTTCGCCGGGATGTTCTCGATGCCCTTGACCTCGACCCGGAAGTACTTCTCGTACACCGGCCGCAGCAGCGACATCAGGACCTGGTCCGTGAGCTGCTCGTCGTAGCCGAAGTCGTCGACCTCGTAGTCGCCCGCCAGCCGGCGTCGCAGAAAGGACAGGCCCGCGGCGAGGCGCCGCTCCAGGCCCCCGTCCCGGGGCCGGGCCGGCGGCTCTTCCCCCCGCGTCCCGGGGACGTCGTCCGAGAGATCCCGGGGCGTCTCGCCGCCGGGCAGCGGCTGCACCTCCCGGACCGCCGCGGGCTCGCCCTTGCGCCGGCTCCCCGCGCTCCGGCGCCGCTGCGCGGCAGCACCGCGGGACCGGTCGTCGTCGAACGGAATGACCTTGGCGTCCGCCATCGTTGCTGCGCTCCTCAGTCGGTGCTCTGCGCCGGGGGGTGGCCACCGCCCAGGGCGGGCAGTGCGGCGATCCGGTCCACGGCCCCCGCGAGGGCCTCCGGCGGCAGCAGTCCGGGCCCGCGGCTGCGCGCGAAGTCCGCGAACGTCTGGGCGGTCGTGTACTTCGGCTCGTACCCCAGTGTCTCGCGCATCTGGTCCGTCGCCACCACCCGGCCATGGGTGAGCAGCCGGATCTGCTCGGGCGAGAAGTCCGTCATGCCCAGGTTGCGCATCGCCGAGCCGACCCAGGTGACCGCCGGCAGCAGCAGGGGCACGGTGGGCCGCCCCAGACGCCGCGCGCACTGCGACAGCAGCAGCACACCGTCTCCGGCCACGTTGAACGTGCCGCTGTTGAGCGTGCCGCGCTGCGGCTCGTGCGAGCCGATCCGCAGCACCTCGATCACGTCGTCCTCGTGCACGAACTGCAGCCGCGGGTCGTAGCCGAGGACCGTGGGCAGCACCGGCAGCGAGAAGTACGAGGCGAGGGGCGTATCGGCGTTCGGGCCGAGAATGTTGGCGAAGCGCAGCACACAGACCGCCACATCGGGACGGCGCCGCGCGAAGCCCCGTACGTACCCCTCGACCTCGACGGTGTCCTTGGCGAAGCCTCCGCTGGGCAGGGACTTGGGCGAGGTCGTCTCGGTGAAGACGGCCGGGTCGCGGGACGCCGACCCGTAGACGTTGGTGCTGGACTTCACCACGAGCCGTCTGACCGCCGGGGACTTCTGGCAGGCGCCGAGCAGCTGCATCGTGCCGATGACGTTGGTCTCCTTCACCGTGGCCCGGCTGCCGCTGCCCAGCGGGGTACCGGTCACGTCCAGGTGGACGACCGTGTCGACGGCGTGCTCGGCGAGCACGCGGGCGATGGCGGGCTGGCGGATGTCCGTCCGGACGAAGTCGGCGCCGCCCAGATGGTGCTCAGGCGGGACCGCGTCCACCGCGACCACCCGGTCGACCTCCGGGTCACGCTGGATCCGTCGTACGAACCGGCCACCGAGCCGGCGGGCCACTCCGGTCACGAGCACGACCTTGCCCAAGATCAGCGCCTCTCTTCCCGTCCCGTCCCGTCATGGACTTGAGCTCTGCCCTCAGCCTGCCGCGTTCCCCCTGTGCGGCCAACTTAGCCGGTCGATGTTGCACTGTGATGACCGCCTGATGCACGAAGTGACGACACCCCCGTACGTACGACCGGACCCGGCCATTCGGCCGCACAGGCATCCGCACAGCGCCTTCCCGCCTCCGGAAAAGAGCAAGGCCCCCCACCGATGGTGGGGGGCCGACGCGCGTGCGCGCACAGAAGTAAGGGCGTCCCTTGACGGGGCCGCGCCTTACTTCTTGTTGCGACGCTGAACGCGAGTGCGCTTGAGCAGCTTGCGGTGCTTCTTCTTCGCCATCCGCTTGCGCCGCTTCTTGATAACAGAGCCCACGACTACCCTCGCTCACTTCTCATCACTCGGTGCTGGGCGCCATGGGCCCATACGACCTACGAGGGGCTAGCCTACCCGCCCGAGCGCTGAGGTCGTAATCGAGGTGGCCCGGCAGGTCCCGACGGGCCCCGCCGGACCGCCGTCAGGCCGTCTCCACCCCCACATAACTCTCGCGGAGGTATTCGTGAACCGCTTGCTCCGGCACCCGGAAGGACCTGCCCACCCGGATCGCCGGCAGATGACCGCTGTGCACCAGACGGTACACGGTCATCTTCGACACGCGCATCACCGAGGCGACTTCCGCCACGGTCAGGAACTGAACCTCGTTCAGAGGCCTCTCGCCAGCTGCAGCCATGACACACCTGAACCTTCCGCACTCGACGGCCACCGGCTTCCCCTTCCGGTGACTCTTCGTCGTTGCGTGCTCACTCCCCAGACTAGGTGCGGGTGATGCAAGTGGGGAAGAGGGGATGCCATCCGCGGCCTACTGTGACAGACACGCTCGATTGAGTACATAGCGAGTAAGCGGCCGGTAGTAATCAGACCGCACAGCGTCATCGAGCGGAACGACGACGGACACGCGCCCCTCCGCCTCTCCGACGAAGAGCGCGGGATCGTCCGTGTCGGCCAGCCCGATCGCCTCGAACCCCAGCTGACCTGCCCCGCAGACCCAGCCGTGGTCCCCGATCACCAGGTCCGGCAGCGGCCCGCCGGCCTCCGCCGCGGCGGCCAGCGCGGTACGGACCGGCAGCGGTGAGTGCGTGTGTGCGCCCGGCTCACAACCGGCTCGTCCGGGATCCGGTTTCCGTACGAGAGCGACTCCTCGTACGTAATCAAGGCGGTGCGTACGTAGGCCGAACCGGGTCAATATGTCGACACGGTGCCCCTGCGCCGGGGTGAGAACAACACATCCCGCCGCCGACAGGGCATGGGCGAGGGCGACGTAGAACCCGGTCAGCCGGTGCGGATGACCGGTGCCGAACAGCACCGCCTCCCCGCGCCGCGCGGCCCCGCCGACCCGCTCGGCGAAGGCGTCGAGGCCCGCCAGTGTGCGGTCCGGGTCAATCACATCATGGCCGGAGGTATGACGGGGATCGGCCGAGACCCCGCACTTGTCCGCCATCAATTCGATCAGGTCCTGGGGCTCCCACGTCCCTTCGGGATCGAGTCCGATCAGTACGCGGGGGTCACGAGCGGCGAAAAGCCGATAGCTGCGCAGGCTTTCCTCGCGCGACGTGGCCACGGGTCCGGCCAGCCGGGCGGACAGCAGATGCGCACGCAGCGCTCCGGTGCTCAACACGCCAGCGATGCTGGCCCAATCGCCGGCCCCGCATGACCGGAATGCGGGAAACACCCCACGGTCGGCGTAATGGTACGCCCCCGCCCGCCCGGCACCCCGTCCTTCGGCGCAGGCCGCGCGGTCGTACGGCGCCCTGGACGCCCCGCTCGTACGGCGCCCCACAGTGACGCGTTCGTACGACGCCCCGGGACCACACGGTCATCATGCGGCGTCCGCTCGTGCGGGCCCGCTACGGCAGCAGGCCGCGCAGCGGGTACACCGCCTTGCGCGTCGAGAGCACCGCCTGGTCCACCCGGTCCGCCGGGTCGTACCCCGACTCCCAGTCCGCGTACCCCACCGGCCACCGCCCGTCCGTCATCCGGGCCGGCGCCAACTGCCGGGTGCGGGCGAAGACTTCCTGCCGCCAGCTCTCCGGGATCACGGTCTCCGGCTCGATCGGCCGCCCCGCCGCGATGGCGACCAGATGCGTCCACGAACGCGGTACGACCTCGACGATCGCGTACCCGCCCCCGCCCAGCGCGACCCAGCGCCCCTCGGCGTACTCGTGCGCCAGGTCGTGGCACGCCATCTGCACGGCTCGCTGCGCGTCCAGCGACACGGCGAGGTGCGCGAGCGGGTCCTCGAAGTGGGAGTCGGCGCCGTGCTGGGTGACCAGCACCTGCGGCCGGAAGTCGGCGATCAGCTCCGGTACGACGGCGTGGAAGGCCCGCACCCACCCCCTGTCCCCCGTCCCGGCCGGCAGCGCCACATTGACCGCGCTGCCCTCGGCCCCCGCGGCACCCGTCTCCTGCGGCCAACCCGTCTGCGGGAAGAGGGTCCGCGGATGTTCGTGCATCGAGACGGTGAGGACCCGGGGGTCCTCCCAGAACGCGGCCTGCACCCCGTCCCCGTGGTGCACGTCCACGTCCACGTACGCGATCCGCTCGGCGCCCAGCTCCAGCAGGCGGGCGACGGCGAGGGCGGCGTCGTTGTAGACGCAGAACCCGGAGGCGCCGCCCGGCATGGCGTGGTGCAGGCCCCCGGCGAAGTTCACGGCGTGCAGGGCGTCCCCGCGCCACACGGCCTCGGCCGCACCGACCGACTGCCCGGCGATCAGGGCGGACGCCTCGTGCATCCCGGCGAAGGCGGGGTCGTCCACGGTCCCGAGCCCGTACGACCCGTCGGCCGACCGCGGGTCCGCGGACGCGGCCTTCACCGCCTCCACGTAGTCCTCCCGGTGCACCAGCCTGAGCGTCGAGTCGCCCGCGGGCTTCGCCCCGACCACCTCGATGTCCTTCTCGAGCCCGAAGGCGTCGACCAGCTTCCTCGTCAACGCGAGCCGGACCGGGTCCATCGGATGGTCCGGTCCGAAGTCATAGCGCGTTACTGCCTCGTCCCACATCAGCTGTGCGCGGCCGCTCATGCCCGCCACCGTATCGGTCCGCCGCGGGCGTGAACGAACGGGCGTGCGCCAGCGTCGCCAGGACCAACACCATCGGCACCAGCATGGCGCCCCGATAGCTCCAGGCGTCGCCGAGCGCGCCCACCAAGGGCGAACCGATCAGAAAACCCACGTAGTTGAAGATGTTCAGGCGCGCGACCGCCGCGTCCGAGGTCCCGGGGAACAGCCGCCCGGCGGCCGCGAACGTCTGCGGCACGAGCACGCACAGCCCCAGGCCCAGCAGAGTGAATCCGAGCATCCCCACCCAGGGTCCGGGCGCCCCCGCCACCACCGCGAACCCGAGCGCCGCCACCAGCGCGCCGGCCCGTACGACTCCTGCGGCCCCGAACCGCCGCACCCCGAAGTCCCCCATCGACCGCCCGAGCAGCGTGGTGACCATGTAGACGTTGTACGGAACGGTCGCGAGCTGCTCCGAGCTGCCGAGGGTGTCCTGCAGATACTTGGCGCTCCAGTTGGAGACGGTCGAGTCCCCGATGTACGCGAAGGTCATCACCAGACACAGCGGCAGCAGCAGCCTGAAGACGACGGTGTCGGTGGCTTTGCTGGTGTCGGTGGGGGTGCCGGTCCCGGCCCGCTCCTCCTGCGCGGGCGGCTCCTCACCGTCGGCGTACCACCGGCTCCCCACCAGCGTGGCCGGCAGCAGCACCGCCACGACGGGCAGATACGACACCCACAGCGCGAGATGCCAGTGCGCGCCCGCCCAGGCCAGCGAGGCCCCGACGATCCCGCCGAGACTGTACGTGGCATGGAAACCGAGCATGATGCTGCGCCCGTAGGCCCGCTGAAGACTCACCCCGAGCATGTTCATGGAGGCATCGAGCGCCCCCACGGTCAGCCCGAACGCGCCCAGCGCGACCGCCAGCTCCCCCACCTGGTCCCCCGACCCGGCGCCGAGGAGGGCCAGCAGTACCACGGGTTGCGACCAGCGCAGCAGCCGACTGGGCCGGACGCGCTTGACGAGTTGCTCGGTGGTCACGCTGCCGACGCCCGCGAGGACGGGGACCGCGGCGAGGAACACGGGCAGCAGCGCGTCGGAGACCCCGTACCTGTCCTGGATGGCCGGAATCCGGGTCACCAGCAGGGCGAAGGTGGCGCCTTGGGCGAAGAAGCTGAACGCCAGAGAGGCCCTGCCGCGCCGCAGCACATCTGTCATGGCGGCGAGGGTAGGGCCCCTGGTTACCGCTGGATAGATCCAGCGGAAGATGAATTTCGCTCAGCTTCGTCATCCGGCTTCGTCGTCGGGCCTCACCGGTGAGGTTCGGTCTCACCGGGCGAGGAAGGGTGCGGGAGCTGCCGACCGGATCTCGCCCGCCTCGCCCTCCGGGGCGAACGTCCGGGCGTCCGCGTTCCCTTCGGCGGCGAGCATCCGCGCCATGGGACCGGCGGCGAGGGCACCGCTGACGAGGAAGCCCAGGACCATGGCGGCGGCGAGGATGATGCTCCCGAGCCAGACCATCGTGTCCACCGGCAGCGTGTACGCGCCCACGACCCGCACGACACACTCACCGAGCAGCACCACGCCCCAGACGACGGAGAAGACCCGCTCGAACCGCCGGAAGGCCGGGGACCCGATCAGCAGCCGCTCCCAGGCGGCCTCCTTGTCCGCGTCGCCCTTCACGAGCCACGGCTTCATGCCGGCCGTCATCATCGGCTTTCCGAGCGCCACGGAGACCAGGATCCCGATCCCGATCGCGCTGCTGACGCCGCTGTCCTTGGCGAGCATCAGCCGCGGGTCGCCGGCGACGAAGCTGAGCATCAGCCCGACCACGTTCACGAACAGGATGAGTGCGGCGAAGGCGTTGACCTTCCGCTCCCGGATTGCGCTCCAGGCGGTCCGCACGGCGGGCACGACGCTGCTGAGGCCGAGAGCCATGAGGGTGCTCGTTCCGAGCCCGTCCTTGAACAGGTAGTAGGACCCGACCGGTATCGCCACGTCCATGATCAGCGGCGCGAAGGTGCTCTTCTTGCTCTGGCGCTGGGGAACCGTCTTCGTCGTCATGCCCTCAGCTTCACGGAAGGCAGGGGTACGCCAGTAGAAACGATCGTCCGGAACTCGGCATGACATATGTCAGTGCCGGTCCGGTGGCCGGGGTCATGACCGCGGCCGTTCCAGCAGGTCGGGCAACTCACCCATGCTGGAGAAGAGTCGGGTGGCGCCTGTGAGCCGGGCAGCGGGCGTCATGGCGGTGAACCCGTAGACGTCCATGCCCGCGGCCACCGCGGCCTGCACGCCGAGAGGACTGTCCTCCACGACCACGCACCGCCCGGGGGCGGCCCCCATCCGCTCGGCCGCGTACAGGAAGAGGTCGGGCGCCGGCTTACCGCGCCCCACGTCCTGCGAGCTGAAGATCCGGCCGTCGTCGAACCACCGGTCGAGCCCGGTCGTGCGGTGTCCCACACGGATGCGCTCATGGCTACCGGACGATGCCACGCAGTACGGGATCCCGTCGGCGCTCAGCTTCTCCAGGACGTCCACGACTCCGGTCACGGGCTTCAACTCCTGTGCGAACGCGGCGAAGACACGGGCATGGAAGACGTCGTCGAAGTCGTCCGGCAGCCGCTGCCCGGTCCGTTCCCCCACGAGGTCGTGGACGCGGTGCATCGCTGCTCCCATGTAGTCCCGAATGGAATCCTCGTACGTGGTCGGGTGGCCCAGCTCGGTGAGATAGGCGGCCAGGAGCCGGTTGGAGATGGGCTCACTGTCGACGAGTACGCCGTCGTTGTCGAAGATGACGAGGTCGTAGCGCATGACTCGACCCTAAACGCAGAAAACCCCCGTGCCGACTGGCACGGGGGTTTCCTCCAAAGATTGTTCGGCGGCGTCCTACTCTCCCACAGGGTCCCCCCTGCAGTACCATCGGCGCTGTAAGGCTTAGCTTCCGGGTTCGAAATGTAACCGGGCGTTT
>NZ_JBSFXK010000012.1:0-156653 GCF_053595355.1 Streptomyces sp. NPDC002513 | reverse complement strand
TCCACGGCGGCCGCTCACCCCTTCTCATGTGCAGGCTAACAAGTCATCAGACCCCTTCATTCCGAGGCGAGTTGCAGCATTCTGTTAGGAGTTCTTAGTGAGTAAGGGGTCACCATGAAGTCACCGGAACTGCCGTCGGCCGGGCACGCGGAGGTTCGTATCGTCGCCGCGGACCCGGAGACGGCTCGCCATGTCGCGGAGACTCTCCGCCGTTGTTTCGCCGCCACCGAAGCGCGCAGCTACCCCGCAGGCACCGACGGCGGAACACGACTCCACCTCACCGTGGACACCACGTGCATGGCGGAGCCGGTGCGCTCCTGGCTGTTGACCAGCCAGTCCTCCCGGGACGATCACACACAGCCGGACGAAATCTGAGGAGGATGCCCCTCAGCGGGGAAGGAGGACACCGCCCCAGACGTACGGGTTTCCGTCAGCGCCGGCACGAGAGGCAGGCGACCATGGCGACGTTGCACGAGCGGCAGCACTACCGCGAGGCGATCATGAAGACCCTGTACGAGGCCATCGAAGGCAATCGTCTTCTCGGCCTCACTGGGGCGCAGCTGCGCGAGGGCCTCGTCATGCCCGAGGAAGACCTGGCCGCCGCCTGCCCGTACCTGGCGGCCGAGGGACTGATCCAGGTCGACTGGGCGCGAGGAAACACACCCGCGATGGTCACACTGCTGCACAAGGGGATCCAGCTCATGGAGACCGAGGAGAAGGACAGTGACTGACACGGCCCAGGCCGCCCTCAGGGCGCCAGCCGGTCACATGACGGCCATATCCTCCCATATGACTGAAACGGCCTCCCGGGCATACCCTGATGAGTGGGCCGGTGCACTCTCACGTGCAACGACCCGGAAGGGCGGCCCCGGTGTGTATACGCCGGGGCCGTTGCGTCACTGGCACATGCCACGGGGGAGAAGGCGTGATCCGCTGGGCCGATCCCCGCGAGTGACGCAACTGCGACGTCGTTGACCCGAAGGGCCGGGAGATCAGCGCGCCGTCTACGTGGACAACGGACAGCGACTGACCCGCCGCTGATGCCGGGGGCTGACGTGGTGCTCTATCTTCTGCTGCTCATCGTGGCGGTTGTGCTCGGCGTCGACCTTGTCCTCCTGAGAACGCGGATGGAGCGCAGCCGCGGGCCCCGCGTCCGGTAGGGCGGTCCGACCGGCCACCCGACCTACCCTCTGCATGGGGTACCACCGGCTCCTGGCGCAGTGCCCGACAGCGCTCACATGCCCTCGCCTGAGCGACGTCGGGCGCTCGCCGTTAGCGTGGGGGAAGGGACCCAACAGACCACCTGCGCCTCGGAAAAGAGGTGCCCGAAGATGGCGGATATCGGACTGCCGAACCGGCGTGAGACCCCTCGCGCGGTGTCATTGGGCGAGCGCAGCGGGAAGAGGGTGGGGGCGCCGCACGGAAGCGATCCAGGGTGGCGTGGCCGTACCACGATCGCCGACGGTGTGGTGGCGAAGATTGCCGGGATGGCCGCCCGGGACGTGCCGGAGTCCATTCGATGGGCGGTGGGTTCGCCCGTGGCATGGGGGCGATGCGTGAACGTATGCCCGGTGCCAGTGGGAAGTCCGTCACCAGCGGGGTGAAGGTCGAGGTCGGCGAGGTGCAGACCGCGGTCGATCTGGAGATCGTCGTCGAGTACGGCGTCTCCATCATCGATGTCGCGGGCGATGTCAGAGAGAACGTGATCGCTGCCATCTCAACATCGCGGTCGGCGATGTGCATTTGCCCGACGAGGACGAGGAACAACCAGAGCGGCAGCTCGAGTAACCGCCGGCAATCGCCGTAACCGCACGGGTGAGCTGACCGCACCGGGTTGACGCTGCCCGGCAAGGCGGCAGGAAAGACGGGTGTGTCCCTGGCGGTGACCGCCAGGGACACACCAGCACTCATCGCTGGGGCTATACAGGCAGACGCGACTCGCTGAATGCGCGCAGGAGATGGCTGAGTACGCGCACTGATGACGTGGGACTCATCGCCAGGCGGGCTTCGAGCGCCGTCTCCCACTGCTCGGTCAGCCCGATCACGAGCCGGTTGCGCATGCCGGGGGTGACGTGGGCGTAGCGCGCCGAGACCGAGCCGTCGATGTGGCCCATGCGTTCGTCCATGAGGACCTTCTCGGTGCCGAGGTCCTCCATCATCGTCCGGTGGGTGTGGCGAAGGCCGTGGGGTGTGAGTCCCTTGGCTATCGGAAGCCAGCAGGCATCGGCCCGTACGCTGGCACCCCGCCCCCGTGCCGGGACACCGGGCCAAGGATCGCCGAGCAAGGGCACCGGCCGGGCCTCCTGCGGCGCCTTCTTCGGGTACCAGCCGGAGACCGCCGGCGTGAACAGCCAGGTGGCGAAGCCGTTCCTGCGCCAGTGGGCGGCGTGGCCCGACACCGCGCCGCCTCGCACGAATCCGAGGTCCGCGATGGCCCGCTCCACCTTGGTGCGGGTGGATTCGGTGACGCGGTCAGGGTGGTTCAGGACGTTGGAGACAGTGCCCGCCGATACGTCGGCGCGACGGGTGACGTCGATGAGCTTCGCGCCCTGGTGGCCACCGGTACGAGCCGCGCCCTGTCCGCGGAAGACGTAGATCCGGCCATGACACGGGCACGGGGTCGGCTTCGTGCGGGCGACGTGGTCGGTCAGGAGCGCCGACAGCCAGTTCGGGGCGTCGAGGGTGCGGTAGCTGTCGTCCTTGGGCGGACAGCGCACCAGCTCGCCCGTGTCGAGTTCGTACAGCTGCCATTCGACACGGACGACCCCGGGTCGGGCGAACTCGGTCTCAAGGCCGACCATTTCGCCCCAGCGCATGCCGGTGTACCCCTTCAGCACCACGGCGACGAACTCGTCGTCGCGGCCAGAGAGCAGGGCGGCCCTCTCGGCGGTCAGCAGGATGCCGAGCGCGTCGGTGACGACCTTCTCCGGACCACGGTCGCGGGAGCGGCCGGCGCGCTTGCCGCGTCCGCGCCGCCTGGCGGCCGGGTTTGACGTGATCAGGCCCTCGTCAATCGCGTCCTCGAAGATCAGGTGGAGCGTCGAGCGCCAGGTCTTGACGCTGGAGGCCGCGTAGGCGCTCTTCTCCTTCTTCTCCCAGAGGTCGACGTCCGTGCGCAGGATGCCGGCGAGCGCCTTGTCCTCGAACTCGGGGAGCAGGTGCTCCTCGATGTGGCGCTTGTAGTTCTGCATGGTCGAGGCGGCCAGGTCCTGGCCCTCGTACCAGCGGTTGGCGTACTCGCCGAAGGTCTCCTGGCCGAGCGCCGGGTCGCGCCAGTCGCCGCGCCGGTACTTGTTCTCGGCCTCGCTCGCGGCGCGCTGGGCCTCGCCCTTGGTGGCGAACCTGATCGCCTTGCCGGTCTCGTCGACGACCGTGAGGTGCTTGCCGGGCGCGGTCTTGTATCGGCCGCGCCAGTAGTTTCCGCGCTTCTCCGCGAAACCCATGTGTTCCTCCCCTTCCTCGTCGTCGACCTAAGCGGCGGTACCGAACTGGCTCTGGCGTGCTCGGCGTGGTGGCCGGGCGCGCAGGCGGGCCGTGGGCACGGCAGACGGCTGGGAGGGCTTGAGAGTTGGCGGCTTGCGGGCGGGAGCAGGGGCTGGATGCTGCCGCGGGGAGGTAGGTCGGGCCTCGTGCATGCGGATGATCTCCGCGAGGTGCTCGCCGGTGAAGCGGTAGGCGCGGCCGACGCGGGTGAACGGGATGAGGCGTCGCCGGGCGCGGTCCTTGACCCACCAGGCAGAGCAGCCGAGGACGGCGGCGACCTCCTCCGGGACGTACAGGCGCGGGGGAGTGGCCTCCGAGTGCGGAGTCGGCGCGGGGGCAGGGAGTATCGCGGATTGGCGCAAGGGGTGAGTCCTCTTCTGGCGGGCGTGGGTGCGGCAACACCGGCCCGCCGGTCGATCGCTAGGGATGAGGTGAGGTGTCCGTGCTGGGGGTTTGCGGGCCCAGGACGGGAGTGAATGAAGGCCGGTGGCTACGCCTCGCCTGAGGAGCTGGTGTCCTCGTGCTGCTCGGCGGACGACGGTCCGTACGACTCCAGCAGGTGCTTGGCAGCTGCCTCGGCCATGGCGTTGGAGACCATCACGTCCGCTTCCTCGCGGATGTCGGGGTGTTCGGCGAGGTACACGTCCAGGGCGTCACGTGCCTGGGTGAAGGCGGCGTTGGCGCGCTGGGTCTCGCGGTACGCGTCCACGACGGCGTCGATGAGTTCCATCGCGCGGGCCTGAGCGGCGAGCTGCGGGGGGCCGACGAGGTTGCGCAGGTCGATGCCGAAGACCTCGGCGAAGCCGATGGCCTCGTCGAGGTTGATGCGGCGCTTGCCGTTCTCGATGCGCCAGACCGCCGACGGGTTCATGTCGAAGCCGGCGTCGTTCAGGCGGTCGGACAGAGCGTTGGTGCTCCAGCCGCGCGCCTCGCGCTCGAGCTTGATGCGCACCGCGACGTTCGCCTCGCCGCTGAGCAGCACGCCCTGCGGGGCGTCTTCGTCCGCCACGGCCACCTCCTTCCATTCGTAGCAAGTCACTGCCGTATGCAGCGACCCATACACAGTAACATCCTTCTGCGAGATGCAGAGCACTTCTGCAATCGGCAATTCATGTGGCATGCTGGTAGCCCCGCCCCCTCCAGCCCGAGGAGTCCCCGCGCCCCACCCCATGTAGCGCCACATGCAAAAAGCCCCCGGCTGTCACCGGGGGCCAAGCGCAAACCTCTCAACCGCCATCCCTAGCGATCGACCCGCGTGGCCGGGATTGCCGTCCCATATGGCCCGCGAGCAGAGGAGCTGATGCCCAGTATGACCGAACCCCAGCCGAATACGCCATCCCTCCAGGCCGACGGCACACCGGCCGACGCAACCGGCCAGCCGACTCACACCGCGCCACCCGCAGACGCAGCCCGCCACGACGAACCCAAAGTCGTGCCTGCGTTCGAGGGGGCTCAGATACTGGATGACCTGCGGGCCCGGATCAAGCAGTTCGTCGTGATGCCGAGCGACGAGGCCCTCACCGCAGTAACCCTGTGGGTGGCGGCCACCCATCTGCAGCCCGCGTGGCAGCACGCGCCGCGCCTGGCAGTGGTCGGTCCGGCCAAGCGGTGCGGCAAGTCGCGGCTGCTCGACGTGGTGACCGAGACCGTGCACGCACCGCTGATCACGGTCAACGCCAGCCCTGCGGCGATCTTCCGCTCGATCACCGCCGAGGATCCGCCCACGCTCCTGGTCGACGAGGCCGACACGCTGTTCGGCACCGCCAAGTCGGCTGAGCGCAACGAGGACCTGCGCGGCCTGCTGAACGCCGGCCACCAGCGCAACCGGCCCACCTTGCGTGTCACCGGCCCTGAACACACACCGGTCGCCTTCCCGACCTTCGCCATGGCCGCCCTGGCGGGCATCGGTGACCTCCCCGACACGATCATGGACCGGTCGGTGGTCATCCGGATGCGCCGCCGGGCACCGGGCGAGACCGTCGCGGCGTTCCGCACAGGGCGGGACACCCCCGCCCTGCACGCCGTACGCGACCGCCTTACCGCCTGGCTCCAGCCCCGGCGCACCGAGGCGATGGACGCCGAGCCGGGCATGCCGGTCGAGGACCGTGCCGCCGACACCTGGGAGCCCCTGGTGATCGTCGCCGACCTCGCGGGAGGCGACTGGCCCCCGCTGGCCCGAACGGCCTGCCGGGTGATGACCGCCCACGAGTCGGGCAAGGACGCGGACACAGGGCTACGCACCCGCATCCTGATCGACATCCGCCGGGTCTTCACCGCCGAGCGCAACCCCGCCGCGCTGCGCACGAGCCGTCTGCTCGAAGAGCTCAACAACGACGAGGAAGCGCCATGGGCCGAGTACGGCTCTACCGGGCTGACCTCGCGCCGACTCGGGATTCTGCTGGAGGACTACGGCATCCGCCCGGGCAATCGCCGTTTCCCCGGCGGCGGCCAGGCCAAGGGCTACGCCCGAAACCAGTTCCTCGACGCATGGGCTCGCTACTGCCCCGCACCAACGGCCGAAACGGCGAATCCAGCCGAGCCCGGCGAGGGCGCAGGCACCGGCACCGGCACCGGCACCGGCACCGGCACCGCAGCCTGACCCGGCTCGACCCGTCACACCCGTCCCCGCGCAGGTCAGCGCAGGGACGGGTGATCGGCCCGCAACGGGTCAACCCGACATCGTCATGTCTCTCGTACCTGCCCTGACCAGGCACGCAACGGGTGGTACGAGTCACCGCACCTCACAGCGGCCCCTTCCTCCTGCGCCAGTGAGCGCCGCCCAACACCAACTGGAGTGCTTCCTCTTGACTCCTCGCACCACCGTCACCGCACCCTCCGCCCTACCGGGCAGCGCCGCGATCCGCTTCGGCATCGTCCTGCTCGGTGCCATCGGTTTCGCCCTCTCCTACGACGCCCTGCGTCAGATGGCCGTCGCCATCCACATCCGCGGAATGCTCACCTATGTCTTCCCGCTCGTGATCGACGGGTTCATCGCCATCGGCGTCGGCACCCTGCTCATCCTGCGCACCGCCCCGCTGCGCTCACGCCTGTACGTATGGGCGCTCGTCGGACTGGCCACCGCCACGAGTATCTGGGCCAACGCCCTGCACGCCGTCCGTCTCAACCAACAAACCCGCCCGGACGGACTGCACCTGGACGACATCACCGTCGGCGTCCTGTCCGCCATCGCCCCGCTCGCTCTGGCCGGCGCCGTCCACCTCTACATCGTGATCCGCCGCCATCCCACGCCTGGCGCCCAGGAAGTGGGCGCCGCCGTACGCCACACCCCTGCCACCCACAGCCACAACGGCACCGATGGCGCCCAGCTCGCCGCCCCCGCCGAAGAGGACCCCGATCGCCCGGACCCACTCGCTCTTGAAGTGGCAGACGGTCACATCGACGTGGCTCGGGTTTCCGCCGACGCGGCGCAGGGTGCCGCCAACGCGCCGGAGCTCCCACAGCCTTCTGCCGAGCCGGAAGCCCAGAAGCCTCGCGCTGTGTCCGGCGACCTCCTCGCCATAGCCCGCACCGCGCCACTAGGACGCGGTGGCCGCGCCTCCCGCCGCCACATCGAGGAGGCAATCCGTGGCGAGGGCCTTTCCATCAGCCGGGCTGACGCGGAAACGGTCAAGGACGCCCTGCAGGCCGAACTCGACGAGGCCATCACTCAGAGGCAGACCGAACTCGACCAGGCTGCCGCTGGCGCTTTCTGAGTCCTACGCCCGCTCACGTCGCCCCCCTCTCGACTCGCACCACCCGTCCCCGCACAGGTCAGCGCGGGGACGGGTGATCGGCCCGCAACGAGTCCACCCGACATCGCCCCGCATCACGAACGCTCTACGGAGAACCTCCTCATGCACGACCCGCACGACGGACTCCCCACCACCCAAAAGGCGATGACGACCACCGCCACCCAGCCAGCAAGGTATGCCGCTGGACCGTCCAAGGGCCGGTCCAACGAAGCAGCCTCCGCCCCAGGGGTGGCGGAGGCCCTCGGGGACCAGGGGGTGCCCGAGGAGGAACAGCCCGTCGACACCGCCACAGTTCCGCTGCCGCGAGCCGCCGACGCCGCCGCGCTGCACCGCGTCGCCCGACGCCGCCAGCGCAAAGACACCCAGCGCAAGGAGCGTGTCGACGTGCGCTACAGCGTCGACGAGAAGGCCGACATCCTCCGCATGGCCAGGTCGCTGAACATCGCCGGCGCCCACTACGTCGGCGCCGTCGTCATGGCCCACCTCCACGGCGACCTCACCGTGCCCGGCCAGCGCACCCCGCTCGACGACTACATCGACGAGCTGACCGCCCTCCGCAGCCAGGTCGCCAAGATCGGCCACAACATCAACCAGATCGCCAAGAAGCTCAACTCCGGTGGCCATTCACACCCTGGGGACACCGCCCTCCTGAGCCAGGCCGAACGCACCCTGGACGTGGTCGGCACCACCGTCCGCCACATCGCGGCAACCACAAACCAGGCAGCCGCCAAGAAGGCAGCCTGATGATCGCGAATATCCGTAGCGGCAAGGAAACCGCCGGCCTCATCCGGTACCTGTTCGACACGAAGAGGGCCAAGGACCACACAGACGCACATCTGGTCGCCTCCTGGGATGGCTTCGCACCCGACCCAGGCCGTTCCGAGGACGTCGACGCCACGAGGAACCTCTTGGTGGCGGACCTGGACCTGCACGTCAAGCAGGCCACACGGCTCGGCCGCGCCCCCGAGCGGCACGTGTGGCACTGCTCGGTACGCGCCGCGCCCGAAGACCGCATCCTCAGCGACGAGGAGTGGGCCGACATCGCCCGCCGGGTCGTCGCCGCCACCGGCATCGCGCCGGACGGCGACCCAGACGGCTGCCGCTGGGTCGCCGTCCGCCACGCCCCCGACCACATCCACATCGCGGCCACCAAAGTCCGCGGCGACCTGCGCATCGCGCGCCACTGGAACGACTACCTCACCGCCGACCGCGAACTCGCCGCGATCGAGGAGGAATACGGCCTGCGGCAAGTCGTACGCGGTGACCGCACCGCCGCGAAGCGCCCGACCCGCGCCGAGCAGGAAAAGGCCCACCGCCAAGGCCAGCACAAGCCCGCTCGCGAACGCCTGCGCTCCACCGTCCGCACCGCAGTAGCCGCCGCCACCAGCGCCGAGGAGTTCGTACACCTGCTCAGCCACGTCGACGGAGTACTCGCCGAAGTCGTGTACTTCCCCTCCGGAGACGTACGCGGCTACAAGGTCGCCTGCGAAGACACAACCACCGCCAGCAACGAGCCCGTCTGGTTCTCGGGCTCCGAACTCGCCCCGGACCTGTCCTTCCCCAAGATCCGCGAGCGACTCGAAGCCATCGACCCACAGCCCGCCGAGCAGCCGGGCCGACGCAGGCCCAACCCCTGGCACCAGGCCACCGCAGCCGCCGAACGCATCCCCCACCGCCTCGACCATGCCGACGATGAAGCCGCCCAAGGTCACCTCGCCGCATTCGGCGAAGCCCTCGACGCCCTACCTCTCATCGCGCCCCAGCCCGTTCGATCCCAACTCCGTGAGGCAGCGACCACGTTCGAGCGCGCCACCCGGTCCCGCATCCGAGCCGATCACCACCATGCCCGTGCCCTGCGCGGTGCCGTGCGGGCCATGCTCCGCGAGACTGCCCCCAGGGACGGAGCTGCCCTGGCGATGTTCCTCGACGCCGCGATCCTCGCCATCATCGCCGCCGCTCGCTGGCACGAGCTCCGCCACCACGACCAGCAAGTCGCTGCCGCCCATCAGGCCGTGATCTACCTCCAGGCGGCTTACGCCCAGGTGGCTGCCGCGCCCCTGACCGCCCTGGCCCAGCGCCGACCGCCGCAGCAGATGGTCGAGCGGCACATCCACGTCATCCGACGCTCCGTGCCCGAACACGCGGCGCAGGTGATGGAGGACGGGGCCTTCGACGCCCTCGCTGCCACACTCGCCGAGGCCGAGGCCGCAGGACACGACCCCGAGCAACTCCTCCAGCAAGCCGCCGATCAGCGAGCTCTGGACGATGCTCGCCACCCAGCACGGGTCCTGACCTGGCGTGTCCAGCGTCTCAGCGCAAGGCCGGCGCCCAGCGCACGCGCCCGTGCAGCGCAGGCCCGCAGTGCAGCGTGGCGCCCCGGCGTGCCACCACTGCATGCGACAACGGCGGCTTCCCCAGCCACCCTGCAACCGACCCAAGCTCGGCGGCGCTGATCAGGCCGGGGCGGACAGCTCGGGAGTGACCAGTTCCAACGCTTCTTGTGCCGCGTCCGAAGTATCTGGCACGGTCACGACGCGAATCCAAGGCGGTGATTTTCTCGCTGGGCAGCCAAGTGGTTCGCCAGTGCCCCGGGGCCGATCTCGCTCAGGACCCAGAGGCTGCTGGACCGCCGGGCCCACTGCCAGAGCGGGTCGCCGGTATCCGCAGGGGTGTGGAAGGGCAGTACGGGGATGCCGTGGGTATTGAAGGGATCGGGGTCGAGGTAGCGCAGACCGCCGGTGCCGCACAGATAGTGGGTACTGCCGGTGGCCATGGCAAGGTCGGCAAGACGCTCGGACCGGCTTTGGCGAGCCGGGATCCCACTGCTGTCCAACACTTCCCCTGCCCAGCCAAGGACGCCGAGCATGGCAACCGTCGATGCTCTCGCGATGCTGGCCACACAGTCTGTGGTGGCAAGCGCGTACACAACCGCGTCCAGGACCTCGGACACGGCACCCCAGTGGGAGCTGCGCCCGTAGTACTGGCGCACAAGCAGCTCGACCGTGCGGCGCGAGTGGCCGGGATCAACGAGCCGAGCCTGGTTGATCAGTGTCGGACGTCCATGGGGAAGATGTGTCGGCAGTGTGAGCCACTGCTGCCGACCGGGATCGCCCAAGGCGGCGAGACGTGCTCGGTGCTGGTAGTCGCGCCGGGCGAACTGCACGTCGTCGAGGACGATCCAGCGGTCGGCGGCGAAGAGCTTCGCCAGAGTGGACAGCCGTGGGAACAGGTTCGGTTGATGGATCGCGCACATCCCGCTCGGCGGGCTGACGCGGGGTGGCTCAGGTGCTGATGAGGCGGCTGTCGAAGCCGGCGCCCAGGAGTCGCTCGTAAGCGTCATAGACATCCCCCGGTACTTCCTGCTCGATGGCAAAACCAAGCTTTGGGTACTCGATCACCCGTTGCAGGTCGCCGACGAGCATGTCGACGACGAGCTTCTCGTCGCCGATGGACTTGATGTAGTCGTCCAGCTCCAGCGGTTCGGAGGCGCAGACGACCTCGGCCTCGGGCCACAGTTTGCGGCAGGTCGCATAGGAGCGGCGCTCCATGTACGGCTTGGAGATGAGGAGCAGCGACTCGATCTCCACCCCGGCCTCGGCGAGCAGCTCGCGGGAGAAGGTGATGTTCTGGCCGGTGTTGGCCGCCTTCGACTCGACCAGGATCGCCTCGTCCGGCACGCCCAGGCCCAGGGCGTGCTCGCGATAGTGGACGGCCTCGCCGCGAGGGAAGCGGGCACGGGTGGTGGGGCTGTTGCCGCCGCTGAAAACCAGGACGGAGAAGAGACCAGCACGGTACAGATCGGCGGCCGCGGTGGCCACACCGAGGTCGTGGCTGCCGAGACCGATCGCCGCCGAGCAGGGCCGCTGCTCGTGGCCCATCTGGTGGTAGTTCCAGATCAGTGTCGCGTCGTGGAACTGCTCGTCGGTGATCTGGCGCTGCTCGTGCTCCGGCACTGGCACTCCCTGGCTCATCCCTGCTGACCCTTTCGGATGCCCTCGATGCTGCGGAACTGGTGGCTCAGCCCATACTGGCGAGCCACCTGTGCCGCTTGGTCGAGGACGGACAGCCCATCATTCCGGGTCGCCGCGTCCGACAGAAGGATGTGCCCGTGGGCGGTGTCCAACCGCACCCGCTGCATCGGGGAGTCGACCGTCCCGGTGCTGCGTGCGATGTCGATGCAGTGCAGGGCCTGCTTCAGGTCGCCGGCGCCGCGGTGGGCCAGGGCCAGCTTCTGGTGGGCGACCGACCAGTCCTCCGGCTCACCCAGATCCTCGAAGGCGCGGGTGGCAGCAGTCATCACGCGGGTGGCGTACTCGTTGTTGCCCTCCTTGCTCAGCGCCGTACCCACCCAGAGTCCAGCTCTGGCTCGGTCGCGGGGGCTCAATCGCTCGTCTAACGAGAGGAGTTCGTACTGGCGGGCAGAGGCATCGAGCTGGCCGGACATTTCCTGTACGACGGCGAGGGACAGCTCGATCTGCGCGACGCGACGCGGGATGTTCAGCTCGGTGAACATGCCACGGGCGGTCAGGTAAGAGTGCCGGGCGGAGAGCGGCCCCAGGATGGCGCCTTGATCGCGCTGGAGGTCGCCGAGGAGGACGAGGGAACGTCCGTAGAGGTAGAGCCCCTTGTCGTCGAGGTCGTGCGGGTCGTAGCGGCTCAGCCAGCGGTTCAACAGGGACGAGGCGAAAGGGAAGTTCTGGCGGCTGACACAGACGACAGCGCGGTCGATGTCCTCGGTCCACGTTTCGTGGTCTGCCGGCCGCGTGCTCTTCCGTCCGGGAGACACCAGCGCCTCGAAGCGGGCCTGAGCAGCGGAGTCCGCACGGGCGAGCGCGGTGTCGAGGATTGCCTGGGTGTCCGGCCGGGGCTGGGTTTCGGTGCCGAGGCTCTCCCACTTGGCGACCGTGCGCAGCGCGACACCGAGGTGCTCGGCGAAGGCGCGCGTGCTCATGCGCAGCGCTGCGCGCAGGGCGCTCGCTTCCCGGCCGGTCCATTGCTGCACGCTGACCACGAGTAACCTCCCTCCGTCACGTATGTAAGCACTCTCGGTGACGAGGTGGGGCGGGAAGTGCAACGTAAGTGCAACAGCAGGTCATTTCGAGGCCGTTCACGGAGGCCGACGCTGTGGGCATGGACGACGAACTCATCACCGAACGCCGCTCCGTGGCCTTCCCCCAGGTCTTCGGCTACCTGCGCCACGTCACCGGTGGCCTGACCCGCCACGCAGCGCTCATCGACTGCCTCACCGAGTACTGCCGGCAGCATGAGCTGACCCTGGGCGGCGTATTCACAGACCGCGACCCAGCGGTGGCCGTCCACTCCCCCGCCTTCGTCGGTCTCCTGGACGCGCTCGAACTGCCCGGCAGCTATGGCGCCGTGGTTCCCGCCCTCAGCCATCTGGGTCCGCAGCGCGTTGTGGCCGAGCGGAAGCGACAGATAACGGCAACGAGCGCCCGTCTGATCGTGGTGCGCACCGTCGGGCCGGCACAAGCCCCCGTTCCTTCTCCCGACGCTGGCTCCGACCACCAGTGCAAAGGAGTGCGTGATGTCCGTTCGTGAGGCGCTGCGAAGCGCACCCGTGGTCAACGACGCGCCCGGCCTGCGTCTGCTCCGGGTCGGCGAAGGCTGGGACCTTGTGCGAACCACCGCGGAGATCGGTCTCCTGGCCCTGGCCCACCTGCGCGTCACTGGTGCGGCGATCGGTCCAGTGTTGTACGACAGCCCCAACGGGCGTCTCTACTACGCCATCGAGACCGGCACCGCCGAAAGCTGGGACGACCTGCCGGTACGACACCTCTCCACCAACTCGTGGCTCGTCGCCCCCAGCCTGGAGCTGATCGACGACTGGTTCGGTGGCTGGTACGAGCTGCCCGACGACGACACCCTCACCGACGCCGGCGCCCTGCACGCCGCCCTCCAGCACCCATACGTCAGTACCGCTCTGGAAGGGGCTGGCCGGTGAGCAGCCGAGCGGTCGTCTGCCACAAGGAATGGATGCTCCAGCCGGACAGGGAACCGGATGCCGAGCCCACCACCTATGCGATGCAGTGCGCAGTCTGTGGCGAGAGCTCGCCGACCAGCTCCGACTTCGCCGAACCGCAGGACTGGGTGTTCGAGCACGGCGGCCGCAACCCCACGCACCACACGTACCGAGAGATCATCTCCCGGCCGTGGCGCGCCTGGTGGAAGCAGTGATGGGCCGCGCAGTGAGCCGACTGGCCCGCTACACGGGGCCGCTTCTGATCATGCTGATCTCCGCCTCATGCGGATTCGTGATCGGCTTCGCAGTCGCCGCCGCCCCGAACGGCCCCTGAGCCCCCGTCCCTGCCGGAATCCCGCCACCCCGACAGCCGTAACACCAGGTCAGGCCCGGTGCTGAGAGATCAGCACCGGGCCTGATCTGCTGTATGCCTCCGCTTTGGGAGCAACCTCTTGCCCCCACCTGACTCGCCTGGGTGCCGAGTTCCACGAATTCTCCCCCACCAAGTGCCGCTTCACCGGCCCACAGCAGCTGGCCGGCGCAGGGGTGGAGGCCACCGACATCCGCACAGGGTCCGCCCTGCTCATCGCCGGCCTCACCGCCCGCGGCGTCAGCGGGAGTGTCCTGGCGCGCCCTCGGCGCAGCCGCTTCCGGTTGCGGCCGACGTACGGTTGAAGTACCGAGGGCATCACGCACTCCGGCCGCCACGCCGGGTCGTCCTCGGCGAGAGACGAGTCCGGGCCGCCCCAATCGTCGGCGCGGAGACGGGTCGGCATCATGTCCGCCGCGGTCGAAGCAACTCCGCGCGAGCTCATCATGGCTGGGGCCGCGCTGAGCACCCGCGCGGGTCCGCGCCCCCACCAAGGGGAGGCGTGATGACCCTTTCCCGGCTGGACATTCATAGGCGGAACCGAGGGGAGCGGACGTTCGTCACGCTTGCTGGTGACATCGGGCCGGCCACGACGCCGCTGCTGCGGGCCGCGTTGGAGCAGTGTCTGCTGGACGGTGTCACCGTGATCGACATCGACCTGACCACGGTCGGCTCCTGCGACGCGGGGGGCCTGGACGTCCTCCGGTCGGCATCACGGCGCGCCGGCCGGGTCCACGCCTGCCTGAGGCTGCAGCACCCGTGCGCGCAGATCACCCGGCTCCTCGATGTCACCGGATCCACTTCGCTGCTCCTTACCGGCCAGGTGAGTCCCGTGCCGCCCACCGCATCCGGCAACCTTCTGAGTACCGCGCCGCGGGCGCCCGGGGACCCCGCTCGTCGGCTGGATCAGCCGGTCCTCAAGGACGGGATCCGGCTTCGCCGGCTGACCCGCTGGCAGGCCGAAGACATGCGCGAGGACATCGCGGACCTGGCTGCGGAGTCCGTCGCGGGCACCCCCGGCGAGGCGTACCACGACCGTGGAGACTTCCTGCACCGCCTGGCGGTCACTGCCCACCGCCCCGGCTTCGCCCTGCTGGTCGCAGAGACGACGGTGCTGGTCGGTTGCGCCTTCGGTTTTCCGGTGGGTGCTGACGGTTCCGGCCGGCGGGGGTTCGACGGAACGCTCCAGGGGATCATCCATCGGCTCACCTCCCGCGCACGGTTCGTCGTCCTCACCCAGGTGGTGGCCCATCCGCACGCTCAGCACCGCGATATCGCCCGCCGCCTGCAGCAGCGTCTGCTCACAGACCTGCACTCCTGCCTCGGGGTCACCCTGCTGCATCCTGCCGACCAGGCAGGACAAGCCGCCTTCTCGTCCTGGGGTTGGCAGAACATGGGTGAGGTCGTCGGGCTGCCCGGCGCCGTCGCCCCCTGTGTGCTGACCCTGTCCGTCGAAGGGCTGGCCTTGGCACGCCGATGATTTGGCAGAGGGGCGATGAGCCGGCGGTCGTACCGGCCGGCTGTCTGCCTCTCCGCGATGGCTGCGCACCAGGCCGCCCGCCACGGCCGGGAGTAGCCTGACACGTACCGAGAGCTTTCGGGCGCACGACCACGGCGGCGCCGTTCCCGGCGAGTGGCAGACACGGGCGGCCGGAAGCCGCCCGGAACGGGATCGCACGATGAACGCCATCACAGAGCCCGCCGAAGGTACGGCACCAGATGAAGGCCGCTCCTACCGGATGCCCTTGCCCCGGCTGCGCCTCACGGCGGGCGTCAGCCATGGCCCGCTGGACGGCGCGTGGTGGCCGCGCTGCTACGCACTGGAACTGGAGCTGCCCGCGCTGGTCGGCTCCTTGGATCCGAGCGTCGGCACCGTCACCCGCGTCACCGTGGGGACCGCCACCTGGCCCGATGCCCCGCAGGAGGTGATGGCGCCCGGCCATGTGATCGAGGTGGTCCTGACCGATCTTGCCGCCGAGGTGCATGCCATCACCGTGGACTGCGGCACCGTGGGACGCTGGGAACTGCTGGTGATCCCCCCGGACGAGCCGGCCGGAGCCGCCACCCGGCTGCTGACCGCTGCCGCCGACCCCGGGAACCCACTGTCGGCTCCGCGCCTGCTGGCACTCGTCGAGAGCGGCCTCGACGGACAAGACACATGGGAGTCGGAAGGAGGGTCCGGACTCAGGTGAGAGGCCCGATCCATCCGGACGGACCCGGGTGACGGGGCCAGTCCCGGGGCATCTACGACCCGTCGATGGAGCGATGACACTGGCAGACCCTGCGTCGTCCCAGCCCGCCGCTCCGATCGGCTCGGATCATGGCGGGTGAGGGGATGACGGCCGGACAGCGTGCAGACCGCTACGAGAGCTTCGGGGAAGCTCTGCTGGGAGAGGTCCTCGACCGCGCGCATGAGCTGCCGCCCCATCTCATCGGGCCCTTGGTCGCTGACGTGGTGGAGCGGCTCGGGGGTCGCCGGCCGCAGGTGCTGCTGCAGGACTACGGCCAACTGCTGCTCGTCCCCCTGCCCGGCGACGGCCTCACGGACGGGGAACCGCAGGTGATCGACGACTCCGAGGCGGGCCGCTGCTTTCTCGACGCTCACCCCGTCGAGCTGCCCGAGGACGACGGCGTGCGAATCCTGCTGCCGCTGCTGGACGGCGGCGATCAGGTCGGAGTCATGGCAGTGACGTTGGACAGCGTCGATGAACACGACCGCCGCATGCTGCGCAGGCTCGCCGGCCTGGTGGCCGACCTACTGGTGACCAAGCACGGCTACTCCGACCTCTTCTTCGGTGTCCGACGCAGCGAACCGATGAGCGTCGCCGCCGAGATCCAGTGGGCCCTGCTGCCACCGCTGGCGATGATCATGCCTCGGGTCGCCGTGGCCGGGATCCTTGAACCCGCCTATGACGTGGCGGGTGACAGCTTCGACTACGCCCTCAACGGAGACGTCCTCCACGTGGCCATGATCGACGCGATGGGACACGGCCTGGACGCGGCCACGATGGCGACCGTGGCCATCGGCGCCTACCGCCACGCCCGCCGCGCCGGCACCGGACTGCCGGAGATCTACGCCTTCATGGACCGCGCAGTGGCGGACCAGTTCGGCCCCGAGCACTTCGTCACGGCGCAGATGCTGCAGCTGGACACCACGACGGGGCATCTTCTGTGGGTCAACGCCGGGCACCCGTCACCGATGCTCGTCCGTGATCACCGCGTCACACTCCGGCTGACCGGTCCGACGACCCTCCCTGTCGGCTTCGGGGGTCCGCAGCCGCAGACGAGCGAGATGAAGCTGGAGCCGGGGGACCGCCTCCTCTGCTTCACGGACGGACTGATCGAGGAGCACAAGACCGGGGAGGACGAGTTCGGGGAGGACCTGATGATCGACTGGGTGAACCAGTTGGAGAGAACCGGCCGCGGAATCCGGGCGGTGGCGCGGTCCCTGTCCCACACGCTCAAGCGGGCGCGGGGCGGACACACCACGGATGACGCGACGCTGCTCCTGGTGGAGTGGCGCGGCTGACCTCACTCCGGCGGCACCTGCGCGCTTCGGGTGTCGATGAGTATCTGATTCGCCTGGGTGACGTTGTCGGCCCGGACGGCCTGGGCCATCGCGGCGCGGGCGGCCTCGGGTGCTGTGTCCGGCGGAACCACCAGCAGCGAGAAGATGTCCTGGTCGCCTCGGGTGATCAGCACGGTGTCGTCGCCCAGCGGAAAGGAGTCGATGTGCACCACCTGGTCGTCGACGACGATCCGCGTCGGAAGCCCTTCCCAGGCCGTGGTGTCCAGCCCGACGCGCGTGAGGGGGCCGAGATGGCCGGTGAGGGCGCTGAGCAGCGCGGGCAGCTCGGCGGCGATGTCGCGCGACCGCGGCCACCACGCACCGTCGAGGACACCTTCGCGCGACTCCGTGGTCTCCAGCCGGAGCAACGCACACCCCGGCTGCACGGCCTCGTGAACACCGCTGGGCAGATGCCGGGAAACAGACCGTGCATCGGAGCCGGTCATGAGGATCACCCGTCTTCGGGAATCGGGGCGATCACAGGACTCGCCTCGCCTTTTACACGCTACTCCTCGTGCACGGGCGCCGAATTTCCGGATGTCGAGTTGGAGGAAGCCATCGTCGCCGACACCGAGGCGATGACAGGCGCGTGTCCGCCATGGCTACTTGACGACGAGGCTGCGGTGGAAGAGGCATTCCCTCGCGCTATCCGGAGCCCCGAGGATGTGGCGAGGGTCAAAGCCCAGCGCCGCGCGGAGGACGCGCGACGTAAGCGTCAGAAGCAAGCCAAGGCGTCTCGCCGACGAAACCGCTGAGTACAAGAGCCGGGGTCGACAACGTGCCCCCGTTCCGTCGTCATAACGGTCGGGGCAAGAACACCAGTCCCGCCCGGGCGCTATCCCTGGGAGCCATCTGGGAGCCGACCCGCTCTCTCGGCTCCTTCGAGACCACCCGAGACCACCGCACCCCAACGCCCTGACCAGGCAAAACAGCAAACCACCTGATGGCGATCCCGACCGAACCTCATTCGGGACGAAGAGGTCGTGGGTTCAAATCCCGCCACCCCGACGCTGGTCAGAGGCCACCTACTAGTCACTAGTAGGTGGCCTCTGTCGCGCCCGGGGGCCAAACGAAGTTGATCAGGCCACCGCGTCACAGCAAGAGGTGACCGGTGTGCTCATCGGGAACCGCCTCGGGCCACACACACCCGAGCGGGCGGCGCAGCCCGGAGGCGAGCCGGTCGCGGCGCTCAATGACGTCGGTCACAGTAACGCCGTAGGGGAGGTTGCCCTCCGCTCGCCAGCCGGGACCGTCGCGGGAGATCGGAGCGGTGAACTCGAACCCGTCGCGGCCCTTGGCCTGCGCCTGGTTGATGGCGGGAATGCCGAGCGCACCCAGCGCACGCAGCACGATGTCACTGGTGAGCTTGACCGCCTTGGGCAGTTCCACCGCGCGGTGGATGACCGGAGCATCCGCGCGGCGGCCGGCGAACCCGAGCGCCATCACGACCGCGCCCACCGACACCGCCTGAAGCCAGTCAGGGGCGAGTACGTACATGGCGAGCGCAGTGCCCAGTCCGACGAACATCGCGAGCACCGTCACGAGGGTGCGCAGCCGGACCCGTCCGTCGCGCTGCCGCGACAGCTTTAGGTACTCCGCCGCATCCTCGCGCCGGACCGCGGCGAGTCGGACCGTCTCGCCCTCGCGGTCGGCCACCCACCGTAGCGTGCTGCCCACGAACCTAGCGGCGCCGGTCGGCGCCTGAAGCGTGAGGCGGGCGGCGTAGACCGGGGCGCGCAGCGCGTGGTACCCGGCGGCGTGCGCGTAGTGACGGGCCACCCACGCCGTGGCCGTCCGCAGCTCCGCCACCGACCGCAACCACACGGGAACGACCGCCCGGCGCTGCGCACCGAGCAGCCGACCGAGGTAGCCCGGACCGGTCGCCGTCGGGCTCGGCTGGTCGACCATCATGCGGACGGTCGGATCGGCCGACTCGGTACCCGACCGACTCGCGCCAGAGTCGGTTGACGGGTCGGAGTTGGGTCGGGCGGTCGGGTCCGCCGACTCCGAGCGGGCCGACCGTGCCTTGTCGAGGTCGACCACCTGGCCCCCGGAGTCGGTGTTCATCTCGGCTTCGAGTCGGTTGAACAGTTCGTTCTCGTCGTCGGGGTGCTTCACTGAGGGTCCCTTCCAATGGGAGGAAAGGCGGGGTCCGGCCGTCGCTGTAGGAGGTGAGCGGACGGGCCCCGCCGGATCGTGCTAGGGAGGTCAGGCGGCGCGCTGTTCCTCGAGGTAAGCGCAGGGCACGCACATGCCGAGTGAGGTCGGGATGACGTATCCCGCGTCAGTGCGACACTTCGGGCATGTGCGGCGGGCGCACATCGCCTTGGCGAGCGCGGCCCGCTTGCCGGGCGTCATCGGCCGCACGGGCTTGGCGCGGTCGATGCGGTACAGGTAGGTGACCAGCGGGCCGCGCCGGTAGCGCGGGCGCAGCACCTGAGCCGCGATCGACTGACCGCCCGGACGTAAGCCGCGGGCGCGTAGTTGGCGGCGCGTGGCGAGCCCCTCGGGGGCATAGCGCCACGGATAGGTGGAAACCAGCGGGTTCACAGGATCTGTAGGCTGCCTTGACAGGAACGCGCTGGCAGAGGGTGGGTTTGGGAGTGAGGAGGCACGCGGGTTCGCCCGGGGCGAATTAGGCAGGGTGAGGTCTCGAATCGGTGGGGGAAGCCTCACGGACCGGCATGTCAGCCACCTTCGTGATCCTGATCCGCCTAGACGCCGGTGGGCTGGCATCGGGTCTCCGGCTGACGCGCGGCTGCCTGCAGAAATCCCTTCGCTGCCACAGGTGCTGTCGCTCTAAGGTGATCGAGTGCTGAGCGACAGTCAGATAAGCGAGTTCGCCGAGCGAGGCTTCGTCGTGGTTCCTCAGGTGGTGTCCGACGACCTTCTGGACCAGGCGGCCCGGCGGATCGACGAGGTCATTGCGGCCGACCCACCCGCTGCCGACAAGCAAGGCAGTCACTTCTACTTCCTTCGGACCGAAGACGAGCCCGCGTTGATGGCGCCTTTGACCGACAGCTCTGCCTTCGGTCTCGCCGAGGAACTGGCCGGGGCCGGCACACTGGAGGTGCCTTGGCAGGTCCAGGTAGCGCTGAATATCCCGCCGTACTCACACCGTCCTGGCCTTCCGCACATTGATGCCGGCAACCCGGAACCGACCGGTGAGCCAGTGCGCGGCACCTTCACGCTCCTGGCCGGCGTCCTGATGTCTGATCAGCTCACGGAGAACTCCGGCAACCTCTGGGTCTGGCCAGGCACGCATCTCACACACGCCGCATATTTCCGCGATCACGGCCCGCAGATGTTCTGTGCCTACCCACCGATTGCTCTGCCCGAGCCCGAGCAGATCAGGGGACGGGCGGGGGACCTGCTGCTCGCGCACTACCTTCTCGGCCACAACATCGGCGGCAACTACCAATCTGAGCAGACACGACGTGCGCTGTACTTCCGGGTCAGCGCTCTGGGCCATGCCTCCCATCGAAACGAGTTCCTCCAAGACCCGTGGCTCGACTACGAGCCCATCAGGCGCCAGTCATCGGCACCTCCTGCTCGACCTGCATCTGGTTGACCACCAGAAGTTGGGTGACCTGACCCAACTGACCACTCCAGCCCAAACGAGGCCGCCCCGCCACTCGTGGTCGGTGGACGTCTCGCCATAGGAAACAACGTTCTTAAGCCTGGGTGGGGTCGATGGTGAAGTACTCGGGGTGGGCGGCGCGGACGTAGTGGATCGCGGTGTGAGAGGTGATGCCGAACAAGCGCATCAGCCGGACCGGGTCCGCGGTCTCTCGTGCCTCGTCGAGGAACCGGTCCTGCCGGAGCTGGGTGGCGTTGATCCCGATACGGTCGTGCATCGCTTGGAAGTTGGAGATGCCGACCGTCGGCCGGTCGACGTGCATGGCGGTTATGGGGCTGACGATCAGATGGGGGTTGCTGCTCAACGGCCAGCGGCGGTGACGTTCGACCAGCCAGTCCTTGACGAGATGCAGGGCGAACTCGTCCAGGCATACCTGGTGGTCGAGCCGGTGCGGCCTGCGGATCTGTAGGCGTCCTGTGGATCGGTCGAGATCGTCCAGCCTGATCTCGGCGACTTGCTTGGGACGGATGGCATAGACAGCGATCAGGACGAGGGCGAGTTTGTCCTTGGTGCCCGGGACCTGTTCCAGGAGCCCCCTGAGTCGGTCCGACGGGATGGCCCGGGGAACCCTGACGGGAGCCGTGAGGTGCACGTTTCTGGCTGGGTCGCGGAAGATCCGGCGCTCGCGCCGCAAAGCCCTGAAGAGCGACCGCAGCCCGGTGAAGTACGAGTAGTTGACGGCGGCCGTCTTCACCTCTTCCTCGGTGACTTCGTTGAGTGAGGTGAGCTGGTCCCAGGTATCCAGGACGGCCGCGACGTGGAGCATGTAGCCGCGGATCGTGTTCCAGGGCATGGCCGGCGAGGGCCGTTTGCCGTTGCCTCGAAGCACGGCGACCCAGGCGCGGAGGTCTGCCTGGAACTGCGTCGGAGCCTGTGCCATCCAACGACGGACGGATGCCTCGTCGGCGCCCATCGTCTCGGAGTCCGCGACCAGCAGACCCTTGGTCTGCAGGAAGCCGGCGACGCGGACGGCGTTGTAGTACGGGGTCATGCCGCCGACGCCGTAGACATCGCGTTCCAGGATCGGCGCGCGGGTGCCAAGCCAGCCCAGCAGCACCCGCAGGGTGCGAAGGCTCTTCTTGCGGGTCGCATCCGTCCACGACTGTGTCCGTGCGAGCTGGTCGAGTTCGTCGACGACCTCCTGCGCCTCGCGGCTGATCTTCAGCAGTCCGGGGTCTCGGATCGCTTTCCAGTTGCGTTCCGGAGCCGGGAAGAGTTCGAGCTGGGCCGGGTCGATCAGGTGCTCGGACCAGAAGCGGCGGGCTGCTCTGGCCTGGCGGGCCTGGTGCCGTCGTGCGTTGTTGAGGTCGCGGCCGGTCTTGTTCGCGTAGATGTCGATCCCGCCGCCGAACCAGAGCTGGTCGGGGGTAGGGGCGCTGGCCAGAGTCTGCTCCAGCTCGACGACGCGGCAGCGTCGACAGCGTCCCAGGGACAGCGGAAGGACCCGGCGGCAGCGGCGGCACTTGCCGGTGTCGTTGAAACGCCGCCAGTTCTTGCAGGCGGAGCACAACTTCGACGCGGTGCCGGACCAGGACAGGCAGTGCTCGCAGCTGACGGCGGCAGGCTGGGGATGCAATGCCAGATGCCACCGATTCGGGCGGCGCCGCAGCAGTCCCGTGCGACGCAGCAGCTCCACCATCGGGCCGCGCAGTTCCGGCAGCTGGACGATGTCCTGCTCACGCACCAGACGCTGATCGGCGTCCCGGCCGGCGAGTGCGAGGCGGGCCATGTGAAGGGCAAGGCGTTTCCATGCCTCGCCCAGATTCCGCTCGGCGGCCATCTGGTCGACCGCCGCGGTGATTGCCGGCAGCTCTGTGAAAGGACGGTCCGCGATCCGGTGGGCGTGGTCTGTCGTCAGTGTCCGTGGCAATGGCGGCCAGGACAGCTGACCGGAAACCTGCGGGGGACAGACCCTGTGGTCATCGCGAACCGGGTCCGCTTTCGGCCCCGGCGCCCACGGGCGCCACTGAGGAACTGGCAGCTCCGGGCCAAAGCGGAAGACCAGTTGGCGCCAGTGCATCTCGTTTGGACCTCAGTTGGGCGGCAGGCCCCGCAGTCCACGGCCGTTGCCCGGGACTGGCCGGACGGCACCGCCGTGATCACGCCGAGTGCCGACCGCCCGGCGTTCGTCCTGCTCACGGGGGGCCAGATACGACTCCGGTTCGGCCTGCATGAGGTCAGCAACGGTGCAGTCGAGCGCCGCGCAGATCTTGTCCAGGTCCTCCAGCCGGACCGTGACCGGCTTGCCGCTCCACAACGCCGCGACCTTGCTCAGTGACGGCGTGAACCCCACCTCGGCCAGGACGCTCTGCAGCTGCGTCGGCCGCCAGATGTCACGCTGCGCGGCGACCATCCGCAGATTCCACTTCATCGTTCATGCCTCCATGCTCAGGCGGCGGACCGCGCGCCGTGCGGACTGCAGGCTGGCCAGCTCCGGGTCCGCCTGGACGGTCGACAGATAGCCGACCGTGGTACTGGCCCAGATATGGCCAAGGACCTTCTGGACGTCCCACAGCGCCATGCCGCTCTCGTAGAGATGCGTCGCCCGCGCGTGCCGCAGCAGGTGGGGAAACAAGCAGGTCACCGGCCCGGGAAGATACAGACTGCCAGCAGTCTTGAGCGCTTTGCGGAACGCGTCGGGCTGCACTGCTGTGGCCACGGCGATGTCCAGAGCAGCCACTGCCCGGGGACGCCGCTCGGAGGGGAACAGCGGTGCGGCCGGGTCGGAGGCGTCGTCGGTGAACGATCCACGGACCTCCTCGATGTACCACCACAGCAGTTCGCGTCCCTCCTCGAACAGGTAAGCCTGCCGCTCCCGCTTGCCCGAGCCACCGGCCCCCTTGCCCTGGACCACGAACCTGCCCCACTGGCCCAGCTCCCAATGGATGTCTCCGAGACGGACCGCGCACAGCTCGCTCGCACGGACCCCGGAGATGTAGGCGATCTTTGCCATCACGTAGTCGCGTACGGCCACCTGGTACTTGCGGGCAGAGGGCAGGGATGCCCGCCACTGCGCGAAGCACTCCATCAGCGCTCGCTGCGAAGGGGGGATTCGCAAGCCGAAGTCCCCCCGGTGCACCGGCCTGTTGAACGTGTCGACCGGTGATTCAACAGTCCCCCCGAACCGCCGGGCGATCTCCCCGGCATAACGCTGTTCCAGAAACGCGAAGTAGCTGTCGATCTTCGTCAGCTTGCTCCGCACGGTCGAGCGCGCCCGGCGCCCCTGACCAGCGTAGAAGCGGTCCACATGCCGCGGTGTGAGCCGCCACGGCACCAGGTCGTAGAAGGAGCACAGCTCCAATACCGGGCGGACCAGCTTCTCCAGCGTCGTGGGGGCAAGCCCGGCGACGTCCCGGGCCCACAGATACTCCGACACGGTCTCCAGGTAGAAGCCCTGCTCATCGACGGCATGGGTCTGTGCGGCAGCCCGCCGCTGAAGCACCTGGACATCGGCCAGGCCGCTGTCTTCAGGCTCGTCGGCGCCGCGCGCATCGCCGTCGTCTGGCTGACTGGTGAGCAACGTCAGACGGCGGTGGCTTCCTGAATCCCGCATAGTCTCGAAGTTACTGGCCGAACTCCCGGAATCCGCCAGTAACTTGGAGAAGCTGACACAGACGAGTGACAAGCATGGAGAAGGCCCTCACCTGCTCACTTGCGGTGTTGCTCGTACCGAGGGCCTCGAGGAACCCGCGTGAACTCCAATTGGGATGCCGTGCTGGCTACTGGAGGGGTCGTAGCACTTGCCGAATGCCGCGGGCATCAGGCGGCCTCAGCCTCGGGCTCCTTGCCCTCCGACGCGTCCACGGAGTGCAGCGGGCGGCCGTCGGCGCGCTCGCCCTTCAGCGTGTCGCGCAGCGTGCGCGCGTTGGCCTGCGAGACGTGCACCGCCGTGCGGATGCGTTCTGCGGTCAACTCCGCGTCCGGCCACTCGGCGGTGGCCGCGCGCGCCTCGGTCAGCAACTCCTCGAAGGTGCGCTGTGCTTGGCCTTGCCCTTGGCGGAGGCCCGGCGGCGCGGGCGCGGCTTGGTGTCGACCGGCGGCGCCGGCGACGTCTCCACCGGGGACGGTACGGGCATCTCCTCCTCGGTGGCAGGGGCGGTCCGGGCCAGAAAGAAGAACCGTGCTTGTCAAGACAGTGTGCGGAGGCTGGCTCCAGCGGCTCAAAAGTGATGGTGGGATTGGGTGCGCACAGACACGCTCTGCCCTCGGGGATTTCGTTCCGCCGGTGGCCCGAGGCGCGCAAGCGTGCAGGGTGCCGCGCAATCAACCGCTGCTGTCGGAGTAAAGCTGCTCACCGAGACAGCCCGCCGAGCATCCCCTTCCTGCCACAACACCGGCGCCGCACCACAAGCGCACCAGTTCGACGCGCGTACCGACGAGAGCCGGTGCACGCGGGCGCACGGGAGGTCAGTCGACCTGTTCCGACTCGCTCTTCGAGGTCGCCGAGGCACCGGCCAGGAGCAGTGTCACCAACCGTGTGAGCCGAGGCGTGAACTCCGAGGCCACGTGGGCGAGGAGTGGGTCCTCGGCATAAAGGCGGGTCAGAGTCTCCGGCGGGTTCGAGGTCTGCCACTGCTGTCCTGCCATTGCGGTCGTACCGGCGATCACGTCGACCGCCTGCCCCCGGGTCATCCACGGCAGCGCGGTGGTCAGGGCCTGGGTGATGCGGTCGACGGCGTCGAGGGTCGTGACCTTGAAGTCGCGGACCTGTTCTTGCGTCACCCCGCGTTCGAGGTTGAGCTGTGCGTGCGCGAGCAGATCGCAGAACAGGGGGCGGTCGGTGAGTGTGGTGGCGAGTGCCGCCGCGACCTCGCGCGGGTCCGCAGGTGCCTGCAGTGACGCGTCGACGGCGGTGGCCCAGTCCTGCCAGCCGTCCGCGGTCAGCATGAGGAAGACCGCTTCGCGCGATGCGAAGTAGCGCAGCACGGCCGATTTGTGGACGCCTGCTTCGGCGGCGATGTCGGTGAGTGTGACCGGTCGTACGCCGTCGCGCCGCCCGAGGGTGGCGGCGGCGTCAAGGATGTCCCGTCTGCGTTGCTCCTTGTGCTCGGGCCGACGGGCGCGCTGGAACGGCGAAGTCGTCATGAAGACAGCTTAACGCAACAAGGGTGCGTTACCGTTGCAGATTTAATGCAACCATGTTTCACTAACTCGCGGGGGCCACGGGGGACCATTCACCTCACGAAGAGAGCTTTCCGATGTCTGTACAGACCATCGTCATCACCGGCACCGCCAGCGGCTTCGGGTACCTGGGCGTGCGCCGCTTCGCCGAAGCCGGGTGGAACGTCGTCGCCACCGTCCGCAAGGAAGCCGACCTTGACGCGCATGCCGGCCTGGACAACGTCAGGACGCTGCTGCTCGACGTCAACGACGAGGACGCCGACCTGGCCTTCGGCGACCTCGCGCTGTCCCAGTTCGGCCGCCTCGACGCCCTGATCAACAACGCCGGCTACTTCCAGTCCGGCCCACTGGAAGCCTCGACGATGGACCAGGTCCACCGTCAGTTCCAGACCAACGTCTTCGGCCTGATCGCGCTGAACAAGGCGGTCATCCCGATCTTCCGCAAGCAACGTTCGGGCGTCGTCGTCAACGTCAGCTCGATCAGCGCCGACGCCGGATTCCCGTACACCTCGGTGTACGAGGCGTCCAAGGCGGCCGTCGCCGCACTCAGTGAGGGCCTGCACGCGGAACTGGCCGAGTTCGGCGTCGCGGTCAAGGCGCTGCATCCCGGCAGCATGGAGACCAAGATCTTCGGCAAGGCGGACCGTGCCGAGAACGTCCCGGAGGACTACCTCGCCTCCTGGGACACTTTCGCCTCGCTCAACCTCGTCCGCTCCGACCCGGCGCTCACCGCCGACGTGATGTTCCGGATGATCACCGACGGGAACACCAAGAAGGTCCACTACTACAGCGGCCCCGACGGCGAGGCGATCCCGCGGGTCAAGCAGCTCCTCGGCCAGGACTGGTACCTGGAAGAGCTCAGCGCGCGCAACCGCGGCGCGGCCACGGCCCTGTGGGACGCACTGATGCCCACCCCCGACAGCATGACCCGGTAAAGGCAATCGGGCCTCACCGAGGGTGTTTCCGTGCGGCCCGATCGACACCTGCCGGGTCGCCGGGGTGGCCGGCGGAACCGGTCCGGGGGCGTCCACCGGCGCAGAGGGAGTCCGGCAGCAGCCAGGGTGCCGTGGGATCCGCTCCGCGACATCGCCCACCGGCTCGGCTTGAGAGGTTGCTCTGCTCAGGCCGAGCCGGTGACTCCCCCTCCAACGAGCACCGCGTAGGGCGGCTGCGCGGAGACCACCGTGCCCGCCGGGCTGCCCCGGCGTCATCCGGATCGGCTCGCGGCGCGTGGCGTGGGCGCGGGCCGGTGGGCCGGTTCGTCGGGGTCAGTGGGGCTTGGGCTCGTCGACGTCGAGATCGCGGTCGGCGCCATGGGGGATGACGTTCTGTCCGGGTTCCAGGTGCAGGCGCTTGCCGTCGAGGGAGACCTCGACCTCGTCCGGTTCGAAGGACACCAGGCCGTTGATCCGGTCGACTTCCCGGTAGGCGTTGCGGTACGACCAGGCGGCGCGGTGCGCGTCGCCGATGTCGTAGTAGTCGCACAGGCCCTTGTAGGGGCAGAAGGTCTGGCCCTCGACGGGGCGCAGCCTTCTCTCGTCGATGTCGGCGCGCAGGACGTACCAGCGCGGGGCGAATCCGGACTCGAAGAGCACGACGGGGTGTTCGGAGCGGGCGATCACGGTGTCGTCGAGGCGGACTTCCAGGGTGCGGGAGGTGTCGCGGATGTCGATGCGGTGGTAGGGGTCCGCGGCGTGCCCGAGGATGCGCTCGTCTTCTTCGTAGAAGGCGTCCATCGCGCGCCAGGCGAAGGCGATACGGTCCTGGAGTCCGGCGGCGTGCCCGGGGAGCGCGGTGAATTCCCAGGCGGCACGTTCGGTGGTGCGGTCACCGGCCCGCACCGCGTACCAGGCGGTGTCACCGAGGTCCTTGTGCTGGGTGACCTTCCCGGACGCGAGCAGGGCCTGCGCGTCCACGTCCTCGCGGGGGAAGTAGGCGACGGGGTAGCGGCCCGGCTCGTGCAGCACGATGACGTTCTCGCTGTCGGCGATCCAGGTGCCGTTGAACTTCACGCGCAGGCGACGGCGCAACGGCTCGGCGAACAGGAGGCGTTCGGGCAGGGGCTCGGGGGTGAGGAAGTGTCCGATCGCGCCGGGGGAGAGGGGGCCTTGCTGCCAGGACAGTCCCATGGCGGGCTCCTTCCGGGTGCGGGGTTGGCGGGTGGCCGTACCCCGGGATGGGGGGTGGTGGTCATCGACGGTCGGGGCGTGCCCCGGGCGTCGAGCGCCTGCGTCGCGAGGCGACCCCCTGTACGTCAGGCGAGGAGGAGAGGACTTCGAGGTCGTTGACGGTGGCGGTGCGGTGGTGAACTGCGGAAACCATCTCCCTAACCCCTTCGGTCAGTTTCACTGGTTACTCATTCGGTCGCGCACGATGGGTCTGATCCGTCAATGTGCTTGTGATGGTGAGATCGTCAGATCGCGGTTGTGGCGGCTGCGAGCGGGCGCCGGCCGGCCCGCCCAGGCCGCAGCACATCGGCATGTTTCAAGCCTCCACCCAGGAACGGTCGGCAGCCAGCGCGGCCGGCCGTCCCGGAGAGGGACTCGGGCACCCTGTCAAGCGAGCCAATGCGGTCAGGAGGCGTGGTGACGACCGACCGGGAACAGCAGGACGCGCTGCTCGAGCTGCTCAACAGCACGCCGGTGGTCAAGGGGGTCGTCCAGGACCGACTGGCAGATCCCGACGCGGCCAGGTTCTGGCAGCGGACCCACGGCGGCAGCGGTACGGCCGGGGAGCACCGACATCTGCTTCAGGCGCGCGATGCCCTGCAGGGCGTGGTGCGCGGCAGCCGGCCCGCCACGTCGCTGACCCCGCTTCTGGAGGGGGTCGTCTCCCGTCCGCGCCTCCTGCCCGCCGTGTCGTGGGAGCTGGACGCCCCTGCGGAGCGCCGGACGGCGGTGGACGCGGTCATGGCGTGGAGCGCGCTGGAGGAGACGATGCCCGGCCGGCTACGGCCGTGCGCCAACCCGGAGTGCCGGCTGTTCCTCATCGATCGCAGCAAGACCAACGAGGCCCGCTGGTGCTCGATGGCCGTCTGCGGCAACCGTATGAAGGCAAGGCGTCACTATCAGCGCACCCGCGACACCGCAGCCGAGTGACGTCTTCGGTCTGTTCGCTCGGGGAATCCCAGCGCGTGCACCCCATGCTGTGTGATCACGGAATCGCGGACGCACTGGCATAGGAATTACTATCGGCCTGAGCGTACAGATCACAGATCACAGATCACAGATCACAGATCACAGATCACGACTCACGACTCACGACTCAGAGCCACAGATCACGGCTCACAGCTCACAGCGCCCTGAGGGGCTTGCCTCTGGCCGGCCACCCCGCAGGAGGTCCGCAATGGCGATGCTGCTGTCCGTCAACGTAGGAATGCCCAAGGACGTCTCCTGGCAGGGCAGAACCGTCCGCACCGGGGCCTGGAAATCCCCCGTGCAGGGCCCCCGGATGGTGCGGCGGCTGAACATCGAGGGAGACGGTCAGGGTGATCTGGCCGGGCACGGCGGCGAAATTCGCGCCGTCCTCGTTTACCAAATCCAGTCCTACCAGTACTGGCAGAAGCAACTCGGCCGCGACGACCTGACTTTCGGTGTCTTCGGCGAGAACTTCACCGTCGACGGTCTGCCCGACACCGAGGTGTGCATCGGCGACCGGTACCGCATCGGTGAGGCCGAATTCGAAGTCACCCAGCCGCGCGTCACCTGTTACCGCGTCGGCCTGCGCCTGGGTGAACCCACCATGGCCGCCCTGCTGGTCGCCCACCACCGCCCCGGCTTCTACCTGCGCGTCCTCACCGAGGGGCGTGTCCAGGCCGGTGACGAGATCACCCTGACCCGCAAGGGGCCCGAAGAACTCAGCGTCGCCGACACCGACGCGCTGCTCTACCTCCCCGGCCGTGACCCGGCGAAGCTGCGCAGAGCTCTGAACATCCCCGCCCTCAGCCCTGGATGGCAGCAGTCCTTCCGTGAACTCGCCGCCGCCCAGCAGCCCCGGCAGGAACCGGGATGGCCGAGCGAACGCACCGGCACCCAGCAGCCCAGAGACGAGCCGGGATGGCCGGGCTTCAGGACCTTGCGCGTCGCCCGCATCGTCCCCGAGACCCCAACCGTCTCGTCGGTCTACCTCGACACCACCGACGGCACGCCCCTGCCCGAGGCCCGCGCCGGCCAGTACCTCTCCCTCCGCCTCGCCATCGGCGAAGGGGCCCCCGCGGTCCGCAGTTACTCCCTGTCCTCCGCGCCCAGCGCCGGCACCTACCGCATCAGCGTCAAACACGAGCCCCACGGCAAGGTCAGCAGCTACATCCACGCCACGCTCCGCCCCGGGGACCCCGTGGACATCGCCAGCCCACGCGGGACGTTCGTGCTCGACGAGGGCAGCCGCCCGGTCGTCCTCGTCTCCGCCGGGATCGGCGCCACCCCCGTGCTCGCCATGCTCCACCAACTCGCCGCCGTACGGGACACACGCCCCGTCTGGTGGATCCACACCGCCCACGACCGCGCCCACCACGCCTTCGCGGACGAGGTCCGGGCGCTCCTGGCGCAACTCCCCCACGCCCACGAGCACATCTACTACACCGCCGAAGCCGCCCGGCGTCCCGACGAGCCCCACGTCACCCAGGGCCGTCCGACCGCCCCCACGCTCGCGGCCATGGGCATTCCCACCGGCGCCGACGCCTACCTCTGCGGACCACCCGCCTTCATGGAGGACCTCGGCGGCTATCTGCGCGATCACGGCCTGCGCCCCGAGCGGATCCACACGGAGCGGTTCAGCGCCCTCCCCGCCATCAATCCCGGCGTATCGCCCACTGCCGCGGTCCGGCCCCACCAGCCGCCCGGCCCACCGGGCACCGGCCCCCTCATCACCTTCGCCCGCAGCGGCATCACCACCCCCTGGTCACCCGCTCACGCGTCCCTCCTCGACCTCGCCGAGGCCTGCGACATCCCGACCCGCTGGTCCTGCCGCACCGGTGTCTGCCACACCTGCATCACCCACCTCGTGTCGGGTGACATCACCTACACCACCCCGCCCCTCGAACTCCCCGAAGCCGGCACCGTCCTCGTCTGTTGCAGCGAGCCGGCCACCGAAGTCGTTCTCGACCTCTAGCTCCTGCTCCCGCTCCCGCTCCCGTCAGCCGGCCACCACATCGCCGACAACGGTACAAACCGGCCATTACATCGGCCTGCAACGGCACAGACCGACCCGTATCCGTCGAAAAGCGCTTGCCGCTCAAGAAAGTGATGGGCTGACGTCGGAGCAGTGGGCGAAGCTGGACAGAGCGGGCGGAGTCGTTCCGCGCTGAGCCGCTCAGTCGTCCGGGACGGGCCCATGCGCACCGCGGCGCTCGGTACCGGTCCCTCCCCTCGCGGGGACCGGTACCGAACGGCACGGATCGGCAAAAGGCCAAAGCCGTGGTCGACGCGACAGCGCTGCCCGGAAGCAATTCCGGCTCCACGGATCGCTCCGGCTTCCGCGGCGAGACCGCCACCACCCGCCCCATCACTGCGGCGGAGGCGACCAGAACGTGCGCCGTGCGGTGTCTTTCGAACGCTGAGCCGATGGCTCGTCCGGACGATGCGCGTTGCCGCGCTGTGGGTCATGATCCTGCCAGCCGGTTGGTCCCCCCGAGGAGGCTCCGGTGTCAAACCGGCGGCTTCACCGCAGGTCAGCCGTATAGAGTGAGTTTTCCGGTCCGGATGTCCAGCTGCGGGGGAAGTGGGGAGTGGAGGCCTTGAGTTCCGACTCAGGGGCACGCGCAGCCTTCGCAGAGCGCCTTGCGCTGTTGTACAAGGAGGCCGGCAACCCTCCGCTCAAACGCGTGGCCGAGGCGGTCGACCGACTGCAGCGGGTCGACGAACGGGGGCGGCCCGTACGGGTGTCGGCGCAGCGGATCAGCGACTGGCGACGGGCCAAGAACGTGCCCGCCCAGTTTCCCGCGCTCGCGGCGGTGCTGCACGTCCTGATACCCCAGGCGCGGCGCTCGCGGCCCGCTCCGGTGGCCAAGGGGCTGTACGACGTGGCCCAGTGGCAGCGTCTGTGGGAGCGGGCGGTGGCCGATCCGGCCGGCGAAGGCCCCGAGACGGCCCCCGACGGGGAGGATCGGCCTCCGGTCGAGGCTCCGGCCGTCGCCGGTGTGTGCCCGTACCGGGGTCTGGCCGCGTACCGGCGGCAGGACGCCGGGTGGTTCTTCGGCCGGGAGCGGTACACGAAGGCACTCGTCGCCCAGCTCGGCGCGGCGGAGGAGACGGGCGGGCTGGTCATGCTCGTGGGCGCCTCCGGGGCAGGAAAATCGTCGCTGCTGAACGCCGGTCTGGTGCCCGCGTTGCAGAACGGTGCGCTGGGCGACGAGAGCGGCCGGGCACGGGAGGTACTGCGCCTCGTGCCCGGAAGCGATCCCCTCGGGGAACTGGTCCGGCGGGTTCCCGAACTCGCGCCCGTGGTCTCCGCCGCGAAGCACGCCGTTTCGCCGGACACCGTTCCCCGGGACGCCGTGACGCGAGAATTCCCCAAGGAGCCCGGCAGCGCGCGCTTCGCGCACGCGGTGCGGGAGGCCGTCGCCGCCTGGACGCACCGCGAGGCGCCCTCGGCCGCGCGTCCGGTCATCGTCGTGGACCAGTTCGAGGAGGCGTTCACCCTCTGCCCCGACGAGGCGGACAGGAGCACCTTCATCCAGCTCCTCCATGCCGCCTGCTCACCGGCCGGCCCCGGCGAGCGGGCCCCGGTGCTGGTACTCCTCGGCATGCGGGCCGACTTCTACGAGCAGTGTCTCGGCTACCCCGAACTGGCCGACGCGCTGCAACACCGGCACATGGTGCTCGGGCCGCTGACCACCGCGGAGTTGCGCGCTGCGGTGACGGGTCCGGCCAAGGCCGTAGGGCTCGAGCTGGAGCCGGGGCTGGCGGAGCTGATCGTCCGTGAGGTGGGCGCCGACGGCCCGCGCGGGGCCCATGACGCGGGTGTACTTCCGCTTTTGTCCCACGCCCTGCTCGCCACCTGGCAGCGCCGGAAGGCGGGACGGCTGACGCTGGCCGGTTTCCGCGCGGCCGGCGGGATCCACGGAGCGGTGGCGGCGACCGCCGAGCAGGCCTGGTCCGGCCTCGACCCGGCGGCGCGCACGGCCGCGCGGCTGCTGCTGCTGAGGCTGGTCCGGCTCGGCGAGGACACCCAGGCCACCCGTCGCCGGGGAACACGGCGCCAGTTGGCGCAGGAGTCGGCGGACCCCGGCAAGACGGAGGAGTCCCTCGAAGCGCTGGTACGCGCCCGGCTGGTGACACTCGACGCGGACACCGTGGAGATCACCCATGAGGCGCTGCTCCACGCCTGGCCCCGGCTGCGCGGCTGGATCGACGAGGACAGGAACGGCAACCTGCTGCGCCAGCGGCTGGAGGAGGACGGCAGGGCCTGGGAGGCCTCGGACCGGGACAGTTCGCTGCTCTACCGCGGCTCCCGTCTGGAACAGGCCCGCGGCTGGGCGCGGTCCGCCGGGGACACCTCTTTGACCCGCAGCACCGTGCAGTTCCTGGCCGCCTCGGTCAGGCTGCGCAAGCGTACGCTCCTGATCAGCCGCGCTGCCGTGGTGGCGCTGGTCGTGCTCGTGGTGCTCGCGGCCGGTTCCGCGGTGGTCGCGTGGCAGCAGCGGGACGACGCCGTGTTCGAACAGGTGCTCGCGGAGGCGGACCGGGTCCAGCGCACGGATCCGTCGCTGTCCGCCCAGCTCGACCTGGTGGCGCACACCTTGCGGCCGGGCGACAAGGGGACGTACAGCAGGCTGATCTCGGTCGTGAACGCGCCCCTGGCCACCCCCCTGCTCGGCCACCGCGGCGCCGTCTACCTCACCTCGTTCAGCCCCGACGGCACGACCCTGGCCACGGCCGGCTACGACCGGACCGTCCGCCTGTGGAACGTGGCCGACCGCAGCCGCCCCAAGCCGCTCGGCAAGCCTCTCACCGGTCATACGAGCTGGGTGAGCAGTGCCGTCTTCAGCCCGGACGGACACACCCTCGCCAGCGCCGGGGACGACGGCACGATCCGGTTGTGGGACGTGACCGACCCCGCCCGTCCCACCCCTCTCGGGGGGCCCCTGACGGGCCATGAGGGCACGATCTACCTGGTCGCCTTCAGCCCCGACGGACGCACGCTGGCCTCCGCCGGCGAGGACCGCATCGTACGCCTGTGGAACGTGGCCGACCCGCGCCGGCCGCAGTCGCTCGGCGCGCTGGGCGGCCATACGGCAGCGGTGCGCTGTGTGGCGTTCAGCCCCGACGGGCGCACGCTCGCGGCAGGAGGCGACGACGACACGATCCGGCTGTGGAACACGGCCGATCCGCGCCACCCCGAGCCGCTGCCGAGGGTGCTCAGGGGCCATACGGACCTGGTGCACTCGGTGGCCTTCAGCCCCGACGGGCGCACGCTCGCCAGCGGCAGCGCCGACGACACCATCCGGCTGTGGGACGTCTCCGACCCGAAGCGCGCGGCACCGATCGGCTCGCCGCTCACCGGCCACACGGGTGCCATCTGGTCCGTGGCCTTCAGCCCCGACGGGGAGCGGCTCGCCGCGGCCAGCGCGGACAGCTCGGCGAGCCTGTGGAACGTCAGCGATCCGCACCTGCCCTCCCAGGTCGGCGAGCCGCTCGCGGGCGGCAGCGGCGAGATGTACGCCCTGGGGTTCAGTCCGGACGGCCGTACTCTGGCCACCGGCAGCGGTGACAGCAGGGTCCGTCTGTGGTCGGTCCCGACGTCGGACATGACAGGCCGCAACGGGGTGTTCCGCCCGGACGGCAAGCTGCTCGCCACGGTCGCGAGCGACGGCAGGGTCCGGCTGTGGAACGTGGCGGCTCCCGGTCGGCCGAGGCTCATGGGCCGGCCCTTCATGCCCGCCGACGGCGGCCAGCGTTCGCTGGTGTTCTCCCCCGACGGCCGCACGCTCGTGGTGCTGACCGACAAGGAGTCGGTGCACCTGTGGAACGTCACCGATCCGGCCCACCCGGTCCTCACCGGGCCGCGCCTCGCCCTGCAGACCCGCTTCATGGGCTCCTACGCCCTGGCGTACAGCCCCGACGGACGGATCCTGGCCACCGCCTACGACCAACGCACCATCCAGCTGTGGAACGTCAGCGACCCCTCCCGTGCCGTCGCGCTCGGCAAGCCGCTCACCGGCCACCGGGGCTTCATCAACGCCCTCGCCTTCAGCCCGGACGGGCGCACGCTCGCCAGCGGCAGCGCGGACAGCACCATTTGGCTGTGGGACGTGACCGACCCCGCCCGGGTGGCCCCGCTCCGCTCCCCGCTCACGGAGCACTCCGGGCCCGTCAACGCGCTCGCCTACAGCCCCGACGGCCATACGCTGGCCAGCGGCAGCGACGACGACACCGTACGGCTCTGGAACGTCACCGAGCCCCGCGCGGCGACCGAGCTGGGCCCCCCGCTCATCGGCCACACCGAGGCGGTCACGTCGCTGACGTTCAGCAGGTCCGGCCAGACCCTGGCCAGCGGCGGCAACGACAACACGGTCCGGCTCTGGGACGTCGCCCGGCCGTCGTCGGCCACCCCCATCGGCCAGTCGATGAGCCCCTACGCCAAGACGGGCAACTTCCTGTCCTTCAGCCCCAACAGCCAGGTGCTCGGGGTGTCGAGCGGCGCGGACACGGTCCGCCTGTGGCGCCTGGACGCCGACGAGGCCATCCGGCACATCTGCTCGGTCACCCGGGGCGTGCTGACCCCGCAGCGGTGGCACGAGTACCTGCCCCGGCTCTCGTACGACCCGCCGTGCGGGCGATGAGGGAGCCGGGGCGGACGACGGCGGATTCCACGTGATCCCGCTCACAACTCCCCGCTACGGCCGAGTAGTCGACTCCCGCCGCGCGAGCGACGTTGTTACGCTGGACCACAGCCCGATCGCTGGCGCATCCCCCGTCGCCAGCGGTCGGGCGCTTCCATGCCCGGGTGCGGGAGCCCTGGACGACGCGGTTCCCGGTACGGGGCGTGCCGTGAGCGCCGCTTCCCGCCGACGCCGGAGCAGGCCGAGGAGCTGGGGCTGCCGCCGGGCACGCCGGTGATCCTCCTCCGGGAAGACGTCGTACGCCTTCGACGGCCGCGTGGCGGACGCCTGTGACGTCACGCTGCCCTGCGACCGCACGGAGCTGGTCTTCAGCGGGCCCGGCTCACTTCTCGCCCGCGTCCGTCTCCAGGCGGGTCAGGCCGGCCTCCGGGAGTTCGGCCAGCCGCACGCGGGCATGCAGGACGTCGCCGATGAACAGGTCGTAGACGAGCACCCCGATCACTCCGCCGACGAGGGGGCCGACGAGGGGGATCCAGAAGTAGTCGCTGAAGGACCCCGCGAGGGTGCCGGGCAGCGCGAGGTCCTGCCAGCCCGCGAGCCATGTGAACAGACGGGGGCCGAAGTCCCGGGCGGGGTTGATGGCATAGCCGGCGTTCGCACCGTACGACATGCCGATGGCGGCGACCGCGAAGCCGATCACCAGGGGGCCCAGGTTGGCCTTCACCGCCGTGTTGCGCAGGTCGACGACCGCCACGATGAACATGACGAGAAAGGCCGTCCCGACGATCTGGTCCACGAGCGGGCCCCCGGTGCCGCCGTGGTAATAGGGCGCGGGAAACGTGCCGAAGATGGAGAAGGTGGCGAGGGTGTGCCCGTTCGTCTTCGGGCCCGTCATGGCGCGGTCGAGGGTGTCGATCGCGTCGTGGTAGACGCCGTACACCAGCGCGGCCCCGACGAACGCGCCGGCCAGTTGCGACGCCGTGTACGGAACCACCTTGCGCCAGGGGAAGCCGCGGCGCAGCGCGAATGCCAGCGTCACCGCCGGATTGAGGTGTGCGCCGCTGACACCGCCGGCCACATACACACCGAAGGTCACGGCGAGCGCCCAGCCCCAGGAGATGAGCAGCCAGTCACCGGCGCCCAGGAAAAACGTGGTGGGACCGGCCGTACGGCCCGATCCGGGCAGTGCGGCGACCGCCATGGCCACCGCACCGCACCCGAAGGAGACGAGGACGCACGTCCCCAGGGATTCCGCCAGGCATTCGCCGAAGAGGCCCCCTCGCCTCCGGAGCCGGGAGGTTTTTACCAGGGGCGTAATTTCCACGGCCATGACGGGCCCCCTCAGGGAATGGTCCGGCCCGTGGAGCCGATGCCACCCGTCCGGGCCTGCGTATTCGGATGTGACGACCTCCGCATTCCTCGCACGGAGCACAGAAAGACACAGCGCGGGAACATGCACAGAGCAGAACGTGCACATCGCAGGAACCTGCACACCACGGGAACACCATGAGTATGACGCACGGAATTCACGGATCGCCGTCTCGTCCAGCACGATGACCCGTTCGGATGACACCGCATTGCGGGTGGCGGTCTCCGCCTTTCATGCCGTATTCGGAGGGCTGCATTCGGAAGGCCGCATTCGGAGGGAACGAGCGCCGGGCGGCCTGAACCTCCCCCGAGGTCCCGCGTCAGGAACGCGCGGGCGGCTCGTCCCGGCCGACGACCGTCCCCCGGATCACAGGGCCCGCATCCGGCGTCACGCCGTCCTGCTCCGTCGGCGCCTTCGCCTCGCTCTTGAGGATCCGTCTCGCCTGCCCCGCCGAACGCGCCAGCTCCGGCAGCTTCTTGATCCCCAGGACGACGACGACCACGAGGAGAATCACGGCCAGCTCACTCATGCCGAACATCAGTCTTGCTCCCAGGGCGGGTGGAGGATGCGCCGGATCCGCGGCGCGACAGCTCTGCAGTTCTACATTTCTACAGTTCTGTAGAAGTCTCCCCCGGGAAGCGCCTGTTCGGCAAGGGTGGACTTTCGGCACCCCGCCCCTGTGGAACCGGCCCGTCCGTAGGGCAGTCTTTCTCCTCGTGGCAGGCGTTCCGCAACAGAACGGATCGAGCGACGCGGTCGCGCACATGGTGGTGTGCGGGGACGACGGACTCGCGCACCGGCTGGCCGCCGAGTTGCGCGGGGTGTACGGCGAGCAGGTGACCCTTGTCGTGCCCCCCGCCAGACGGGTCGCCCGGCAGCCGGTGGTGGGCCGTGCCCGCCCCTCCACGCTGATAGACCGGGTCTCCGCCGCCGTCACGCGCGCGGCGGGCAACAGCAACGGCAACGGCAACGGCAACGGCAATGACGCGAACGGTCGTACCTCTGGCGTCGGCGGTGCCCGTCCCCCGCACCCACCCGACGCCGTACGGCTGTTGGAGGCCCCGGAGGCTTCCGAGGCCGTGCTCGCCGAGGCCGGGGTGGAGCGGGCGACGGCCCTGGCGCTCGTCTATGACGACGACCAGACCAACATCCGCGCCGCGCTCACCGCCCGCCGCCTCAACCCGCGCCTCCAGCTCGTGCTGCGGCTCTACAACCGGCGGCTCGGGCAGCACATCGAGGCGCTCCTCGACCAGGCGGCGGCGCTGGCCTCCGGCGGGAGCGACGGGGCGGCCGAGGCGTTCGACGCGTCCACGACCGTCCTGTCCGACGCCGACACCGCCGCGCCCGCGCTGGCGGCCACGGCCGTGGCCGGCACCACCAAGGTGGTGCAGACCGACGGGCTGATGCTGCGGGCCGTGGAACGCCCGCCGCCGCGCCCCGGCGAGGTCGCCGACCCGGGACTGTGCACGCTGGCGCTGCTGTCGGCGACGGCGGGCGACCCCGTCGGCGCCGACGGTTCCGACGGCAGCGGCGAGCAGGGGCCGCAACTCCTGCCCGACGAACGGGCGATCGCCGCGGCCACCGGACGCGGCACGGTCGTCCTGGAGACCGTCTCCTACGCGGGTCCCGCACTGTCCGGCGGGCGCAGTGTCGTCCCCCTGGGCTCGCTGTTCTCGCGGCGGCTGCGCTGGTCGTTCGCGGGAGTCGTGGGCTGTGTCGTCGCGCTGGCGATCGCGTCGATGGCGGTCACCGGGGAACCCCCGCTGCGCGCCACGTACTTGACGCTGCTCGACCTGTTCGCCATCAACAACCCGGCCATCGGGGAGCCCGCCGGGCGGCAGATCTTGCAACTGCTGTCCGGCCTCGTGGGGTTGCTGCTGCTGCCCGTGCTGGTGGCGGCCGTCCTCGAGGCGCTCGGCACCTTCCGCAGCGGGAGTGCGCTGCGCAAACCGCCACGCGGCCTGTCCGGTCATGTGGTGCTGCTCGGCGTCGGCAAGATCGGCACGCGGGTCCTCACCCGGCTGCGGGAGCTGAGGATTCCGGTGGTGTGCGTGGAGGGCGATCCGGAGGCGCGCGGCCTCGCGACGGCCCGGCGGCTGCGGGTGCCGGTCGTGCTCGGCGACGTGACGCAGGAAGGCGTCCTGGAGGCCGCCAAGATCCACCGGGCGCATGCGCTGCTCGCGCTCACCAGCGCCGACACCACCAACCTCGAGGCCGTCCTGTACGCGCGCTCCGTACGGCCCGACCTGCGGGTCGTCCTGCGCCTGTACGACGACGACTTCGCAACGGCCGTCTACCGCACCCTGCGCGCCGCCCACCCGCACGCCCCGACCCGCAGCCGCAGCGTGTCGCACCTGGCCGCGCCCGCGTTCGCCGGGGCCATGCTGGGGCGGCAGATCCTGGGGGCGATCCCCGTCGAACGGCGGGTGCTGCTGTTCGCCGCCGTGGACGTGGCCGGGCATCCGCAGCTGGAGGGCCGGACGGTCGCGCAGGCCTTCCGGGCGGGGGCCTGGCGGGTGCTCGCTCTGGACACCGCGGCGCCCGGCGGGCGGGACCATGCGCCGGACCCCGAGACGGGCGGTCCGGGCCGCCCCTCGGGGCTGGTCTGGGACCTGCCGCCCACGTACGTCCTGCGGCCGGAGGACCGGGTGGTCCTGGCCGCGACGCGCCGCGGCCTGGCGGACCTCCTGGGCCGCAGGCACCGCGAGGGGGCGGGGACGGCGTAGGCACGGGATCGGCCGGGGCGACGGACGGCGTGGGGGGCGGCGGCCGGGAGGCTCCGGTCGTCCGGTCGTCCGGTCGCGCGGTCGTCCGGTCGCGCGGTCGTGCCTGGTCAGGAGGTTTTCCCGAAGAGTTTTCCACAGGCTGAGGACCTCGGCCGCACGATACCGCCCGAGCCAGGCACTATGGGGCCATGACTGAGAGCAACGGGTCCACCTCGCCCGAGCACGGCGAGGACATGCCGGACTGGGAGAAGCGCTTCCGGGCGCCGCGGGTGTCACTGCCGGAGTGGGCGGAGGACGCGCCGCACCGCGCGTTGTTCGTCTCCAACGCGACGGGGACGTACGAGCTGTACGCGTGGGACCGCACCACGGGCGAGCAGCGCCAGGTCACGAACCGGCCGAACGGCACGACGGACGGGGTGCTCTCACCGGACGGCGAGTGGATCTGGTGGTTCGACGACACCGACGGGGACGAGTTCGGCATCTGGAGACGCCAGCGGTTCACCCCGGGCGCCTCCGGCGCGGACTCCGGGACCGACGAGCCGGCGGCTCCCGGCCTGGAGCCGTCGTACCCGGCCGGGCTCGCGATCGGGCGGGACGGACGGACGGCGGTGGTGGGTCGCTCGACCGACGAGGACGGTTCGACGATCCATCTGGCACGGATCGGCCACGACCCGGTCGAGATCTACCGGCACCGCGAGTCGGCCGGGGTGGGCGGCCTCGCGCACGACGGTTCGCTGATCGCCATCGAGCACACCGAGCACGGCGACGCGATGCACTCGGCCCTGCGTGTGCTGCGGCCGGACGGCTCGACGGTGGCGGAGCTGGACGACACCAAGGGCGGCAGAGTCGAGCTGAGCCTGGAGGTGCTGGGCTTCGCACCGGTCGACGGGGACACCCGACTGCTGGTCGGGCACCAGCGGCGCGGCCGGTGGGAGCCGCTGGTGTGGGACGTCGCCTCGGGCGAGGAGACGGACCTGGCGCTGGAGCTGCCGGGCGACGTGGCCGCGGAGTGGTATCCGGACGGCTCCGCACTGCTGGTCGTGCACAGCTTCGAGGCCCGCAGCGAACTGCTGCGGTACGACCTGGTGACGCACGAGCTGGTGCGGTTGCCGACACCGCCGGGCTCGGTGTCCGGCGCGACGGCCCGCCCCGACGGGACCGTGGAGTACCTGTGGTCGTCTGCGGCCGAGCCGCCGGTGGTGCGGTCGACGTCGGGCGGGGTCGTGCTGGATCCGCCGGGAATGAGATCACCGGGGTCGGTGCCGGTGGAGGACGTGTGGGTGGAGGGGCCGGGCGGCCGCATCCACGCGTTGGTGCAGAAGCCGGCCGGGGCGACCGGACCGCTGCCGACGGTGTTCGACATCCATGGCGGCCCCACCTGGCACGACAGCGACTCGTTCGCGGCGGGCCCGGCGGCCTGGGTGGACCACGGGTACGCGGTGGTGCGGATCAACTACCGGGGTTCGACGGGGTACGGACGCGAGTGGACGGACGCCCTCAAGCACCGGGTCGGGCTGATCGAACTGGAGGACATCGCGGCGGTGCGGGAGTGGGCGGTGTCGTCCGGGCTCGCGGACCCGGGGCGGCTGGTCCTGACCGGCGGCTCCTGGGGCGGGTATCTGACCCTGCTCGGGCTCGGCACCCAGCCGGACGCGTGGACGATCGGGATCGCGGCGGTGCCGGTCGCGGACTATGTGACGGCGTACCACGACGAGATGGAGACGCTGAAGGCGATGGACCGGACCCTGCTCGGGGGCACCCCGGAAGAGGTGCCCGAGCGCTTCGAGGCGTCGTCGCCGCTGACGTACGTCGACGCGGTGAAGGCGCCGGTGTACATCTCGGCGGGGGTGAACGACCCGCGCTGCCCGATCCACCAGGTCGACAACTATGTGGACCGGCTCACCGCACGGGAGGCGGCACACGAGGTGTACCGGTACGACGCGGGACACGGCTCCCTGGTGGTCGACGAGCGGATCAAGCAGGTGCGGCTGGAGCTGGACTTCGCGGCGCGCCATCTGGAGGGCCGGGATCTGGAGAGCTGACACCTGGAGAGCCGGCATCTGGAGAGCGTGGAGAGCCGAGAGGAGCGACGGCCCGGACGGCGGGCGGGACGGACGGCGTGGCCGACCGCCCGGTGGACGGGACCGGGACGGGCGGCGTGGCTGGCCGTCCCGTGGACGGGACCAGGACGGGCGGCGCGCCTGACCGTCCGGTGGACCGGGCCGGAACCGGCGGCGTGGCCGGCCGCCGGCGGACGGGGCAGGCTGCGGGGCAGGCGTGCGTTGGCCGGACCGGCGTACGGGGAGGGGTGCCTCGTACGCCGGGCCCCACGGGCGGGTCTGCGAGGGCGGCACCGTACCGTGGAGGGCGTGTACCGGTTTCTGCTGACGCCCCGCTGGTGGGGGATCAACGTCTTCGTGCTGCTGGCCATCCCCTTCTGCATCTTCATGGGGTCATGGCAGCTGAGCCGGTTCGAGTCCCGGATGCACGAGCAGCAGAGAGCGAACGAGCAGGCCACGGCGGCCCGCACGGAGGCGGCCCGGCCGCTTCGGGAACTGCTGCCCGTCGACAAGAACACGTCCGGGAAGCGGGCCACGGCCACCGGGCGGTACGGGAAGCAGTTGCTGGTGCCGGACCGGGAGCTGGACGGCAGGAACGGGTTCTATGTGCTGACCATGCTGCGCACCGACCAGGGCATGGCCCTGCCGGTCGTGCGGGGCTGGCTGCCGGGCGACGCGGACTCCGCGAAGGCACCGGCCGCACCGGCCGGTGAGGTCACCGTCACGGGTGCGCTGCAGGCGTCGGAGAGCCCGGGGGCGAACGGGGCGGGAGGGGGCGGGGGGCTCCCCACCGACCAGACCGCGGCGATCAGCGCGGCGTCGCTGGTGAACCTCGTGCCCTACCGTCTCTACGACGCCTGGATCACGCTCGACAAGGCCGACAGCGGGATGCGGGCGGTACCGGCGACGGCACCGCAGGGCACCGGACTGGATCTGAAGGCGTTCCAGAACCTGGGCTACACGGGCGAGTGGTTCGTCTTCGCGGGCTTCACGGTCTTCATGTGGTTCCGCCTGCTGCGACGCGAGGTGGAGTACGCCCGGGACGCGGAGCTGGGTCTCGTCACGGAGGGACCGGAGGCCAGGACCCCGGCGTCCCCGGCAGAAGCAGAAGCAGGGGCGGGAACAGAGGCGGCCGGGAACGGGAAGAGCGCCGCCGAGAGCGCGCCCCGCACCGCCGCGACCTGAGGCCCGGGCGCCCGGACCGTGCCGGACGCGGGCGCGCCCGGCAGCCCGGCAGCCCGGCAGCCCGGCACGGAACGCAAGCCCGGCACCGTGAGCTCCCGGCGCAGGCTTCAGGACACGGGGACCCTGGTTCAGTACGCCGGGGCACGGTTCAGTACACCCGAGCACAGTTCAGGACGCAGGCAGCATCCCCGTGCGGTAGACCGTGCCGGCGCAGGCGTCGGAGATCGTCGTGGCGGTGCCGGAGCCGGTCACCGGCGTGTAGGAGACCACCACGCTGCCGTCGGCCACGCCGTCCTCCGTCATCAGCTGCGGTGCCGTGCCACCGCCCCCCGAGGTCGTGTCGGTGATCGTGCCGGTGCTCTCCGAAGGGCTCGGGTCCGGGGAGGGTTCGCCGGTGCCGCCACCCGTGGTGGGGCAGGTCTCCGACGGGACCCAGGCGAACTTGACCTCGTAGGCCGCACCGGGCTTGAGCACCAGCGAGCCGGCCTCCCCGGACGGGGCGGGCAGCCCGGTGGCCGCGTCGCCCGCGACATGGTCCACCACGCTGATCTTGGCGGGGTCCGCCGCGCCCTGGGGGGCCGGAGTGACACTGCCGCCGCCCGAGACCGTACAGCTCGTGGCGGAGACGTTGGCGATGCGGAAGGCGCCGTAGACCGTGCCGCTGGAGTCCGGTGCGCCGGCGGTGGCGGTCGCACCGCCGAGCTGGGCCGCCGTGCATACGGGGGTGCTCTGCGCGGAGGCCGTCGGGCCGGCCCCGCCGGTGGCGCCGCCGGTCACGTCCTTGCCCTTGTTCTCCGGGCTCTTCTGGCCGCCCTGGTCCCCGTTCTTGACCGTGCCGGAGGAGCCGACCGAGCCGCTGCCGACGCCCCCGTCCGGGTTCTTGTTCTGCGCGGTGCCCTGCTGGGCCTGCGAGGCCTGACCGGCGATGGAGGGGTCGGGGTCGGAGGTGGCGTGGGAGACATGGACGAGGGCCGGGATCGCCGTGCCGACGAACAGGGCGGCGGCCGCCATGCCGACCAGGGCCTGCCGCTTGCGCGCCCGCCGGGCGGGCACCGCGCGCCGCAGATGCTCCAGGGTGCCGTCGCTCGGCTCGATGTCGTCCACCGCCTGGTGGAGTATCCGCCGGAGCGCCTGTTCGTCCGGACCGAGCCCCTCGGCCGCCAGGCCGTCCCGCCCGGCACCCGACCCGTCCGCACGGTCCTCGAAACCGCCGGGCCCCCGTGCGAAGCGGTCGGCGGCGGACGTGTCGGGAGCGGCGCGGTCCGGCCGGGCTTCCTGTCGGCCCTGGTCGTCGGGGTGGTGGTTCACAGTTCGGTTCCCAGCATGCTGTTCGTGGTCGTCCTCGTGGGGCGCCGACCGGTCCGTCGGCTCGTGCCACATATCGGGCTCGTGTCGTTCGTGGGAGCCGCGTCCCGGGACGGCGGGGCGCCGCTCCTCGTACTCGCTCATGCCGACGCTCCCATGGCGATGCGCAGCGCCGCGATGCCGCGCGATCCGTACGCCTTCACCGACCCCAGCGATATCCCCAGCGTCTCGGCGACCTGGGCCTCGGTCATGTCCGCGAAGTAGCGCAGCACCAGCACCTCGCGCTGACGGCGCTGCAGACCCTTCATGGCCCGGATCAGCGAGTCGCGCTCCAGCTGGTCGTACGCGCCCTCCTCCGCGCTCGCCATGTCCGGCATCGGCTTGGAGAGCAGCTTGAGACCGAGGATGCGGCGGCGCAACGCCGAACGCGAGAGGTTGACGACCGTCTGGCGCAGATAGGCGAGCGTCTTCTCCGGGTCGCGGACGCGCTTGCGCGCCGAGTGGACGCGGATGAAGGCCTCCTGGACGACGTCCTCGCAGGACGCGGTGTCGTCGAGGAGGAGCGCCGCGAGCCCGAGGAGGGAGCGGTAGTGGGCACGGTAGGTCTCGGTCAGATGGTCCACCGTGGTGCCGGCGGCCGTCGTCTCCTCAGCGCTCTCGCGCTGGCTGGGTATGCGGGCACGCCGCGCTGTGGGCATGGGGGCGATCACCGGCATGCCGCCGGGCACGCGGGTGCGGCGGGGCGGGCGAAGGGCCGTGCCCCTCGCCCGTACCGCGGTGAATTCGAGTACCTCTGCCACGCCAGTTGGACACGCCTCACCCCCTGAGGGTTGTACGCGACTGGCATCGCCTTCGCGTCAGACAGCACGTCCGTCTGCACCTGCCCTCGTGCGCCCCCCAGCGCCGCGGACCGTGCGTCTTGTGCCCTCATGCGTACCAGCTCTTCCCCTAATGCCCCATGGTGATGGCGCCCGCCCCCCGTAGGGCGACCCCAAAGACGCTCCCCGCTCCGCAAGCGGTTGCGGGGCGGGGAGGGAAATCTTCGAACACCCGAAGGATTCGATCAAGTGGTCCAGATCATGGACCGGCCGACAGGACTGATAGAGATCCTACAAACGTTCTGGCCGCCGACCAGGAAATTCCCCGCCTGGTGGGACCGCGGCCGAAGAACCTGCGGGCTATGGAGCCGTCCGTTCCGCCGCGACCAGTTCCGCGATCTGCGTCGTGTTCAGCGCCGAGCCCTTGCGCAGGTTGTCCCCGCACAGGAACAGTTCCAGCGCGGTCGGGTCGTCGAGGGAGCGGCGTACCCGGCCCGCCCAGGTCGGGTCCGTGCCGACCACGTCGGCGGGCGTGGGGAACTCGCCCGCGGCCGGGTCGTCGAAGAGGACGACTCCGGGCGCGGTGGCGAGGATGTCCCGCGCGCGGTCGACCGTGACCTCGCCCTCGAAGCGGGCGTGCACGGTGAGGGAGTGCGCGGTGACCACGGGCACGCGGACGCAGGTGACCGCCACCGGCAGCCGGGGCAGCCCCAGGATCTTGCGGGACTCGTCGCGGATCGTCATCTCCTCGGAGGACCAGCCGTCCTCGCTCGGGGACCCGGCCCACGGGACGACGTTCAGCGCCACCGGCTCCGGGAAGGGCCCGGTGTTGTCGCCCACCGCGCGCCGTACGTCACCGGGGCTCGTCCCCAGCTCCGTCCCCGCGACCAGCGAGAGCTGCTGCCGCAGGGTCTCGATGCCCGCGTGTCCCGCGTCGCTCACGGCCTGGTACGAGGACACGACCAGCTCGCTGAGCCCGAACTCGGCGTGCAGCGCGCCGAGCGGCACGATCATCGCGAGCGTGGTGCAGCGGGGGTTGGCGATGATGCCGCGCGGGCGCACCCGGACGGTGTGCGGGTTGACCTCCGGCACGACCAGCGGGACCTCCGGGTCCATCCGGAACGCACCCGAGTTGTCCACCACGACCGTGCCCCGCGCGGCGGCGACCGGCGCCCACTGCCGCGCGACCTCGCTGGGCACGTCGAACATCGCCACGTCGACGCCGGACAGCGCCTCCTCGTCGAGCGCGACGACCTCGACCTCCTCACCGCGCACGGTCAGCTTGCGGCCGGCCGAGCGGGGCGAGGCGATCAGACGGATCTCGCCCCAGACGTCCGCGTGCTGGGACAGGATCTGAAGCATGACGGAGCCGACGGACCCGGTCGCTCCCACGACCGCGAGTGTCGGCCGCCCGGTCCGCGCCGTCACGGGCGCTCCCCACGGGGCACGCCCGGGCCCGGCAGACCGGCCCGCCGCACGGGAGGCGCGGCCGGCCCGGTCCCCGTACGGCGCGCACGCCCGGTACGGCCCGGGCGCGTGGACCCCTTGCGGTCCGCGCCCCCGCGGGGGAGGCCGGTCATCGCCCGGTGCCGCCGTAGACGACGGCCTCGTCGCTCTCGGAGTCCAGGCCGAACGCGCTGTGCACCGCGCGCACCGCCTCCGGGACGTCGTCCGCGCGCGTCACCACCGAGATGCGGATCTCGGAGGTCGAGATCAGCTCGATGTTCACGCCCGCGTCGCTCAGCGCCTCGAAGAAGGAGGCCGTGACGCCCGGGTTCGTCTTCATGCCCGCGCCGACGAGGGAGATCTTGCCGATCTGGTCGTCGTAGCGCAGGGAGTCGTAGCCGATCGCGGTCTTGCCCTTCTCCAGGGCGTCGATCGCCTTGCGTCCCTCGGTCTTCGGGAGCGTGAAGGAGATGTCCGTGAGGCCGGTCGACGCGGCCGAGACGTTCTGCACGACCATGTCGATGTTGATCTCGGCGTCGGCGATGGCGCGGAAGATCGAGGCGGCCTCGCCCGGCTTGTCCGGCACACCGACGACCGTGATCTTGGCCTCGGAGGTGTCGTGCGCGACACCGGAGATGATGGCCTGCTCCACCTGCTTGTCCTTCTGCTCGTTCGGCTCGCTGCTGACCCACGTGCCCTGCAGCCCGCTGAAGGAGGAGCGGACGTGGATCGGGATGTTGTAGCGGCGCGCGTACTCCACACAGCGGTGGAGCAGCACCTTGGACCCGGACGAGGCCAGCTCCAGCATGTCCTCGAAGGAGATCCAGTCGACCTTCCGGGCCTTCTTCACCACACGCGGGTCGGCGGTGAACACGCCGTCGACGTCGGTGTAGATCTCGCACACCTCGGCGTCGAGGGCGGCGGCCAGTGCCACGGCGGTCGTGTCGGAACCACCCCGGCCCAGGGTCGTGATGTCCTTCTTGTCCTGGCTCACGCCCTGGAAACCGGCGACGATCGCGATGTTGCCCTCGTCCAGCGCGGTGCGGATGCGGCCGGGCGTGACGTCGATGATCCGGGCTTTGTTGTGGACGGAGTCGGTGATGACGCCTGCCTGGCTGCCGGTGAAGCTCTGCGCCTCGTGGCCCAGGTTTTTGATCGCCATGGCCAGCAGGGCCATGGAGATCCGCTCTCCGGCGGTCAGCAGCATGTCGAACTCACGCCCGGCAGGCATCGGGGAAACCTGCTCGGCGAGATCGATCAGCTCGTCCGTCGTGTCGCCCATCGCGGAAACGACGACAACCACCTGGTTGCCGTTCTTCTTCGCTTCCACGATCCGCTTGGCGACGCGCTTGATGCCTTCGGCATCGGCTACGGAGGAGCCTCCGTACTTCTGCACGACAAGGCCCACGTGCGCTCCTCGCTCAATCCGTCTCTTTCCGCACCCGCGCAGTGCCGGTGCGGTCGGCTCAGTCTATCGAGGGACCGGATTCCCCTTCCGGGATACCGCATGGTGAGATGTCCCGCTCACCTTGGGACCCTCCCGGTTTTCTCCGGATCCGGGACGGACGCACGACGGCTTTCACCGCCGCTCCCCGCGGGGAGACCAGGCCGCTCCGCACGGCACCTGCCCCCGCCGCGCACCCCGTACTCGGAAACGTGCCACGTGTCACAGGGGCCGCCGGACGGCTACGTGACCGGCCGCAGTCCGAGCGGTCGCGCGATCTCCCGGACCATGACCCGCCCCGCCTCCTCCGCGAGGACGTCGTCGCCGAGGTCCTGGTCGGTGTCGAGGCCGTCCAGCTCCGCCAGGGGCTGGTTCAGCCGTACGTGCGCGACCACGGACTGCAGGGCCCGCAGGGCCGCGGAGGCGGTCGAGCCCCAGTTGGAGAAGTACGAGAACTGCCACCACCACAGCGCCTCCGTGGTGCGGCCGGCGCGGTAGTGGGCCATGCCGTGGCGCAGATCCGTGATGATGTCCGCCAGATCGTCGGAGATACGGGCCGGGACCGGGGCCCTGCGCGGCTCGTACGGGTCGAAGACCTCCGAGTAGACGTCGATCGGGTCCAGCATGGCGGCGAAGCGCTCGCGCAGCTCGTCCGCGTCCGCGTCCGGGCCCGTGTCCGGCTCGTAGCGCTCCTCGGGCACGATGTCCTCGTGTGCGCCCAGACGGCCGCCCGCGAGCAGCAGCTGGGAGACCTCCAGCAGGAGGAAGGGGACGGCCGAGTCCGGCTCGTCGCCCTTCGCGACCTCGGTGACGGCGACCAGGAAACTCTCGACCTGATCCGCGATCTGAACGGCGAAGTCGTCCGGGTCCTGCGTCGTGGAGTGCAGCGTGGCGTCAGACATCTAGGAGTCGTCTCCCCTCGAAGGCGCGGCCGAGGGTGACCTCGTCCGCGTATTCCAGGTCGCCACCCACCGGGAGGCCGCTGGCCAGGCGGGTGACCTTCAGGCCCATGGGCTTGATCATCCGGGCGAGATACGTGGCCGTGGCCTCGCCCTCCAGGTTGGGGTCCGTGGCCAGGATCAGCTCGGTGACCGTGCCGTCGGCCAGCCTGGCGAGCAGCTCCCTGATGCGCAGGTCGTCCGGGCCCACGCCCTCGATGGGGCTGATCGCGCCGCCCAGGACGTGGTAGCGGCCGCGGAACTCGCGGGTGCGCTCGACCGCGACGACGTCCTTCGGCTCCTCCACCACGCAGATCACCGACGGGTCGCGGCGCGCGTCACGGCAGATGCCGCACAGTTCCTCCTGCGCCACGTTGCCACAGGTCGCGCAGAAGCGGACCTTCGCCTTCACCTCGAGCAGCGCCTGGGCGAGCCGGCGGACGTCCGCCGGCTCGGCCTGCAGGATGTGGAAGGCGATCCGCTGGGCGCTCTTGGGACCGACGCCGGGCAGCCGCCCCAGCTCGTCGATGAGGTCCTGGACCACGCCTTCGTACAACGGACTGCCTTTCCTGAAGAGCTTCGGCACGTACCGTAGCCGCGCTCGGTTTCTTGGTACGTACGGTAGTTGGCCCTCGCCTTGCGCAGAAGGGACGGACCGGTGGACTCAGAACGGCAGGCCGGGGAGCCCGCCGCCCAGCCCCTGGGCCAGCGGGCCGAGCTTCTGCTGCTGGAGGGCCTGCGCGTTCTCGTTGGCCGCCTGGACGGCCGCGACGACCAGATCGGCGAGCGTCTCCGTGTCCTCCGGGTCCACCGCCTTCGGGTCGATCACCAGGGCACGCAGCTCACCGGCGCCGGTGACCGTGGCCTTCACCAGACCACCGCCCGCCTGGCCGTCGACCTCGGTCCGCGCCAGCTCCTCCTGCGCCCTGGCGAGGTCCTGCTGCATCTTCTGGGCCTGCTGGAGCAACTGCTGCATATTGGGCTGGCCACCACCGGGAATCACGATCAGCTCCTGGTCTCGTACGGGTACGGCTGGCAGGTCGCGTACGGCTGTCAGGGCGGGGTTTGCCGCCTGGCACGAGCCTACGTGGTCACCGGGACGACCGCTCCGGTAGTCCGTCCGGACTCAAGGCGCGGCACGCGGCGGCACTCGTTCGGGTGGCTTTGCGGGGCGTCCTCCCCCGGCCACGGCCTCCTTCCGGGCGGAAAAGCGGTGAAACCCGGGCCCGCGTCGCCCGGGGGACGGTAGGAAGGGTTCGGCGCTTCAGCACCATGCGTCACGAACACGTGGCGGAGCGTGTGCCGTGTAGGCGGGCGCACACCGCGAAGTGACCATCGCGGAACGTCAGAGCCGTACGTAGGGAGTGCCGGGTGAGTCAGCCGGAGATGCAGCCCGAAGGTCCGCTCCAGGACGGGCGGGGCGACGGCGTGGCAGGACTTCGGCCCGGCGACCTCGGGGGGCGGCCGTTCCCGCACGGTGACTGGGGGGAGCCCGCGGAGCGGCTGGACGAGCTGTACCGGTGGGTGGAGCGCCGGGCGCTGGAGACGGCGGCCTGGTACCTCGCGAACCGGGTGTGGAAACGCCGGGCCGCGCGGGCGCTGCGCGTGGGCACGGCGGCCGGGGTCGGGTGCGGGGCCGCGCTGCCGCTGCTCGATCTGACCGGGGTCACGGACGGCGCCCTGCCGTGGGCGTATCTGTCGCTGCTGCTGGGGATGGCGTGCGTCGCCGGGGACCGGTTCTTCGGGGTGACCTCCGGGTGGATGCGGGACGTGGCGACCGCCCAGGCTCTGCAACGGCGGTTGCAGACGCTCCAGTTCGACTGGGCGGCCGAGAGCGTGCGGGAGGTGCTCGGGCCGACGGAGGGGACCGCGGGCGAGGCGGCGGAGCGGTGCCTCTCGGTGCTGCGGCGGTTCAGCGAGGACGTGACGGAGCTGATGCGGGCGGAGACCGCGGACTGGATGGCGGAGTTCCGCAGGGGGTCCGCGCCGCTGGTGCTCCAGTCGGTGGGGGCCGCCGCGCCACGGGCCGAAGGGGTGGCGCCGGGGCGGTTCGCCCCGCCCTCGGGGGCCCGGCCGAACATGCCGAGACAACGGCCGCCGGATCCCCGGTGAGACGGCCGTCCCCCGGGGGACCGGCGCCGGTGCGGCGGGAACGGGCCCGGCGTCGGTCCCCGGCGACCGTCGTCCGCGCTCAGCCGCCGTCGGTCGTCCTCGCTCAGCCGCCGTCGTCCGCGCAGAGCGGCTGCACCGTCGGCGCGGAGCACGGCAGATGGTCGTGGTCCCGGATCTGGCTCTCGCCGGTGCGCTGCTGGACGTAGGCGAGGAAGTCGGCGGTGAGGGAGCCGAGGGGCGGGCGCTGGTAGGTGTAGGCGTACTCGACGCCGCGGTAGGGGTAGTTGCCGATGCGGGACTCGATGTCCTGGGTGGAGGCCGCGGCGCCGTCCAGGGGCACCCGGCGCAGGCCCGGGTGACGGGCGAGGTTGAGTTCGCTGTAGCCGATGGCCCCGGGGATCTTGGCCACCGCGTCCAGCACCTTTTGCGTGGAGTCGAGTTCGCAGCGCATGACGGGCGCGGACCGGTCGTTCTGGTGGACACAGTCCAGCGATGTGCTGGGGGCCCGCTCCCAGGTGCCGAGCACCCGCTGCTGGAAGATCTGCCGGGTGCCGGAGTCGGCGTTGCGGCTGACGAGCACCACGGGCAGGTCGGGCAGACGGGGGTCGAGCTGCTTCCAGCGGCTGATCTTCCCGCTGTAGACGCGGCGCACGTCCGCCAGGGAGAGCCCGCGCCCCAGGTCGACGTCCTCGTTGACGACCAGGGTGAAGACGGACACGGCGACCGGGGTACCTCTGAGATCAGAGGCCCCGTCGGCCCTGGGGGTGCGACCGTCGGAGAACGCGAGCATGGCGGGGGCGCCTTTCGACCGGGAGCCCAGGGAGATGAGGTCCCCGACCCCCGCCTCGCTGCCGCGGGCGTCCACCGTGATGTCGGAGCCCTCGCACTTCTTCTCGTACTGCTTCGCCAGATCCTGCACCACGGGGGCGAAGGCCGTCGAGCCGGTGACCGTCAGGCTGCCGCGGGCGCAGTCGATGGGGAGCGGATGGTCGTCGCGGGCGATGACGATGCCGGCGAGCGTGAGGACGCTGAGTGTGAGCGTGATGCTGATCAGCCGGGCGGCCCGGCTGAACAGGGGCGGCTCGTCGTCCGGGGTGGCACTGCGGTTGGGGTGCACCTGGCCGTTGCGGATACCGCCTCTGAGCCGTATCTCACGGCCCACATCGCCGCCGGACAGCACCACCAGCAGTTTGAAGTGGTCGCCGTGGTTGAGCGGGACGCGCGGGATGTGCAGCCGGTTGCCCTCGTAGCCGAAGCCGCGCTCCGCGGTGAAGTGGTCCATCAGGTGGTCGTTGTCGGTCGTTTGTGTGACCGACACACCGCGAATGGTGCGATCGGTGAACACCGCGGTCAGGCCATGGCGTTCGGGGCCGGTGTAGTCACCGCCGTCGATGCCCTGCGAGCCGTCGTTCTCGATGCGTAGCAGGACGAGTGTCGCGTCCACCATGCCCGGGGTCTCGGCGAAGAGGCCGAGGCGTCTGTTGGCGCGGTCGGAGCCGTCACCGATCGGGCTGTCCATCTGGACGCGGTAGCCGATGCGCTTGTGGTGCGGCACCCGGCGTTCGTACCAGACCATGGCACCGGACGCGACGATACCGAGGACCGCGGTTCCCACGGCCACGATGTTCTCTGGACTCAACCACTGCACCGCGGGTCCCCCGATTTTCCCCGGAGCCGATTGTGGGGTCACCGTACGGGCCGGCGGCGGCACCGGGCAGGGGACGGCCGCCTAAGTTCGCGTGACGCTCAACTTGCCTGTGGGTAAAGGGACTTCAGCCTCGCCTGGTGTATGTGAGGGACTCGCCGCCGCTCATGGTCACGCGGCGCAGGCGGCCGTCCGGAAGGATCGTCAGCTCCGTGGCGGCGCCCGGGGTGCAGGCGGACGCGGGGCGGCCCTCCACGACCGTGGAGGCACCGATGTCCAGTGGGCCGCCCGCGCCGGGCGCTCCGGTCAGCCCGGCCCGGAAGACGCAGTGGTACGTGCCGTTGCCGGACGGGCCGTCCGCGGTCAGCGAGAGCACCGTGTCCCCCACGTCGCCCTGCTCGATGACCAGCCGGCGGGTGTGGTGGCCGTTCGTGGTGTCGATGGCGGCGGTCCAGGTGCCGAGGAAGGCGTCGGGCACGGCGCCGGCCGCGGACGCCCGCGCGGTGGGGCTCGCGGTGGCCGGTGCGGAGCCCGCGGGGGTGTCCGGGGCGGGGGTGGCGGGCGCGGCGGAGTGGTGCGCGTGGCCGCGGCCACCGCCACTCGTCCCGGTCACGTCGCCGCGCATCAGCGCGTACACCGAGCCGCCCGCGCCGAGCGCGACCACCAGGGCGGCGACCATCAGCGCGGCGGTGGAGCGGCCGCTTCTGCGCCGCGGCTCCTGCGGGCCCGGGCCGCCGTAGGGGTACGGGCCGTGGGGATGGGTCGGGCCGAGGGGATGGGTCGGGCCGAGGGCGGGGCCGAAGCCGCCATGGCCGTACCCGGGCTGGGGGTGCTGCTGGGGGTAGCCGTACGCGGCGGGCGGCGGGGGCGGCCCGTCGGGGCCGGCCTGGCCGGGCGGGCCACCGGGGGAGGCGGGCCGGCCGGGCGGAGGCGGGGCGGCACCGTACGGCAGGTCGGAGGCGGGCGCGTGCTCGGGCGACACCTCGGGAACCACGGGAGCCGCGGGAACTGCCGGGGGCCGTTTGGTGAGGTCCACCGAGGCCCGGGGGGTGCCCGCACCGGGCGCCGGGGCGGGCCCGGCCCCCGGGCCTACTGCGGACCGGACAGGATCCCCGACCGGCCTGACCGTCCCGGCGGGGCTCGCGGCAGACCCGGCAGCCGCGGCGTCCGCGGGGCCCGTACCGTCGCCCGAGTCCGTCCCACCCGGCGCGCGCCCCGCGCCACCCTCCTGAGCCACCCTCATCGCGGTCTCCTCCGGGTCCTCGGCGTCCAGCAACCGCACGGCGTGGCGGCCCAGTTGGGCGACCAGGGCGCCGGGCAGCCAGGGGTCACGGGTGCGGCCGTCGAAGACCGTGTCCTCGGCGCCGGCCCGTTCCAGGATCTCCGCCGGGGTGGGGCGGGCCGCGGGGTCCTTGCGCAGACAGTCCCGGACGAGATCGCTGAGGCTCTCGGGCACGCCCGCCAGGTCCGGTTCCTCCTGGGCGATACGGAACATCAGCGCGTGCGCCCCGCTGCCCCCGCCGCCGAAGGGCAGGGCGCCCGTGGCGGCGTACGCGAGGACGGATCCCAGGCAGAACACGTCGCACGCGGGCGTGACGCGGTCGCCGCGCACCTGCTCGGGCGCCATGAACCCGGGCGACCCGACCAGCGCGCCGGTACGGGTGAGCCCCGCGCCGCCGGGGGATTCCAGCGCGCGGGCGATACCGAAGTCGATGACCCGGGGCCCGTCGATGGTCACCAGCACATTGGAGGGCTTGAGGTCGCGGTGGATGAGCCCGGCGGCGTGGATGTCCCGCAGGGCGTGGGCGAGCCCGGCGGCCAGGACGCGGACGGACCGCTCCGGCAGGGCGCCGTGGTCCCGGGAGACAACGCTCTGCAGGGTGGGGCCCGCGACATAGCCGGTGGCGACCCAGGGGATGTCGGCCTCGGTGTCCGCGTCGAGGACGGGCGCGGTCCAGTGTCCGCCGACCCGGCGCGCGGCCTGCACCTCCCGCCGGAAGCGCGCCCGGAACTCCTCCTGTTCGGCCAGCTCCCGCCGGACGAGTTTCACCGCGACGGTACGTCCCCGGTCGGACCGGGCCAGATACACGTTCCCCATGCCGCCTGCCCCGAGCCGGGCGAGCAGCCGATAAGCCCCGGCGTTCCCCCGGAGCCGCAAGCCCGGGGGGATCCCCAGCGGATCCCCGCCCCCCGGCTTCTCCATCGCCGCCTCACCTACCCCCCTGCGTGTGCGACAGACAGCCAGAGAATAACCAGAGAACGTCGCCGCCCCGCGAGGAGTCGGCCACGGCGCCGCCCCGGTTCCGTCACGGGACGGAACGGGCGCCTCCGTAGCGCTCCGCCCCGTGACCGCCCCGCCGACGGACCGGACGGCCCGCAGCACTCCGCCCCGGAACTCCCCGCCGACGAACCGAGCGGCCCGCAGCACTCCGCCCCCGGGACCGCCCTGTCGACAGACTGTCGCGTTCCGGGCCCGACCGCAGACAGGACGCCGGTTGTCGCGTCCGGGTGCCGGACTCCTAGGCTCAGGCGCATGACCCCTCAGACCGACCCCCAGGCCGGCGCCGCCGTCAAGGCCGCGGACCGTGCGCATGTCTTCCACTCCTGGTCAGCGCAGGAGCTCATCGACCCGCTCGCCGTCGCCGGTGCGGAGGGGTCGTACTTCTGGGACTTCGACGGCAACCGCTACCTCGACCTCACGAGCGGACTCGTCTTCACGAACATCGGCTACCAGCACCCGAAGGTCGTCGCCGCGACCCAGGAGCAGGCCGCCTCCTTGGTCACGTTCGCGCCCGCCTTCGCCGTCGAGGCGCGCTCGGAAGCGGCCCGGCTGATCGCCGAGCGCACCCCCGGCGACCTCGACAAGATCTTCTTCACCAACGGCGGCGCCGACGCGGTGGAGCACGCCGTGCGCATGGCGCGGATCCACACCGGCCGCCCCAAGGTGCTGTCCGCCTACCGCTCGTACCACGGCGGCACCCAGCAGGCCGTCAACATCACCGGCGACCCGCGCCGCTGGGCCTCCGACAGCGGTACCGCGGGCGTGGTGCACTTCTGGGCGCCGTTCCTGTACCGCTCCCGCTTCTACGCGGAGACCGAGCAGCAGGAGTGCGAGCGGGCGCTGGAGCACCTGGAGGCGACCATCGCCTTCGAGGGGCCGGGGACGATCGCCGCGATCATCCTGGAGACCATCCCCGGCACCGCCGGGATCATGGTCCCGCCGCCCGGCTACCTCGCGGGCGTGCGCGAGCTGTGCGACAAGTACGGGATCGTCTTCATCCTCGACGAGGTGATGGCCGGCTTCGGGCGCACCGGCCGGTGGTTCGCGGCGGACCTGTTCGACGTCGTCCCGGATCTGATGACCTTCGCCAAGGGCGTGAACTCCGGCTATGTGCCGCTCGGCGGCGTCGCCATCTCCGGGCGGATCGCGGAGACGTTCGGGAAGCGGGCGTATCCGGGCGGGCTGACGTACTCGGGGCATCCGCTGGCGTGCGCGGCGGCCGTCGCGACGATCAACCTGATGGCCGAGGAGGGCATCGTCGAGAACGCGGCGGAGCTGGGCGCGTCCGTCGTGGAGCCGGGCCTGCGCCGACTGGCCGAGCGCCACCCGAGCGTCGGCGAGGTGCGCGGGGTCGGCATGTTCTGGGCCCTGGACCTGGTGAGGAACAAGGAGACCCGGGAGCCGCTCGTGCCCTACAACGCTGCCGGGGAGGCGGCCGCGCCGATGGCCGCGTTCGCCGCCGCCGCGAAGGCGAACGGTGTGTGGCCGTTCGTGAACATGAACCGCACGCACGTCGTACCACCGTGCAATGTGACGGAGGCCGAGCTGAAGGAGGGGCTCGGGGCGCTGGACGCGGCGCTGTCCGTGGCGGACGAGTACACGGAGTAGAAAGGGATCCCCGGGTCCCCGAACGCGTAAGGTGGCGTGCTCGTAGACGTATTCGAGCACGCCACCCGTACGTGACGAGGGAGATACCGGACCATGCCCGGCAGCACCGGCAACGGCGCCGTGACCCGCAGCACCCTGCGGCAGCAGGTCGCGGGCGCGCTCCGCGACGAGGTGCTGGCCGGCCGGCTCCAGCCGGGGCAGGAGTTCACGGTGAAGGAGATCGCCGAACAGTACGGCGTCTCCGCGACCCCGGTCCGCGAGGCCCTGGTGGATCTGTCGGCCCAGGGTCTCCTGGAGGCCGTGCAGCACCGCGGCTTCGAGGTGCGCGCCTTCTCCCTCGACGACTACCGCGGCATGATCGAGGCCCGCTCCCTGGTCACGGACGGCCTGTTCCGCCGCCTCCTCGACAACGGCGGCAAAGCCCCGCTGGAGGGCCCCGCCCTCACCGCCGCCCTCGCCGCCGCGCGCCGCCGCGGCGAGGAGGCACAGCGCGCCGCCGCCGCCGGGGACCTGCACATCCTCATCGGCTACGACCTGCGTTTCTGGCGGGAGCTGGCCGTCCTGTACAGCAATCCCTACCTCGCCGACTTCCTGCACCGGCTGCGGGTGCAGTCCTGGGTGTGCGCGGTCCAGCACCTGCGCCGGGTCACCCGGCTCGGCGGCCGCCTCTGGTCCGGGTACACCGGGGTCGTCGACGCGCTCGCCCGCTGCGACACCGCCGCGGCGCGGGCCGAGGTCGCCGCGTACAACACGCACTCCCTCGCCCTGCTCGAGCGGCTGGCCGACGGATGACCCGGGCCGAAGCCTCGGACGTCCTGGAGAACATGCCGGCCGTCTGCCTCGATCTGTCCGTCGTCGTCCCCGCCTACAACGAGGAGGGGCGGCTCGGTCCCACCCTCGACGCGATCACCGGGTACCTGCGCGACAACGGGAACCGCTTCGGCGCGTGGGAGGTCCTCGTCGTCGACGACGGGTCCACCGACGGCACCCGGGACGTCGTCACCGCCGCCTCGGCCCGCGACCGGCGCGTCCGGCTCGTCAGCAGCCCCCGCAACCGCGGCAAGGGCCACGCCCTGCGCCTCGGCGTGCTCGCCTCGGCGGGCCGCCGGGTCCTGGTCACGGACGCTGATCTGGCCGCCCCGATCGAGCAGTTGGAGGTGCTCGACAAGGCGCTGGCCGAGGGGTACTCGGCGGCGGTCGGCTCCCGCTCGGCACCGGGCGCGACCATCGAACGGCACCAGAACCGCGCCCGCGAGCTGCTCGGGCGGGCCGGGAACCTGCTGATACGCCGGATCGCCGTGCCCGGCGTCCGCGACACGCAGTGCGGTTTCAAGCTCTTCGACGGCGACCGGGCCCGCGAGGCGTTCGCCGCGTCCCGGCTCAGCGGCTGGGGCATCGACGTGGAGATACTCCAGCACTTCCGGCGCTCGGACTGGCCCGTGACCGAGGTGCCGGTGCGCTGGGCGCACCAGCCCGGCTCCAAGGTCCGCCCGCTGGACTACCTCCGTGTCCTCGCCGAACTGACCGCGCTCAAGCTCCGCTCGGTCCGCCCCGCCGACCTCCTCGCGGCCGCCGCGTTCCTGCTGATGGCGGTGGTCCTGTACGCGGGCCGCTGGGCGGACCCGAACCACCGCTACCTCGCGGACTCGATGCAGGACCAGAACCAGTGGGAGTGGTTCTTCGCGGTGACGGCCGACAACGTGGCCCATTTCCGCAACCCCCTCTTCACCACCCTCCAGGGGTTCCCCGACGGGGTGAACCTCATGGCCAACACGGTCATGCTGGGGCTGACCGTGCCCTTCGCACCGGTCACCCTCGCCCTCGGCCCCGCGGTGTCCCTCGCCCTGGTGATGACGCTCGGGCTGGCCGCCACCGCCACCGCCTGGTACCGGCTGATCGTCCGGCACGTCGTACGGCACCGGGGCGCGGCTTTCACCGGTGCGGCGCTCGCCGCCTTCGCTCCCCCGATGGTCAGCCACGCCAACGCGCATCCGAACTTCGTCGTGCTGTTCATGATCCCGCTGATCGTCGAGCGGTCGCTGCGGCTGTGCGCGGGCGCGCGGGTGGTGCGGAACGGGATCGTCCTCGGGCTGATGGCCGCGTACCAGATCTTCCTGGGCGAGGAGCCGCTGTTGCTGGCGGCGCTCGGCATGGTGCTGTTCGCGGGCGCGTACGCGGGGTTGCGCCCTCAGGTGGCGAAGACGGCCGTGCGCCCGCTGCTGAAGGGGGTGGCGATCGCCGCCGCGGTGTGCCTCCCGCTGGTCGCGCTACCGCTGTACTGGCAGTTCTTCGGCCCGCAGAGCTACACCCGGGTGCTGCACGTCGGCGACATGGGCAACAGCCCCCGGGCCCTGCTGTCCTTCGCCGAGCGCTCACTGATCGCGGGTGACAGGGCGACGGCGGACGCGCTCTCCCCGAACCCCACTGAGCAGAACGCCTTCTACGGCTGGCCGCTGGCGCTGCTGGCGTTCGCGTTCGTCGTACGGCTGTGGGAGCACGCGCTGGTCAAGGCGCTGGCCTTCACGGCGGGGGCGGCCGCGCTCCTCTCCCTGGGCCCGCGGTTCGGGATCCCCCTCACCGACATGACGGTCCCGGGCCCCTGGGCGCTGCTCGCGGACAAGCCCCTGTTCGAGTCGGTCATCGAAGGCCGGGTCGCGATGGTGTGCGCGCCCGCTCTCGGCATGCTGCTGGCCGTGGCGGTGGAGCGGCTGGCGCACACTCCGCGTCTCGGCCGCCGGTTCGTGGGCCTCACGGCGGTCGCCGCGGCGCTCATCCCGATCGTTCCGGCCCCGCTGAAGTCGGTGGAGCGGGCCCGGGTCCCGGCTTTCATCGCGGACGGGACATGGCGGGCGTACGTCGGTGAGGGCGAGACGCTGGTGCCGGTCCCGTTGCCCGACTCGGGCAACGCGGAGGCTCTGCACTGGCAGACCGCGGCGGGCCTGGAGTTCCGGCTGCCCGGCGGTTACTTCAACGGCCCCTACGGCAGTGAGCGCCTCGGCATCTACGGTGCCTCCCCCCGCTACACCTCCAGCATGCTGCGCGACATCAGCTTCACCGGGGTGGCGCCCGTGATCGGCAAGAACTGGCAGGCGCAGGCACGCACCGACTTCGCGTACTGGCACGCGGGGGTCCTGGTGCTGGCCCCGCAGCAGTACCAGGACCGGTTGCGTGAGACCGTGGACCAACTGGTGGGGCGGCCCGGGAAGTGGGTCGGCGGGGTGTGGGTATGGGACCTGCACGACGACGGGCGTCCGGCCCCCGCGCGCACTACGCTTCCTGCACCACACCGATGACCCGAGGAGCTTACCGTTGGCCTGTGACCTGTGGCTGGTCCCGCTCGTCGACGTGCTGTGCCATACGCCCGACAACCCGTTCGCCGAGGAACTCGCCCTCTACGACAAGGCGCTGGGTGCGGCGGGGCTGCCGCCGGTGCCGGTGTACCAGTACATGCCGGGCCTGACCGGTGAGGTGGCGCCGGTCGCGGGTTTCGACTACGACGCGCTGCACTTCCTGCGCCGCGCCTATCTGCTCCAGGTGTGCGGGCTCGCCGTGACCCCGGTCGACGAACTCGGCGGCGACTACGAGCAGCTCCTGGAGATGTTCGAGTCGACGGCCCAGCAGTCGCACCTGGTGTGGCACTACGACCATGCGGGCGCCTATGTCCCGGTGGACTTCCCGCGCCCCCTGTCGAACGACGAACTCCTCGCGGGCGGCGGCCCGTTGGGTTCCTCCCAAGCGCTGCTGCGGGAGCTGGAGTTCGTCGCTCCGTCGATCGGCATCGACCCGGCGAACCCGCCCGCGCCCCCGGACACGCCGCTCGCCCCCACGGCGCTGGAGGAGCCGGCGCTCCCCGCCCCCTACGACCCGAGCCCCTTCGCCCGGGAGCGGCATGTGTGGCTGGGCCTGCACGCGGCCGCGACCCGGAGCCTCGCCCAGGGCTCGATGATCGTCTTCAGCTGAGGCCGGGCCCGGGCACCCGGGCGGGTGCCCGGGCCCGACCGCTGATCACCCCTGACCCGGCAGCTTGACGGTCCGCACGAGGGGCATGTCCGCGCTGCACGCGTCTGAGTGCCTCGCAGCGCGTCGCCTCCCGCTGGCGCTCGACGTTCTCAGCGACGTGTCGGCGTGCTGTCGCAGCTGTTCGCATTCAGCGGACAGCGTCCTGGCGGCGACATTGTCAGTGGCGGTCCCTAGGGTCACCGCATGGTTGATCAGAGACTCACTGCCGCGGGACTGCACGACTTCGCCACCTGGGCCCCGGTGTTGCGGCTGTTGCGGGACCACGGCGCCGGTCAGCGCTCCGATGCCGCCGCGCGCGCGACGGGGCGCATAGGCCGGAGCAGTTGGAGCCTGCCGCTGGAGTGGCCGCGGCCCAGGCCCGGGAGTGCCGTTCAGGCAGAGGACCGCCAGGAGGAGTTCGATGCGGTGGGGCGGGTGCGTGACGCACTCGAGGCGGCCGGGGTCGACGACGTGTCCTTCTCCGTGGACTTCGCGCCGACCGGGCAGACGACGCTCCGTGTGACAGGGCCGAGCCCCGCCGTCGAGTCCGGCAGCGGCACCGCGCAGCCGGGGGCGTTGATCCTGGTCGACGGCGCGGTGCCCGAGCCCTGGCGCCGGCTGCCGGATCCGGTGCCCGGCGCGGTGCCGGCCCCGACGGCGGACCCGGCGCTGCTGGCTCGCACGGTGCGCGAGCGGGTGCCGGACGCTGTCGGCGCGACCGACGCGGAGATCGCCGCCACGGAGGCACGGCTCGGCGTCGCACTGCCCGAGGAGCTGAAGGCGCTCTACCAAGTCGCCCACCCGAAGTGGGAGCACGGCTCGGAGGCCGGTTACGAGGTGGCGGAGCGGATCGGCAGGGCGGTCGGGGGGGAGCTCTTCCCGCTGGACTCCTTCTACGTCGCCGACGCCGCGTCACGTCCCTCCCCCTGGGACCACGGCGCCATGGAGGCGGTCGTCACCGAGCCCGATGCCGCCGTGCAGGGCCTGGTCGGCTCGCCGGGCTGGATCGTGTTCGGGGACAACGGCGGGGGCGACCGTCTTGCGGTCGACCTGACGCCGGGCCCACGCGGGCACATCGGACAGATCATTCTGATCGGCCACGAGGAGTCCGTCGGCGCGGAGATCGTCGCGGACTCCCTTACGGACCTGGTGCTCGGCCGGTCGCACGGCACACCGCGGGGTTGGCACGGCGAGCAGCCGCCCGTCGTGGCGCACGTCAACATCCGCGGCACGGCGAGCGTCGAGGCCGCTGCCCATCCCGGCCTGGAGGTGCTGTCCATCGGGGTGTGGGACGACGCACCGGTCAGTCTCGCCCCGGTCGTCGGACTGCCGCGGCTGCGCACGCTGTGCGCCTACCCCGGCACGCTCGCCGACCCGATGGAGATCGCCCGGCTCAGCGGCCTCGAGTTCCTGCGGCTCGGCCCACAGGAGTGGCGGGTGCTGCTCGACGCCGGGGCGGTCCCGCGCAGCCTGTCGGCCGCCTCCATCACGGTCCACGGCCGGCAGGATGTGCTGCCGACCGTGGACCTGGCCAACGAGATCCTGGCGCTGTGGGACCGCCCGCAGATCGTCCGCACCGTGCTCAGGGGCGACCTCGGGCCCGCCGTACGGGCCGCCGATTAGGGCCTTCTGGCGGATCGGGCTGGAGAGCGTGACGGGGCTTGAGCACTCCAGTCGGCGAGCGACGGATGCACGCTGGACTCGGCTCTTCCTGGGCGGCCGTTCGCGTATGTGACTCCGGGGAGTGAAGCGCGGTCCGCAGGAGCGGCGTGTGGACGAGGTCGTCGGCGGCCGGGGGCGGTAGCGCCAACTCGGCGGCCGGGTGAAGCCGTGGAGCGCCGGGGCCGGAAGGGACGAGAGGGGGTGCGGGCCGGCAGTGAGGCGCGTGACCCCGTCGGGCCAGGAGCGGTGGGACGTACTGCCGGCCGGGACGAGGAAGCACCTGTGCGGTGAATGCGACCGCACCGCCGCGTCCGTCCCCCGACGACGTCATCGAGGCCGCCACCCGGAAGCTCACCCACAACTGCCTCGCCGCCCCGGGACACATGGTGCGCGCCCCCACCGACGGCTGCCTGGCGGCGACCAGCGCCGCTGGTTCGGCGGGTTGCCGACCGGGTGAACCTCCGCGGGCGGCGTCCCTCACCCAATAGCCCGAAAAACTGCGACACTTTCTCCAGATCTGTCGCACTTTTCCTGCCGGGTACTACCCCCGCCCTTGCCATGCTGCCCGGCATGAGCCGATCGACCCCCTCCGTCTGGCAGCCCGGGACGGGCACGGTGTATCGCGCGACCCTGGACGCGCTGGCCCAGTACGGCCCCCGACGCGTCGGCGTGACGCACGTCGCCCGCCTGGCCCGCTGCAACCGCTCCTACCTCTACCGGAACTGGGCCGGCCCCCAGGTCCTGATCCGTGACGCCACGCTGGCCGAGCTCCAGCGCCTGCTCCATGCGGCCTGCGAGGCACCCGGCCCGCTGCCGCCGCCGCGATGTCTCGCCGTCCTCGTCGTGGTGCGTGCGGCGCGTCTGCTGCGAGAGCACCCGGTGGTGAGGACCATGGCCCTGACCGCCCCGGAGCTGGTGCACGCCGCCGTCCTGTGTCCGACGACCGTCTGGCACCGGACCGCCTGGAACTGGCTGCGCCGGCACGCGACCGGACACCTGCCCGCGGGCCCCACGCAGGACGCGGTCACGCTCGCCGTCCTCACCACCGCCCTGCCCTACGCGCTCACGCCACCGCCCGAGATCCCGGATCCCGCCGCGGAGCGCGAGGCCGTCGACCGACGGCTGAGTCCGGCCCTGCACTCCTGCCTCGGTCTCCCGCCCTGCTGCCCGGACTGCGCGGACGGTCCGGCCCGCTAGAACACCGCCGCCCCGTCCCGCGTCAGCAGGTCCAGGCGCAGGGCCTTGCGGCTGCCCGGTGTGGTGAAACCACAGGCTGAGCAGCGCAGGGAGGTTCCGGGGCCGGGGCCGGGGCCGTCGGCGGCTGGACCTCGTATCCCGGGCGAAGCCCGGCGAGAAGGACGCCACGGTTGCAGATCGGCACGGTCGTCCTACTGCTACGACGACGTCGAGGGCAGCGGTGCGCCCCCGGCGGTCCGGGACCGGCCGGGGGCGCAGGGGCCTGACGCGCGCTCTACAGGAACGAGTTGATCTCGATCGTCTCGTCGCGGCCCGGGCCTACGCCGATCGCCGAGATCGGGGCGCCCGACATCTCCTCCAGGGCCCTCACGTATCCCTGGGCGTTCTTGGGGAGGTCGGCGAAGGTCTTGGCCTTCGTGATGTCCTCCTGCCAGCCGGGGAGGTACTCGTAGACCGGCTTCGCGTGGTGGAAGTCCGTCTGCGAGTAGGGGAGCTCCTCGACCCGCTTGCCGTCGATCTCGTACGCGACGCAGACCGGGATCCGCTCCCAGCCGGTCAGCACGTCGAGCTTGGTGAGGAAGAAGTCCGTCAGGCCGTTGACCCGGGTCGCGTAGCGGGCGATCACCGCGTCGAACCAGCCGCAGCGGCGGTCCCGGCCGGTGGTGACACCGCGCTCGCCGCCGATGCGGCGCAGAGCCTCGCCGTCCTCGTCGAAGAGCTCGGTCGGGAAGGGGCCGGAACCGACTCGGGTCGTGTACGCCTTCAGAATGCCGATGACCCGGCTGATCTTCGTCGGGCCGACGCCGGAGCCCGTGCAGGCGCCGCCCGCGGTCGGGTTCGACGAGGTGACGAAGGGATACGTGCCGTGGTCGATGTCCAGCAGGGTGCCCTGGCCGCCCTCGAACAGGACCACCTTGTCGTCGTCGAGCGCCTGGTTGAGGAGCAGGACCGTGTCGGCGACGTAGGGCCTGATCTTGTCGGCGTAGCCCAGCAGCTCCTCGACCACCTGGTCCACGGCGATCGCGCGCCGGTTGTACAGCTTGGTGAGGACCTGGTTCTTGACCTCGAGGGCCGCCTCCACCTTCTGGGTCAGGATCGACTCGTCGTAGAGATCCTGGACCCGGATGCCGATGCGGTTGATCTTGTCGGCGTAGGTCGGACCGATACCCCGGCCGGTGGTGCCGATCTTGCGCTTTCCGAGGAAGCGCTCCGTCACCTTGTCGACGGTGACGTTGTACGGAGTGATGATGTGCGCGTTACCGCTGATCAGGAGCTTGGACGTGTCGACGCCGCGCTCGTTCAGACCGCTCAGCTCGGAGAGCAGGACCGACGGGTCGACGACGACGCCGTTGCCGATGACGGGCGTACATCCGGGCGACAGGATTCCGGAGGGAAGGAGGTGCAGCGCATACTTCTGGTCGCCCACGACGACCGTGTGGCCGGCGTTGTTGCCACCCTGGTAGCGCACTACATAGTCCACCGAGCCACCGAGCAGGTCGGTGGCCTTCCCCTTGCCCTCGTCACCCCACTGAGCACCGAGCAGCACAAGTGCGGGCACGCGCGTACACCCCTTCCGGGCGGGGCATGTCCAAGGTCTGGGGCGCACACGGAGGGTCCACCGCCGTGTGCACCGCGGCCGTCGTTGGCCGCAAACCGTCGGACCGGATGCCCCGGAATAGACGAAGCCCCTGGCGCAATAGCGCAAGGGGCTCTTGCACAAAGATGCTACCCGAGGAAGCGAGGCAGGACCGAGGTGGCGACTTCCGACCAGCTCCTCGTGGTCATCGACCCGGTCGCCCGTCACAGCGACGGCGAGTCCGTACGGATCGCGAAAGACGTGCTCAGCGCACGTGTGGCGACGAAGGTGTGCCTCCCGGACGGTCCGGAGGAATTCGCCCGGGCACTGGATCGCCGGGGCTCGCGGCGGCCGGTGGTCGTGGGCGACGACCGGGCACTGCTGCGCGCGGTGACCCTGCTGCACCGGCGGCGGGAGCTGGGCACCACGGCCCTGTCGCTGGTCCCGGTCGGGGCCGCGCTGTCGCTGGCGCGGACCCTCGGGGTGCCGACGGGGGCGGTGGCGGCGGCCCGGGCCGTTCTGGACGGAGCGGAGCGGCGGCTGGACCTGCTGGCCGACGACAGCGACGGGGTGGTGCTCGGGGAACTGCGGATACCGGCCGTGCCGTCGGTGCCGTCCCCGTACGACGGGGCGCACCTCGGCGAGGAGGCCGCGTCCGCGCGGCCGTGGGTGCGCATGCGCCAGTCGCTGGTACGGACACTGGCCCGCCCGCCCCGGCCCGCCTCCCCGCCCTCTCCCGGGCCCGCCCGGCTGCGGGTCGAGGTCGACGGGCGGACGCTGGTGGATCTGGACCAGCCGGTGGCCGGGCTGTCGGTGACGCCGGACTCCTCCGGGGCGGCGCTCGTGGAGGTACAGCCGGCGTCGGTGGGCGCGCAGGCGTCACCGCTATCGGCGCGGGGGCGGATCGTGACGGTCTCCGGGGCGGACTTCCGCTACCGGGCGGACGCGGTGGTGCGCGGGCCGGTGCGCAGGCGGACGTGGACGGTGTGGGAGGGGGCCTGGGTGCTCACGGTGCCGGCTTCTTCGTAGCCGGCCCGTCGGGGGCCTGGAAGCCGTCGGTGCCGAGGACACATCCGGTTTCCCTCAGTCCCGGCCGAACGTCCTGTCCCGGTGCACCTGCCAGCGTTCCATCATCGCCTCGATCTCGCCCTCGACGAACTCGAAGAAGGCGAGGGTCTCCGCAAGCCGCATACCCGCCGGGGTGTCGGCGCCCAGGCTGGTGACCCCCTCGCGCAGGGCCCCCTCCCAGCGCTTCACGACGGCCTCGCGATTGGTCAGCGCCTCGTACCACTGGTCGCTGTGCACCCGGTACCGCTCCCGGCGCGAACCGGGCTCCCGCTCTCGCGACACCAGATGCACCTGCGCCAGATAGCGCACCGCCCCGGACACCGCCGCCGGGCTGATCCGCAACTGCTCGCCCAGCTCAGCCGAGGTGAGGGTGCCGGTGTCGGAGGCGAGCAGCGCACCGAAGACCCGGCCCGGCATGCGCGGCATGCCCGCCTCGACGAGCTGCGCGGCGAACTGTTCCACGAACCGCGAGACCGACTCCGGATCCCGCTCCACCGCCTTCGGCTCCGTCATCCCTGGATCATCTCCCCTGGCCGGCACCGTCACCGAGTCTACCGAGAATTTACAGCCTTCCTTAACTTCACAATTTTCTGAAGATAGCGTACGTTCCGGAGCATGACGAAGGCCAACCTCGCCATCGAGGTATCCGGACTGCACAAGTCGTTCGGCAGGACCCACGCGCTGGACGGTCTCGACCTGGCCGTCGAGGCCGGCGAGGTCCACGGCTTCCTCGGCCCGAACGGCGCCGGGAAGTCCACCACCATCCGAGTCCTGCTGGGCCTGCTGCGGACCGACTCGGGCGCCGCCCGGGTCCTCGGCCGCGACCCGTGGGCGGACACCGTCGAACTGCACCGCCGGATCGCCTACGTCCCCGGGGACGTCACCCTGTGGCGCAATCTCTCCGGCGGAGAGGTCATCGACCTGTTCGGCCGGCTGCGCGGCGGGCTCGACCGGGAGCGCCGGGCGGAGCTGATCGAACGGTTCGAACTGGATCCGACCAAGAAGGGGCGGACGTACTCCAAGGGCAACCGGCAGAAGGTCGCCCTGGTCGCCGCCTTCGCCTCGGACGTGGACCTGCTGATCCTGGACGAGCCGACGTCGGGCCTCGATCCGCTGATGGAGGAGGTCTTCCAGACGTGCGTCGAGGAGGAGCGGGCGCGCGGCCGGACGATCCTGCTGTCCTCGCACATCCTCAGCGAGGTCGAGCAGCTCTGCGACCGGGTGAGCATCATCCGCAAGGGCCGGACGGTCGAGAGCGGCTCGCTCGCCGACCTGCGCCATCTGACCCGTACCAGCGTCCAAGCCGAACTCGCCGGGCCGCCGGGCGGACTGGCCCGCCTGCCCGGCGTCCACGACCTCGACGTGCAGGGCCACCGGGTCAGGCTCCAGGTCGACACGGACAAACTGGACGCGGTGCTGCGGTCGCTGAGCGAGTCGGGGGTGCGGTCTCTGACGTCGACGCCGCCGACGCTGGAGGAGTTGTTCCTGCGGCACTACCAGAACGAACCGGCCGCCGCCGAGGAGACGGTGGAAGCACCGGCCCGTTCACGCACCGCCGAGCGCCTGGGGGAGCGATGACCACCGTGACGACGACGTTCGCGGCACGGACCGGCGGATCGCGTCAACTGGCCGGTACCGGAACGCTGCTGAGGTTCGCCCTGCGCCGGGACCGGCTGATGATCCCCCTCTGGGTCGCGGTCAACGCCCTGATGGTGCTGTCGATGCCGGGCACCCTCAAGGGCCTGTACGGCACGGCGGCCGAACGCGCCGGCCTGGCCGCCCAGATGACCGCGAACAGCTCGCTGCGCGCGATGGTCGGACCGGTCTTCGGCCAGTCGCTCGGCGCGCTCACCGCCTGGCGCATCGGCGTCTACGCCGGGCTGCTGGCCGCGGTGACGACCCTGCTGGTCGTCGTACGGCACACCCGCGACGAGGAGGAGAGCGGACGCCAGGAGCTGATCTCGTCGGCGATGGTGGGGCGGCGCGCCCCGCTGACGGCGGCGCTGCTCGCGGCGGCGGTCGCGTGCGCCGCCCTGGCCCTGGTGATCACCGCCGGTCTCGCGGGGCAGGGCGCCGCGGGAGCGCTGGCGCTGGGGCTGGGCGTCGCCGGAGTCGGGCTGGTGTTCGCCACGATGACGGCGATCATCGCGCAGCTGACGGAGAGCGCACGCCTGGCGCGCGGGCTGACGAGCGCGGTGCTGGGCGCGGCCTTCGTGCTGCGCGCGGCGGGCGACGCCGGATCAAGCGACGGCTCGTCCGTGCTGACCTGGCTCTCTCCGCTCGGCTGGCTGGAGAACCTACGGCCCTACGCCGCCGAACGCTGGTGGGTGCTCCTGCTGTTCGCCGGGGCGGTTCTCGTCCAGTGCGCGGTGGCGTACGCCCTCGCCGGGCGCCGGGACATCGGCATGGGCTTCCTGACCGTGCGGCCCGGGCCGGCCACGGGCCGCCTCGGCTCGGCCGCCGCTCTGGCCTGGCGGCTGCAGCGCGGCGGCGTGCTGGGCTGGAGCCTCGGCTTCCTCCTCGCCGGGGTCGTCTACGGCGGGATGACGGACGGCGCGACACAGCTGGTCGGCGACAACGACAAGGCCCGCGAGATCTTCCGGCGCATGGGCGGCCAGGCCGGACTGACGGACACGTTCCTCGCCGCACTGGTCGGCTTGATGGGCCTGGTCGCGTCCCTGTACATCGTCGCCTCGGTCCTGCGGCTGAACGGCGAGGAGACCTCGGGGCGGGCGGAGGCGGTGCTGGCGAACGCGGTGGGACGGCTGCGCTGGGCCGCCGGTCATCTGGTGATCGCCTTCGGCGGCGCGGCGCTGCTCATGCTGCTGGCGGGCCTGGGCTTCGCGGCGGGCTACGGCAAGGAGACCGGTCCGATCCTGGGCGCCTGCCTGGTGCAGCTCCCGGCGGTGTGGGTGATCGGCGGGCTGGCGGTCCTGCTGTACGGGGTACTGCCGCGGGGCGCGGTCGCGGCGTGGGGCCTGGCGGGCGCGGCGCTGCTGATCGGCTGGGTGGGACCCGCGCTGAACCTTCCGCAGGCGGTGCTGGACCTCTCCCCCTTCGGACATCTGCCGAAGCTGCCGGGCGGGGAGATGAACTGGCCGCCGGTGCTCGTGCTGACGGGCCTCGCGGTGGTGCTGGTGGCCGGGGGGCTGGCGGGGTTGCGGAGGCGGGACCTGAGCGGCTGAGGGGGCCGTCAGTCGGCCCAGCGCTTCAGCTCCTCGGTATCGAGTTCGATGCCGACGGGGGCGGGAAGGGTGACTTTCTCGCCGAACTTCACCGTATGAGTGACCCGGTATCCGTCCTCCGGGTCGGGGTGGCTGTGCACGACAACTGAGAGGTAGTCCCGATCGATCAGCAAGTAGACGGGGATGCCTACCTCCGCGTAGGCGCGAGGCTTCTCCACACGGTCGCGATTGTGCGTATCCGAGTCGTACGACGTGACCTCGACCGCCATCAGTACGCCTTCGGGGTCCGCCCAGTCGCCCTGCCCCGTGAAGTGCCCCACCGGTGTCAGCACCGCATCGGGCAGCGCCCGGCCCTTGCGATAGGCCTCCACCTGCAACCCCTGAGTCGGGTTGAGGTTGAGCTCGGGCCGGGACTGCATGCACTGGCGGATCAGCCACATGATGATCTCGCCGTGGTTGCCGTTCGTCACCTTCTTGAGTCCGATCCGTCCGTCGATGAGTTCGAACCTGACGGTCTCGTCCTCACGGGCGGTGAATTCGGCGATGCGCTCAAACAAGTCCACCGGCATCTGAGACAACGCGTGCTCTGCCATAACCGTCATGGTGCCTCCCTCCGCAGGCACGCACCAGCCTGCCGGGCCGCCGATGGCCACCGCCCCGGATCACCCACATGATCATCCGAACGGGTGATCAGCCGATCTCCACGCTCAGCCCCTGAAGCCCCCGGATCACGAAGTTCGGCTTCCGCTCCGGCTCCGCCGCCGGCCGCAGCGTCGGCGCCTTGTCCAGCAAAGCCGTCATCGACGCCACCAGTTCGATCCGGGCGAGCGGCGCGCCGATGCAGTAGTGGATGCCCGCGCTGAAGGAGATGTGCGGGTTGTCCCGGCGGGTCAGGTCCAGTTTCTCGGGCGCGTCGAACACCGCCGGATCATGGTTCGCGGAGCCGAACAGCATCGCGATCTCCGCGCCCCGGGGGACGGTCGTGCCGTCGATCTCGATCTCGTCCAGCACCCAGCGCTCGAAGAGCTGGAGCGGGGTGTCGTAGCGCATCAGCTCCTCCACCGCCGACGGGACGAGCGAGTGGTCGGCGCGCAGGGCCGCGAGCTGGTCCGGGTGGCGGAACAGTGCCCACCAGCCGTTCACCGTCGCGTTCACCGTCGCCTCGTGTCCCGCGTTCAGCAGCAGCACACAGGTCGAGATCATCTCCTGCTCGGTGAGCCGGTCCCCCTCGTCGTGCGCCGCGATCAGACCCGAGATCAGGTCCTCGCCGGGGTCCTTCCGCCGCGCCGCGATCAGCTCGCGGAGATAGTCGGAGAACTCGACCGACGCCCGCACCGCCTTGTGCGCCGTCTCCTGCGACGGGTTCAGCTCGTACATCCCGCAGATGTCCGCCGACCAGGGCCGCAGCAGCGCGCGGTCCTCCTCCGGGACGCCCAGCATCTCGGCGATCACCGCGACCGGCAGCGGCTCGGCGACATCCCTCAGCAGGTCGCCGCCGCCCGCTTCCACCAGCCGGGACACCAGCTCGCCGGCCAGCTCCCGCACATACGGTCCCAGCCGCTCCACCGTCCGCGGCGTGAACGCCTTCGACACCAGCCGCCGGATGCGGGTGTGGTCCGGCGGCTCCAGGTCGAGCATGCCGTGGTCGTTGAGGGTGTGGAACGGCTCGTGCTCGGGCGGCGGCGCCGTCCGGCCGAAGTCCTCGTGGGTGAAGCGGTGCTGGTACGTCCGGCCCAGGCGCCGGTCGCGCAGCAGTGCCGACACCTCCCGGTGGTGCGGGACCAGCCACTGGTCGGTGGGCTCGTAGTAGAACACCCGGCCGAGCGCGCGCAGCTCGGCGTAGGCGGGGTACGGGTCGGCGAGGAACGCCGGGTCCCACGGGTCGAACGCGAGGTCGGTTGGAGCTGCCATGCCCGGACGCTAGCCCGGTCCGCCCCTGTCTGACCAGAGGTGTCCGTGTCTCACCGGCCGCGGCCCCGGCGGGGTCATCCCGGTGTCACCAGTCTCGCCTCGTACGCGAACACCGCCGCCTGGGTGCGGTCCCGCAGGCCCAGTTTCACGAGGATGCGGCTCACATGGGTCTTGATCGTCGACTCGGCGACCACCAGGCGCTCGGCGATCTCCGCGTTCGACAGGCCCTGCGCGATCAGCACCAGAACCTCCGTCTCCCGGTCGGTCAGATCCCCGTACGCCCCCTGCCCGGCGGGGGCCGGGCGCGGTTTCCCGGACAGCTTCGCGAACTCCGCGATCAGCCGCTTGGTCACCGAGGGCGCCAGCAGGGCCTCGCCGGAGGCCACCACACGGACCCCGTCGGCGAGCTGCCGGGCCGAGGCGTCCTTGAGCAGGAAGCCGGAGGCCCCCGCCCGCAGCGCCTGGTACACATACTCGTCGAGGTCGAACGTCGTCAGCACCAGCACCTTCGCCGTGCCGTCCGCGGCGACGATCTGCCGGGTCGCCTCGATGCCGTTCAGCTCCGGCATACGGATGTCCATCAGCACGACGTCCGGGGACAGTTCGCGGACCCGCTCGACCGCCTCCCTGCCGTTGACCGCCTCCCCGACGACCTCGATGTCGGGCATCGCCCCGAGCAGCACCGAGAAACCCTCCCGGACCATCATCTGGTCGTCGGCGATCAGTACCCGGATGGTCCCCCTGGTCACGCGGCGCCCTCCGCCGTCGGCACCGGCAGGAACACCGTCACCTCGTACCCTCCGTCGTCCGTCTCCCCCGCCGTCATCTCCCCGTTCAGCATCGAGACCCGCTCGCGCATGCCCGTGATGCCGTGCCCCGCGCCGTGCGTCGACTTCTTCAGCGGAACGTGCGCCGCCTGGCCGTTGACGATGCGCAGGCCCAGCCCGCCGAGCACATAGCCCAGCTCCACGCGGGCCGTGGCGCCCGGTGCGTGCCGCAGGGTGTTGCTGAGGGCCTCCTGGACGATGCGGTACGCCGACAGCTCGACGCCCTGCGGAAGCTCCCGCACCGCGCCCGTGACCACCTTGTCCACGGCCGGGCCGGCCTCCCGCACATTCGCCAGCAGGGCGTCCAGATCGGCCAGGGTCGGCTGCGGGGCGTCCGGGGCCTCGTAGTCCTCCGCCCGTACGACGCCCAGCACCCGGCGCAGCTCGGTGAGGGCCGCCACCGCGTTCTCCCGGATGGTGGCGAAGGCCTTCTCCAGCTCCGGCGGCGGGTTCTCCACCCGGTAGGGCGCGGCCTCCGCCTGGATGGCCACCACCGACATATGGTGGGCGACCACATCGTGCAGCTCGCGGGCGATCGTGGTGCGCTCCTCCAGCAGGGTGCGCCGGGAGCGCTCGTGCGCGGTCTCGGTCTGCTGGGCGGTCACCTCCTGCTCCGCGTCCCGGCGGACGTGCCAGACGGTGACGGCCAGCAGGGCGAGGGCGGAGACCACCAGCATGGCCGACGTGTCGCCGCCGAAGTGGTTCCAGCCGAAGCCGGTCTGGGCGGTGAAGCCGTAGGCCGCGGTGACCAGCCACATCCACGCCGCCGTGCGCGGCCGGGTGCGTATCGCCACCACCGTCAGCACCGTCAGATGGGAGAGGAAGCTGCCGGGCGACCAGGGCCAGGCGCTCCAGTAGGAGCCCACGACGGCGGAGGCCGTGGTCGCCGCGAAGGACAGCCAGAACGCCCCGACCGGGCGGACCAGTGTCAGCAGCACGGGGACCAGGGCCAGCAGAGCGCTCAGCGGTCCGGTCATGCCCCCGTCGCCGCCGGCCAGGGCGGCCAGCATCGCCACCGCTCCGGCACCCGCCACCACGATGTGCCGGCTCCAGGCCCTGTACCCGCGCATACGGCCGGACAGCCGCCCGCGCGGCGGCCCGTCGACGCTCTTCGGCGGCAGCGGGCGGTAGGCGAACGCGTCGTGGAACAGGTCCTGCCGCAGCCCGCGCAGGGCCTCCACGGCCGCCCGGTACTCCGGGCTGCGCGGGATGTACGGGCGGAACGCGTCGTCCGGCGTCGTCTGCGTCTGGGTCGTCTCGGTCACGTGAAGACGGTAGGCCCGCGAACGGGGCGGAGTCGTCACCAGTGAGGGGGGTCCTCGGGGATCCGTCTCAAGTACTACGGGCCGGGCCCGCTTCCGTCCACAGACCGGGCCCGCTTCCATCCGCGGGGCGGAGTCAGTATCCCGACGGGCGGACCAGCCCCGACTCGTAGGCGAACACCGCCGCCTGCGTCCGGTCCCGCAACCCGAGCTTCACCAGGATGCGGCCCACATGGGTCTTCACGGTCTGCTCGGCCACGACGAGGTGTGCGGCGATCTCCGCGTTCGACAGGCCCTGGGCGATGAGGGTGAGGACCTCCGTCTCCCGCTCGGTGAGGTCGCCGACGCGGTCCTTCAGCGGGGTCCGGGGCGCGCGGCCGAGGCGGGAGAACTCCGCGATCAGACGCCGGGTGATCCCGGGCGCGAGAAGCGCGTCGCCCGCGGCCACCACCCTTACGGCGTCGGCGAGTTGGTCGGCGGAGGCGTCCTTCAGCAGAAAGCCGGAGGCGCCGGCGCGCAGCGCGTCGTACACGTACTCGTCGAGGTCGAAGGTGGTGAGCACCAGGACCTTGGGATGGGGGCTGTCCTCGGTGATGCTGCGGGTCGCCTCGATGCCGCTCAGCTCCGGCATGCGGATGTCCATCAGTACGACGTCCGGGGCGAGTTCGGCGGCCTTCGCGATCGCGTCCTTGCCGTGCTCGGCCTGCCCGACCACCTCGATGTCGGGCTGGGCGTCGAGCAGCACGGTGAAGCCCTGCCGCACCACCGTCTGGTCGTCGGCGATCAGTACCCGGATGCTGCCGCTCGTCATGGGGTCTCTTCTCCTGTCGGGGGCGGTGAACCGGCAGCGGAGACGTCCTGCCGGACGGTGGGCGCGGCCGGTGGTGCGAGGGGGACGACGGGTGCGTCGGCGGGGCCGGTGGAGGCGTCGGGCCGGGCGGGCTGCGCGGGGTCGGTGGAGGCGTCACGCGGGGCGGGCGGCGCGGGGTCGGCGAGCGGGGCGCTGCCGTCACGGGGCAGGAACGCGGAGACCGAGAAGCCACCGTGCGACGTCCTGGCCGCGGTGACGTAGCCGCCCAGCATCGCCGCCCGCTCCCGCATCCCGAGCAGGCCGTGCCCGGCGCCCGGGGACGGCGGGGCGGGTCGCTTCGGGCGGGAGTTGACGACGCTCAGGTGCAACCCGTCGGGGACATGGGTCACTTCCACGCGGACCGTCGAACCCGGAGCGTGCCGCAGGGCGTTGCTCAACGCCTCCTGGACGATCCGGTACGCCGACAGCTCCACCCCGGGCGGATACGGCTGCACCGCGCGCCGAGTGTCGCCGATGTCCACGGTGACCGCGAGTCCGGCGGCGCGCGTGTTCTCCACCAGGGCGTCGAGGCGGTCGAGGGTGGGCTGCGGGGCCCCCGGGGCGGCCCGGGTGCCCGACTCCCCGAGGCCGTAGGGGGCCTCGGGGTCGGCCGAGCGGAGCACGCCGAGCACCCGGCGCAGTTCGGTGAGCGCCTCCAGGGCGTTCTGCCGGATGCCCGCGAGGTTCTCCGTCAGCTCGTCGGAGGGGTTCTCCGCCAGATGCGCGGCCACCTGCGCCTGGATGGAGATGACCGACATGTGGTGGGCGACCACGTCGTGCAGTTCCCGGGCGATGCGGCTGCGCTCCTCCAGCAGGGTGCGGCGGGACCGCTCCTCCGCGGTGAGCGTCGTCTGCTGCACCAGCTCCGCGCGGGCCTCACGGCGGCCGCGCAGCGCGGTGCCGAGCACCACCACGACCGCGGACAGCACCACCGCGGGCACGCCGGTGGACTGGTAGTCCGACGCGCCCCACAGGCCCTGGAGGACATAGGTGACCAGCACGGTCAGGACCAGCGCCTCCGCGGCGACGCGGGTGCGGACCCTCAGGGCGAGCAACAGCAGCACGCACATCTGGGCGATGATCCCGGCCGCGGTCCACGGCCAGGTGAAGTCCTTCGCCGAGCCCGCGAGCAACGGGCCGTGCACCGCGACCGCCCCGAACAGCGTCGCCGTCGTCGACAGCCACCACGCCGGGACCGGCCGCCACAGGGCCAGCACCATGGCCCCGCTCTGGCCGAACCCGATGAGGAAGGCGAATCCGGAGCCCACATGACCGTTGTCCTGGAGCTGGGCCACGGCGCCGATCAGAACCCCGAACGCGGCCAGGTACACGATTCCGTGCGGCAGCCAGCGCAGCCAGACGGACGGGGGCAGCGGATCCGCCCGCACGGTCCACAGGTCGTCGCGCAGCACCCGCAGCCCTCGCCGGACGCCGTTCCCCCTCCGCATCACGCGTCCACCCTAGGACCTGGGGTGCGGGCGGTCTCGGGCCGGCGAGAGCGGACCACGCGGGAAGGACGCCGGTCGCCGCGCTGTTCGCAGGCGCGGAAGGCCGCCCAGCACACCGTCAGGACGAGAGCGAAGACCGGGAGCCAGGCCAGACGGGCCGCCGCCCAGGCCAGGTCGTCCGGGACTGTGTGCAGCCCCGGCAGGCGGCCGGCGAGCAGACCGGTCGCGGTGGTCGCCATCAGGGCCGTCTGGTGCCACAGGAATATCGTCAGCGCGGAGAGGTTCACCAGGGCCACCGCCGCCCAGGCGAGGGGCCGGCGCATGGCACGGCGCAGCCGTGTCCGCAGCAGCAGCGCCAGCCCGCACTGGGCCATGCCGAAGGTGACCGCGGCCAGGGTCGGCGGGTCGAGGTTGGAGACCGCGGCGCCGGGCACGCCGACCATCGACGCCGGGTACCCGCCCCACGCCACCAGCCCCGCCGTCGCCGCCGCACCGCCCGCGAGCAGCACCCAGCCCGCGCGGCGGCCGTCCAGCTCGCCGCGCGTCCAGGCCGCGCCCAGCGTGTACGGCACGAGCCAGGCCGCCGGCAGGTTCACCCAGCCCAGCCAGCCGGGGCCGCCGAGTCCGAACCGTATGAGGTCCACATGGAGAACGACGGCCAGCGGCCACAGCGGGTTGAGGCGTCCGACCAACGGGGTCGCCGCGGTCAGGGCCGCGAGGACCAGCAGGAACCACAGCGGGGACAGGGCCAGTTTCACCAGGGTGTGCACGGTCCCGGCGTCGGCACCGCCCGCGAGCAGGGCGCAGGCCGCGACGGTCCACAGGGCCGGCAGGGCCAGGGCGGGCCGGAACAGCCGGGCCAGCCGGGCGCGCAGCCACCGCCCGTACGAGTCACCCCGCGCGCGGGCCGACGCCAGGCCCTTCGTCGCCACATGACGGCCCACCAGGAAGAACACGGCGAGCGTCTGGAAGACCCAGGAGACCGGGGCCAGCCAGGGCATGAAGTGCAGCGGGCTCGCGGTGCGCAGCGCACCGCCGTCCGCGACCAGCGCGGTCACCAGCCAGTGGCCGAGGACGACACCGAGGATCGCGACGGCGCGCAGGGCGTCTACGGCGCGGTCCCGCTCGGCGGGAGTGGCGGCGGCCACCTGGTGTGCGAGGGCCCGCACGCGGCCCGCAAGCGCCGGCTTCCGTGGCCTCGGATTGCGCGGTGACAGCTTCTGCGACGTCGGATTGCGTGGCGCCGGCTTCTGTGACGTCCGCTCACGCATGGGTCACCTCCGACGTCCTGCCGAGCACGATCCGGGCCAGGTTGGCCAGCGAGACCGAGCCGGGTGCGAAGTAGTCGCTGTGGCCGCCGCCGCCCGCGGCGAAGACCCGGGCGCCGTAGGCCGGGGACACCGGGTCGGTGCCGAAGCCGACGGCCGTGCCGAACAGGTCCGTGCGCACATGGGGCACGTCCGCGATCCAGTCGCCGCCGCCGCGGGCCGCCCAGACCCGGGCGCGGGTGTGCAGGGCGGCGGCGGAGTCCGCTCCCGTGCCGGGACTGCCGACGAGGGCGATGTCCTGGACGTCCGCGGCGGCGGCCGCCCGGGCGCAGACCACGGTGCCGTAGGAGTGGCAGAGGAGGGAGATGTCCGGCAACCGGCCCACCGCCGCCCGGAGTTCGCCCACGAACCGGTCCAGCCCGCGCGCGCCCCGCTCGGCGCGGCTCGTCGTGAGCGCGGCGGTGCTGAGCATGCGGGGCGTGTCGTAGCCGAGCCAGGCGATCACCGCGGTACGCGGACCCGTGGCGCGGTGCAGGGCGAGCGCGCCCGCGCGGAACCGGGCGTAGGTGTCCAGGGTCGTGTCGGAACCCGGGACCAGGACCGCGATGTGCTCCGCCGCGGTCAGGTCGCCGAGGACCTCGGTCACCCGGCCGGCTCCCCGGCCGTCGAAGGCCAGGAGGTCTCGGGAGGGGGAGGCCAGGGCGCGGTCCACCGCGGCACGCCCCCGGTCGCCGTGCGCTGCGGCCATCCGGGACGCCTCGGCGGCGTCGGCGCGGTTGGCGTCGTACGTCCCGGCGAGCGTGACCGCCGACAGGGGGGCGAGCCGGGCCGGCGGCGGGGCCGGGATCCGGGGGTGCACGGCGGCCGACAGGGGCACCACGACGGCCCCCGTGATCAGCACGGCGAGCAGGGCCCGGCGCAGACGCCCGAGCAACGGCCGGCCGGGGCTTCCCGGACGAGCGATCCCGCCCCGCTCCCGGCGCCCGTCGCCGCTCCGGTCCCTGCCGCTCCGGTCCCCGCCGCCGCTCCCCCTCCCGTCGGCGTACGCGACCGCGACCGTCCCTGTCCCCCGGACTCCCATGGCGCCCTTCCCCTCCCGACGGCCCGCTCATCAGGCCGTCACGAGAAGGAAGTTACGGAGCGTGATCCGTCGTCGGCGTCACGCCAGGGAGCCCATCCGGGAACTGGCTCTCAGGTATGACGGGTATGACCCGGACCGGGACCGGGGGCTACCACGCCAGTTGTGCGATCTCCTCCGCCACCACCGCGCACGCGTCCGCCGCCGGGTCGATCAGCGGGAAGTGGCCCACGTCCTCCAGCAGCGTGAGGCCCACGACCTCGCCCGCCTTCGCCGCCGCCTCCGCGTACGACTCGGCGACCGCCAGCGGGACCTCGATGTCCCGGCGGCCCTGGACAATGGTCGTGGCGATGCCGGTGGGCAGCAGCAGAGCCGGGTCCGCGTACGGCCGGCGCTCGGCGAACGAGCCCGCGCCACCGAGGAGTTGGACCGCCGCCCCGCCGCACACATCCAGCTTCTCGGCGATGTGGAAGTCCGCGATCGGGGCGAGTGCCACGACGCCGCGCAGCGGAGCCGGGCGGTCCGTGCGCCAGGGGGAGTCCGCCGGCAGCACATGGCGGGCCGCCGCCCACAGCGCGAGGTGACCGCCCGCGGAGTGCCCGGTGATCACCGTGCGGCGCTGGTCGGACTGCGGCAGCGCCTCGCGTACGAGCGCCGGGAGCGCGTCGAACGCCGCCGCGATGTCCTCGAAGGTGTCCGGCCAGCGGCCCGCCACCGGCCCCATGCCACCCGGGCCCGCGGAGCCGTCGGACTGGGACGGGAGGAGCGCTCCCCTGCGGTACTCGACGTTGGCCACGGCGAAGCCCCGGCGGGCCAGGAAGTCCGCGAACGGGGTGATGTGCCGGCGGTCGTACGGCGCCCGCCACGCGCCGCCGTGCACCACGACGACCAGGGGGGCGGGGACCGTGGCGCCCGCGCCCGCCGGGTCCGTCTGCCGGGGCGCGTAGAAGTCGATCACCTGGTCGGGGTGGTCGCCATAGGCGGCGGTGGCATCGGGGTCAACCGGCGGGTGCGAGAAGGCGGACGCCTCCTCCGCGGCGGACGCGTCGTCCGGCTCTGCGGGATCGCGGGGGGGCGTCGTCCGGCATGCTCCAACCTCTCAGCGGTGAAACGGGGATGCGTACGCATCGGCCGTCAGGAAACCGGCCGTTGGCGGGGACGGTATCAGGCGGGTGACGCGCGTCCACACGGGGTTGTCACGCTCGGTGAGGGACCTCGGTGAGGTGCGGAGAGGGCCGGTGGCACCGCGGTGTGCGGGGCCACCGGCCGGCCCGCCACAGGTGACCTTGACGGTGCCGCCGCCGGGCTCACTCCAGGGTCAGGACACCACCTCCGCCAGCACCCGCGCCGCCCGCTCCACGTCCGCGAAGCCCACGTACAGCGGGGTGAACCCGAAGCGCAGCACGTCCGGCGGACGGAAGTCGCCGACCACACCGCCCGCGATCAGCCGCTTCATCACGTCGCCCGCGCCCTCGCACCGCAGCGCGACCTGGCTGCCGCGCTCCGCGTGGGCCCCCGGGGTCAGCGACTCCACCCGGCCCTCGGGGACGTACGCCGCCACGCACTCCAGGAAGAAGTCCGTGAGCGCGAGGGACTTGGCGCGCACCGCGTCGATCGACACCCCGTCCCACACCTCGAGTGCCGCCTCCAGGGCCAGCATGGACAGGATGTCCGGGGTGCCGACACGGCCGCGCGGCGCGCCCGCCGCCGGCTCGTACGCGCTGTGCATACCGAACGGCTCCGCATGCGAGTTCCAGCCCGGCAGCGGGGAGTCGAAGCGGTCCTGCAGCTCCCGCCGCACATACAGGTAGGCGGGTGCGCCCGGGCCGCCGTTCAGATACTTGTAGGTGCAGCCGACCGCCAGGTCGACGCCGTGCGCGTCCAGGCCGACGGGCAGGGCGCCCGCGCTGTGGCACAGGTCCCAGACCGACACCGCGCCCGCCGCGTGCACCGCGGCCGTCAGGCCGGGCAGATCGTGCAGCCGGCCCGTGCGGTAGTCGACGTGGTTCAGCAGCACCGCCGCCGTACGGCCGGTCAGGGCGCCCGGTACCTCGGCCGGGACCACCGGGCGCAGGGTGCAGCCGGTCATCCGCGCCGCCGACTGGGCGAGGTAACCGTCCGTCGGGAACGTCGTCGCGTCGACCAGGATCTCGTCCCGGCCGTCCCCGTCCCGCGCGGCCATGCGCACGGCCGCCACCAACGCCTTGAAGACGTTGACGCTGGTCGAGTCGCCCACCACGATCTGCCCGGGCGCCGCCCCGACCAGCGGGGCGATCCGGTCGCCGATCCGCTCCGGCGCGGTCCACCAGCCGCTCTCGTCCCAGGAGCGGATCCGCAAGCGCCCCCACTGTCTGCGGACGACGTCCTCCATCCGGCCGGGCACGGCCGCCGGGAGGGCGCCCAGCGAGTTCCCGTCCAGGTAGACGGCCTCGTCGAGGACGAACTTCGCCCGCAGCGCGGCCAGGTCGTCCGCCGCGTCCAGGTTCCTTGCCTTCTCGGCCTGATCAGACATGGGACCTCGCCGTCCACAGCTCGGGGAAGACGTTCTTCTGCGCCCGCTTCTCCAGCCAGGCCACCCCGGCGGAACCGCCGGTGCCGGGCTTGGCGCCCATCGCGCGCCGGGTGGCCAGCAGATGGTCGTTGCGCCAGCGCCACACCAGTTCCGCCACATCGGTCAGCACCTCGCCCAGCCGGGCGAGTTCGTCCGCCGGATCCCCGGAGTACAGGGCGGTCCACACCGCCTCCACCTGCTCCGAGGGCTCGTAGCGCAGGGAGACGTCACGGTGCAGCACCGCATCCGGGACCGGGTGCCCGCGCCGCGCGAGGAGCCGCAGCACCTCGTCGTACAGGCTCGGCTCGTGCAGCGCCTTCTCCAGTTCGGCGTACGCGCGCGGCGCGCCCCGGTGCGGGACCAGCATGGACGAGGACTTCTCGCCGAGCAGGAACTCCATACGGCGGTACATCACCGACTGGAAGCCGGAACCCTCGCCGAGGGCGGAGCGGTAGGAGTTGAACTGCGCGGGCGTCAGCTGCGCGAGGGGCCACCAGGACTCGTTGAGCGCGTGCAGCTCCCGTACGGACCTCTTCAGCGCGTCGACCGCCGTCGGCACCTGGTCCTCGCGCAGAGCGCGGGCCGCGGATTCCCACTCGTGGACGATCACCGTGAACCACAGCTCCATCACCTGGGTCGTGACGAGGAAGACCATCTCTCCCGGGTCGTCGGAGAGGGTGTGCTGGAGGTGGGTGAGCACGTCCGCCTTGACGTAGTCCTCGTACGGCGTCGTGCCCTGGAAATCGAGATGCGGGGTCTCGGGCTCCTGAGTCTCCTCGGACCGATGAGCCTGCTGGGACATCGCTGTCTCCTGTGATGTGCTCCGGGTAGCGGTCCGCCCCTGCCGATGCCGGCACGGGGGCCCCGGTCCCCACCCGCATCCTGCGTGAGGCACCCGGGCCCCGCAAGGCCCGCCTGGTCACAGGCGGGCCTCGCCCACTCTTTCGCCACCGTCCCGGACCCTCGCCGCCGGCCCGGGGCGTCTTCGCCGCTGCTTCGCCGCTAGCCGAGCGTCTGGGCCGCGGTCGGCGAGGAGTCCTTCAGGAACTGTGTGCAGCGCTCGTACTCGTCCTGCTCACCGATGGCGTGCGCGGCGCGCGCGAGGGCGTGCAGGGCACGCAGAAAGCCGCGGTTCGGCTCGTGCTCCCAGGGCACGGGTCCGTGGCCCTTCCAGCCGCTGCGGCGCAGGGCGTCCAGGCCGCGGTGGTAGCCCGTCCGGGCGTAGGCGTACGACTCGACGACCGAGTCCCGCGCGAACGCGTCGTCGGCGAGCTGTGCCCAGGCGAGCGAGGAGGCCGGGTACCTGGCCGCGACCTCGGCGGGCGCCACGCCGTTCGCGAGGAGTTCGCGCGGCTCGGGGTCGTCGGGCAGACGGGTCGGGGGCGGGCCCCCGAGGAGGTTCTCGTGAAGGGTCATGGGTCCCAGTGTGCGCCATCACCCATGACCGGCACCGGCTGCCCTCACCCCGCCGGAGCGCGGCGGAGACAGGGGCACCGCACCCGCCCGCCCCGTGGCGCGCACCCCGTCACCACGCCCGGGAACGGTGGCGGCGCGCACGCCGTCACGGCGTCGCGTCGGTGCCGGGGGTGCCGGTCTCGCGCGGGGTTTCCAGGGGTGGGGACGTCAGCCAGCCGTGTGTGCGGCACTCGGGGTGCTGGGAGTCCGCCCCCGGGCGGCGCACGGTCGCGAAGGCGAGCACCGCGCCGACCGCCAGGATGCCCGCGCACAGCGGCATCGCACGGCGGAAGGCGGCGTCGAACGCGTCCGCCGCGCGGTAGGCCTCCGGGCCCATGCCGGTCAGCAGCGGCAGCGCGGCCACCGCGACCAGTCCGGCCGCGCGGGCCGCCGCGTTGTTGATGCCGCTGGCCAGGCCCGCCCGGGCGGTGTCCACCGAGGCGAGCACGGTCGCGGTCAGCGGGGCGACCAGGGTGACCATGCCCGCCCCCATCACCAGCAGCGCGGGCAGGACGTCGGCCGCGTACGAGGCGTCCTTGCCGACGCGCAGCATCAGCAGCATGCCCGCCGCGCACAGCAGCGGGCCGACGGTGAGCGGGATGCGTGGCCCGATGCGCTCGGCCAGGGCGCCGGAGCGGGCCGAGAACAGGAGCATGAGGACGGTGGTGGGCAGCAGTGCCGTACCGGCCCCCAGCGGCGAGTACCCCGACACCACCTGGAGCTGGAGGGCGGTGAGGAAGAAGAAGCCGCCGAAGGCCGCGTAGACGCAGAGGGTCACCAGATTGACCGATGTGAACTGGCGGGAGGAGAAGATGTCGGGCGGCATCATCGGGTCGGCGCGGTGCTTCTCGACGTACCCGAAGGCGATGCCCGCGGCGACGCCCGCGACCCCCAGGACGGGCACGGCCGGGGAACCGGAGCGGGCCTCGATCAGGGCGTACGTCACCAGGGCGAGGGACAGGGCGCCGAGGACGGCGCCGAGGACGTCGAAGCGGCCGTGCTCGCCTCCGTCGGCGGACTCGGGGACGTGCCGCAGGGCGATGGGCACACAGAGCAGCGCCAGCGGGACGTTGAGGAGGAAGACCCAGCGCCAGCCCGGCCCGTCCACCAGCCAGCCGCCGACGAACGGGCCGATGGCGGCGCCGATTCCGCCGAAGCCGGACCACAGGCCTACCGCCCGCGCACGGTCGTCCGGGTGGAACGACGCCTGGATGAGGGCGAGCGAGCCGGGGGTCAGCAGGGCGCCGCCGATGCCCTGCAGGGCGCGTGCGGCGATGAGGACGCCCGGGGTGGGGGCGAGGCCGCACAGCAAGGACGCGCTCGCGAACCACACCACCCCGAGGACGAAGATCCTGCGGCGGCCGAAGCGGTCACCGAGGGCGCCGCCGAGGAGGATCAGACCGGCCAGCGTGACCATGTAGGCGTTGACGGTCCACTGCAGGGCGGAGAGGCTCGCGTCGAAGTCGCGGCCGATGCGGGGGAGGGCGACGTTGACGACGGTGGAGTCCAGCAGCGCCATGCTGGAGCCGAGCACGGTCGTCAAGAGGATCCATGTGCCCTGCGGGGAACCCACCCGGACGGCGGGGGCCTGACGTGCGGTGACAGCCATGGGGAGATCATCCCGCGTCGGCCGCTCCAGGGCCAGAGGGGTGACGGGCCCGGTGGCCGGGCCCGTCGGTCATCCGCCGAATTCTTCGGGAACCGCGGCTACTTGATCTTGTTGCCGGTCGAGCGGAGGTGGCCGCAGGCCTCCACGACGCGCTTGGCCATCGACGCCTCGGCCACCTTGCCCCAGGTGCGCGGGTCGTAGGTCTTCTTGGAGCCGACCTCGCCGTCGACCTTCAGGACGCCGTCGTAGTTCTTGAACATGTGGTCGGCGATGGGGCGGGTGAAGGCGTACTGCGTGTCGGTGTCGATGTTCATCTTGACCACGCCGTTTTCCAGCGCCGTCCGGATCTCCTGCTCGGTGGAGCCGGAGCCGCCGTGGAAGACGAAGTTGAACGGCTTGCTGTCGGCGGGGCGGCCGAACTTGGCGGCGACGCCCTCGCTCAGCTCCTTCAGCAGCTCGGGGCGCAGGACGACGTTGCCCGGCTTGTACACGCCGTGCACGTTGCCGAAGGACGCGGCCAGCAGGTAGCGGCCCTTCTCGCCGAGGCCGAGCGCCTCGGCCGTGCGGATCGCGTCGTCGACCGTCGTGTAGAGGGAGTCGTTGATCTCGTGGGAGACGCCGTCCTCCTCGCCGCCGGTCGGGGTGATCTCCACCTCGAGGATGATCTTCGCGGCCCGGGCGCGCTCCAGCAGCTCCTGAGCGATCTTCAGGTTGTCGGCGAGGGTCTCCGCCGAGCCGTCCCACATGTGGGACTGGAACAGCGGGTTGCGGCCGGCCCTGACCCGCTCCTCGGAGATCGCCAGCAGCGGACGCACATACCCGTCGAGCTTGTCCTTCGGGCAGTGGTCGGTGTGCAGCGCGATGTTGACCGGGTACTTCTCGGCGACGATGTGCGCGAACTCGGCCAGGCCCATGGCACCGCTGACCATGTCCTTGCTGTACTGACCGCCCAGGAACTCGGCGCCACCCGTCGAGATCTGGACGATGCCGTCGCTCTCCGCCTCCGCGAAACCGCGCAGGGCCGCGTGCAGGGTCTGGGAGGACGTCACGTTGATGGCCGGGTAGGCGAACTTGCCTGCCTTCGCCCGGTCGAGCATCTCGTTGTAGACCTCGGGGGTTGCGATGGGCATCTGTCCGCTCCTTGTTCTGCGGGTTGCGTTCTGCGTGCGTACGGCCCTGACCTAGGGAGTGACGTCATCGTCGGCCCCATCTTCGCAGACGGAGCCGGATGCCTCCGGACACCGTGTCCAGCCTGTGGAAAACTCCTGCCTCAGTCCAGGCCCAGTTCGTCCTTGGAGTACGCGAACAGGTACGGCACCCCCGCTTTCTCGGCGACCGCCTCGGCCGCGCCGGTCGCCCGGTCCACGATCGTGGCGACCGCGACGACCTCGGCACCGGCCTCCCGCAGCGCCTCGACGGCGGTCAGCACCGAGCCGCCGGTGGTGGAGGTGTCCTCGACGGCCAGCACCCGCCGGCCGGCGACCTCGGTGCCCTCGATACGCCGCTGCAGGCCGTGCGCCTTGCCGGCCTTGCGGACGACGAACGCGTCGAGCGTCCTCCCGCGCGCGGCGGAGGCGTGCAGCATCGCGGTGGCCACCGGGTCGGCGCCCAGGGTCAGGCCGCCGACCGCCTCGTAGTCCAGGTCGGCGGTCAGGTCGAGCATGACCTGACCGACCAGCGGGGCGGCCACCCCGTCGAGCGTGATGCGGCGCAGGTCGACGTAGTAGTCGGCTTCCTTGCCCGACGACAGGGTCACCTTGCCGTGCACCACGGCCTTGTCCTTGATCTGCTGCAACAGCTCACCGCGTACGTCACTCATGCCCGTCAGCTTAAGGGCGGCGCCAGGTCCAGGTCGTCGTGGCCTCCAGCGGCTCGATGGGGGTGACCAGGCGCGGAAGGGTGTTGAGGCCGTTCGGCGGGCCGGTCTGCGGTTCCACACACACCGCCTCCGGCTGCTCGTCGTACACCACGACCCACTCCTCGCGGCTGGTGACCCGCAGTTCCAGCACTCCCGGCCAGGTGAGGGTGACGTCGACGCCGCCGGGCATGCCGAAGCAGTCGTCCCAGGGGCCGGGCTCGGGGTCGATGCGGTTGCCGGTGGGCAGGTGGTCCTCGCCGCGCTCCTCCTGCCAGGCGGGGGCGAAGCCGAGGCGCACGTCCTCGCCGCCGAGGGTGCGGTGGAACCACGGGTGCCAGCCGACCTGGGCCGGGAAGGAGGAGTCGTACGTCTCGACCGACATGGTCAGCGTGAGCGCGTCGGGGGTGAGCGAGGCGAGCTGGGTGACCCGGCCCGCATACGGCCAGGGGGCGACCAGGTCGTAGGTGAGGACGGCCTCGGTCCGCTCGGCGCGGGCCACGCTCCAGGCGCCGTCGCGGGCGGTGCCGTGGATGGCGTGCGGCGGGGCGTTGAGGGGCATCTGGTAGACCGTGCCGCCGTCGCGGAACATGCCGTTCCGGATGCGCCCGCACCAGGGGACCATCGGGAAGCACCCGTACCGCTCGCCCTGCCGCAGCAGCTCCGTGCCGCCGACGCTCAGGCTCCGCACCCGCCCGCCGTTCGCCGGCGCCAGCACGACTTCCGCGTCTCCCGCGGCCAACGTGATCTCGTCGTTACTCACGAGGCCGACCCTACTTCCCCGATCAAGAGGACATGCCGTCGCCCGTCACCGGCGGCGGCGCAGCAGGCGGCCCGCCACGACGGCCGAGGCCACGAGCAGGGCTGCCGCCGGGGCGGCCCAGCGCAGGGTGATGGTGACGGTCGTGGTCTCCGGGGCCGGAACGGGCGCGTAGCGGCCGCGCGGGGGCGCGTGGTCGACTTCCTCGGCGCTACGACCGATCATCGTGCGCCGGGCGTGCGCCGCCTCGGCCGGAGGCTCGTCGTCGCCCTCGAAGCCGTCCTCGTCCTCGTCCTCGTCGTCGTCCTCGTCCTCGTCCTCGTCGTCCGCGAACGGATCGAGGGACGACGGGGGGATGTCGGCGTCGAAGACCGAGGGACGCGCGGGGGACGCGGGGGCCCCGGGAGCCCTGGGCTCCTCCGCCCCCGAAGACGCGCCGCCCGTCCCCTCAGCCGGCTCTTCGCCCGTCTCCTTGCCCGCCGCCTCGCCCGTCCCCTCAGCCGCCGCCTCGCCCGTCTCCTCCGCCGACTCCTCGAACACCTCGGCGCCGGGCCCCGAGGAGGCCGCCTCGGCCAGGTGCTCCGCCGCGCGCCCCGTCTCCGCCCCAGCGGGCGGCAGGGCCTCCCCCAGGTTCTCCGCGCACCGGCTCAGCAGCCGTGTCCCCGCCGACGCCACCGCGTCCGCGGGCAGTTCCGCGATCCGGCCGTCCCCCGCGGCCGTTCCGGTGAACACGACCGTGGTGCCGCCCTCGGCCGGGCGCAGACGTACGGACAGGGACAGCTTCACCGCGCCGGTGCCGCGGACCTCGGCGGCCTCGCCCTCCACCAGGTACGAGCCGTCGTCCTGCCCCGCGATCCGCAGCGTGCCGCGGTAGGTGATCGTGTGGCCGCCGACCCGGACCTTCAGCCGGCCGGCCACGGGGTCCGTGCCGGCGTCCTGCTGGAGGCCGGGGATCGCACGCGCCACCCGTGCGGGATCGGCCAACGCCCGGCCGAGCCGATCGAGGGGAACCGGAACGAACACCTCATGCTCCATGTCTGCCGAGCCTACCCAGCACAGCCCGAACCGCACCCGTACGGCGCAGGATTCACACGGCCGAGAAGGGTGGAGGACGGGGGGCCTCAGTGTGTGTACCGCGGGTGCAGCAGCGTCGAGGGCGGCAGGTCCGGCAGCCGGGTGCGCGCCGCCTCCCGTGCGTCCGCCCGCAGGGACGCCGGGGTCAGCGCCGGCAGGCGCGGCGTGCGCGGGTCCAGGGTCAGCACCGGGCGGGTCCGGGCCGCGAGCACGAAACCCCAGTCGTCCGGGGCTTGGGACAGACCCGCGGAACGCCCGGTGCCGTCCGGGCCGCCCGCGGACTGCCCGTCGCCGGCGGCGGCGCGGGCGGGGACGCGGTACGGGACCGTACGCAGGCCCGCCGCCCGCACCGTCGCCTCCACCGTCCAGAAGACGCGCGGGCGGGAGACCACCGGGCCCGCGTGCACCACCAGACGGCCGTCCGGCGCGAGCACGCGGCGGGCCAGGCCGTAGAACTCCTGTGCGTACAGCTTCGTGCTCTCCGCGATGCCCGGGTCCGGGAGGTCCGCGATCACCACGTCGTACGTCCCCCGGGGGCGTCTGAGCCAGCAGAACGGGTCCGCCGTCCGCACCCGGACCCGCGGGTCGGCGAAGGCGTGGCCGTTCAGCGCGGACAGGGCCCGGTCGCGGCGGGCCAGCAGGACCACCGCCGGGTCCGGTTCGACCACGTCGACCCGCCGCACCCCGGGCCGGCTCAGCACCTCGCGCACCGCGAGGCCGTCGCCGCCGCCGAGCACGAGCACGCGCGCGTGCGGTCCGCCGCTCATCGCGGGGTGCACCAGCGCCTGGTGGTAGAGACGCTCGTCGCTGCCGTCCACCCGCAGCCGGCCGCCGAGGAAGAGGTCCAGGGGGCGGCCTTGGGTGCCGCCGGTGAGCACCGCCTCCTGGGCCTCGCCGCGCGCCGCGACCCGGACGTGGCCCCCGTACACCGCCTGGCGTGCGGCCCGCTCGAAGTCGCCCACCAGGGCGGCCGCCGTGCCGAGCAGCACCAGCACGACGACGTTGGCCGTCAGCAGCAGCCAGCGGCCGCGGCGGCTCAGGTCCCGCCGGAACAGGCCGAGGACCAGGGCACCGCCCGCGACCGCGTTGACCGCCCCGGTGAGCAGGGCGCCGGTGAGCTGCCCGAGCTGCGGGAGCAGCAGGAAGGGGAAGGCGAGGCCGCCGACCAGCGCACCTACGTAGTCCGCGGCGAAGAGGTCCGCGACCACACCGCCCGCGTCCTGGCGGCGGATGCGCTGGATCAGCTCCATCAGCAGGGGCACCTCGGCACCGATGAGCAGGCCGATCGCGAGCGAGAAGCCGACCAGCAGACAGCGCGGTCCGCCGGACCAGACGCCGCCCCAGTCACCGGTCCAGGCGAAGACCGCGTACAGGGCCATGGCACTCGAACCGCCGACGAGCGCGAGCACCGCCTCCACCGCGCCGAAACCGGCGGCGGCGCGGAAGCGGAGCCGCTTCGCGGCGAGCGAGCCGATGCCCATCGCGAAGACCATCACCGAGAGCACGACGGAGGCCTGGGTGACGGAGTCCCCGAGCACGTACGAGGACAGGGCGACGAGTTCGAGTTCGTACACGAGTCCGCAGGCCGCGCAGACGAGCACGCCGACGAGGACGAGGAACCGTCCGGTGCCGGGGCGCACGGGCAGCCGCGCCTCGGCCGTGCCGCCCTCGCCCCAGGAGCGCGGCACGCCGGGTGGTGCGGGCGCGTGCGGTTCGATCACGCTGGGAACGCTACGTCAGGGGCGCGGCGGGCTTTGTCACCCACACGTGTGGAACTGCCCGGAGGGAACCGCACGGAGGGAACTGCACCTGTGGAACAGGACGTAGGGGACCGCATCGGTGGAACCGTCGCCTCCTCACACCAGGGAGGGGCTGAGCCGGGACGGGGCGTCGTCGGCCCGCGCCGCCGGTGTCCTCATCCCGACCCGGGTCCGGGTCGCGACCAACTGGCCGTCCTGCGGATAGGCGTGCCAGGTGCGCCAGTGGACCTGGCCCTCGTGGTGCCGGGCCACCATCGCCGTGAACGCGTACGGGCTTCCGGGGAAGACGCCGACCAGGCCATGGGGGTGGTCGGAGACCAGGGCCAGCAACTCCTGGGCGCGGTCCGCGAAAGAACGGGGCGAGAGGACCTCGACCTGGGCCGCGAACTCGTACTCCCAGTCGTCGACCCGTTTGGCCACGCCCAGCGGCAGCGGGGCGCTGGAGCCCGCGATGCACGCCACCGTCTCCGAACAGATGCCCCGCTCCTCCTCGAGAAGTACCTGGTGGGAGGCACCGAGCAGTCTCAACTGCAGCCGTGTGCCTAACAGTTCGAGGTCGAGTGCGGCGAGCGCGGGCAGCGGCTCACGGCCCATGGTCCAGGCGAGGTCGGCCGCACGCGTGTCGGTGTACGAGGTGTTCAGGGTCGTGAGCATGGGTCGGCTCCGCTGGCACGCAAGGTGAGGAGTGGGTCCGGCGCACCCCGGTCGTGGCACTGGCGGACGAGGCCGGCCCGGCCAGTCGGGTGGTACGTCCGGTCGGCCCGGTGGGGAGGACGCTTGCGGGACAGGTGTCCGAAGGGCGTCCGCGGGCTGCTTCGGTGGTTGAGAGGGAATCACGAACTGCGGCGTCGCCACAGCGTTTTTACCCAAGAGCGCACGGTTTCCATCCCCCCGAGGGCTCAACAGCGCATCTGTTCAACTACGGCGTACGCCAGGGGCATTGGCGCGGCTGACGGATGCGCCCCTTCAGCCCCGGTCGGGCGCGCGGTAGCGCACGATACGGACGTCACGCATCCGCGCGCCCCCTCGGCCGGGTGACGCTCCCCCGTGTCGCTCACGTCGCTCCCGCCGGCAGGCCTCCTGCCGCGTGCCCGCCGGGAGAACATCCCGACGGGCACACGCGACCCGGCTGCGTGACCCCCGCGGGAGACCGGCCCCCCCTCACCGGCCTCCCTCTCGCCGGCCGTCCCCCTCCCGCCGGCCGCCCCCTCCCCCGTCCGCGCCCCCGGGTCGGCCGCATCCCCCGTATCAGCCGTCCCCCGGGTTGGCGACGTCCCCCGTGTCGGCCGCGTCCCCCGCATCAGTTGCCCCCCGTGTCAGTTGCCTCCGCCGCATCCGCCCCCGCCGCACGACGACCCGCAGGACGAGTGGCCGCCGCAGGAGTGGCCCCCTCCACAGGAGTGGTGCCCCCCGGAGTGGTGACCGCCCGAGGAGGAGTCGCCGGCCCACCAACTGCTGCCGCTGTCACTGCTGCTGCCGCTGCTGCTACTACCACTGCTGCCGCCGCTGGTGCGCGAGAACCCCCGCGTCCGCGCCCCTCGGGCCGTCGCCCGCGAAGCGGCCTTCCGGCCGCGCCTGCGGCGGTCCCTCACGAGGCTCACCACGATGGCGATGCAGACGATCACCACACCGATGCCGACAATCATGACCTCGTCCCCCTTCCGTATCCCCCCGGGCGGCCCCGAAAAGCCCCTCCGTTTTCCCGGGTGAACGGGGGATGCCCTCGTCTTCCACCGGCCAAAGCAGAGTTGAGGAACTTCTGAGGGTCCCTCTAGGAAAACGTCCCCTGACCTGTACAGAAATGCAGTCGAGGGGCCATCCGTGCCGCACTGGACCGTCTGTGGGCCGTGATCTTCGTGGAAGATGCTCTGAAACACCGAGTCAATGGCGCGACGGGCACGCTCGCGGCTGTCGGGCATCAGGTGGGCGTACACCCGCAGCGTCAGTGCCGGGTCAGCATGTCCCATGTACTCGCTGACGGCCTTGATGCTCTCGCCCGCGTCCAGCAACGCGAATGCAGAGAAGTGCCGCAGGGCGCGCGTCCCGTGCTCGCGCGATGGACGGATGTCATTCGCCTGCTTCGAGGTCCGAGCGCATCGCGTCCCAGAGTGCCTTGACAGTGGTCATCATTATGCTGTAGGCCTCTTTGAGGTCATCGCCAGTGACGCCCTCTTGGATCTGGTTCCGTACCTCTCGCAGTCGCCTGAGGGAAGCATCTGAGTGCTCGACGACGACCGCGGAAGCGGTGATGGACATCTGATATCGCAGCTCGTAGGCCCCGCCCTCGCGGAATGATTCTGCAGCCTGTAGGGCACGATCCTCTGCGCCGAGAGATGATGACGCGATGTCTTTCAACTGATTCCTCGTCCGCATCAGTGCGGCCAAGTATTCGCCGTAGAGCTGACGTTTTATGTCCCGCTGCCGTGCCGTCTGATCACGCTGCCACCGGACACGATCGACGATCACGGTCGAGCCGACGCCCACAAGCGCGCCAAGTGCCGTGCCGAGCAAGGGCCCCCAGTCCATGTCTTCAGCCTAGCCTCGATCGTTCATGAGTCCTCGTCGGTGTGCTGACGGGGACTCTGTGTTTGCGTCGAGGTGCGGTCTTTCCGGGGCTGGGGCAGGTTGACGGCCCGGTTGTCACGTCGGGTGGGCGCCGGGTTCCACGAGGCCAGGTAATTGCCGGTCACGCGCGCAGCACAGCACGTCGCTGTGGGGGAGTGCATCGGGGGAACTGCCTCACGCCTGGGCGAGAGGTGCGACCGGAACGGTGGCGCCGAGCGCGGCGCTCTGCAACGCCGTGATGCGCTCGATGACGAGCCCCAGCAGCACGGCCGCCGCGATCATGAGCGCCTCCGCCACCACGAGGAAGGCCGTCGACCCCGGGGCCACCCAGCCCCCCACCACGAGCACCACCGCGTGCGTGATCCAGGCGACCCACCACAGGTTCACCAGTGTCGTGTCTCGCTTCTGCTCCCACGACGCGGAACTCGCGCGCCCGATGTCGAGGACGAACCGGCGCGGGACAAAGAAGTTGACCACTGGTATGAACCACGCGCCGATCGTCCAGCCCCGACTCGGGACCGAGGCCTGGGGGGACAGCTCCTGGGCGTTGCGCCGGGACCGGGCGAGCCACACGAGGAACAGCACGATCGCAAGATTCATCAGATAGAGGAAGATCATGGAGATGAAGCCCGACTTGTGCAGGGACGCATCCGTGTGGTGCAGATAGTGATCCCGGACTGCCGCCGAGCGGAACGCGTCCGCCACGGCGGCCGCCACTATCGCTGCCTGCGCGGAGCGGGCAAGGATCCAGGGAGCTTTGCGGGCGGTGCTCGTCATCGTCTTGGCCTGTCTCGGAGGCGTGTGTGGCCGCAGCGGATGGATGCTGGGGCGGAGTGATCATAGGGTCTACTCGTCGCACCGTGCGTACGACTTTCGGGTCGTCGGTCGCGGGGTGCACGTCCCCGACGGCAGACGGCGGTAAGTACACGAGGACCGGCTGCGGGCAGCACGCCGATCAGATCAGACGGGATGCGGCCGAACGGAGGCAACTGGCCCGCAGCACGCCGATGTCCGCAAGTCAGTGCCCGCCCAGAGCACCGCCCTGCGAAACCACTCCATGACCATCATCCCGACACGGACACGCGGGTACCCCGATGCTCTTCTTCACCTGAGGAGTGCAGCTTCCCTGACGACGAACCGGACCCTGGACAAGCCCCATCGCCCCAGATCAGAGGCACTCCCCGCTTGTCCGATCACGCCTCGGACACCCCGGCCGGTGAAGGCGCGAGGTTTAAGGTTGTGCAGGCGGGCGACGCCGCGCATGGCGTGGTGAACCCCTTCTCCCTTGAGACGGCAGTCCCGCAGGATCTTCCAGCACTTCATGCGGGCGAAGACGTGCTCGACGCGGGCTCTGCCCTGTTTGTGGGAGGTGTTGTGTGCGACTTTCCAGTCGGGCAGTTCCTCACCCGGGCGGCGACGGTGGGGCATGACCAGGCCGGTGCCCGGATAACCGCCGTCCGCGATCGCCCTCGTGTTGCCGACTGCGTCCTTGGCGCCGGATTCCTCCCGTGCCTTGCAGTCATTGCGGTTGCCGGGCAGGGGCCGGCCGACCACGACGACCAGGCGGCTGTCGGCGTCGATGACGACCTGATGGTTAGTGGAGTACCGGTAGTTCTAATAGCTCACCGGTGAGCCCGAGCGCGGGAGTGCAAGGGTCCGCTGTGCGAGGTGGAAGCCTGCCCCCGTTCCGGTGACACGAGCTTCCGGCCGCAGCCACGTCGTCGTAGCCCGCACGGTGAAGAATCAACGCTTGGCCGGAGCCGGTCACATGTGGGCCTTCGCGGCTCTCCGATCGGCAGGGCCGCGGGCCCACTACGACCGCCGGCGTGACGGCGGTGAACGCCACACCGCCGCCCTTCGGAACCTGTTCAACAAGCTGCTCGGCTGCCTCTACCACTGCCTGCAAGCCGGCACGCTCTACGACCCCGAACATGCCTTCGCCAGCTCCGTCACCTTGGTCGCATGACCATCCACGGCGCAGTCGGAACTGCGTCAAAGAGGTCAGCCCACCCAAGAGGTGGGGAGGTCTGCGCGGATGATCTCAAGATCGGTGACTGCGTGACCGCGTGCATGGATCCAGCAGTGATCCTGCAAGCCGTCCCGGCGCAGCAATCGACCAGGAGCCGCATACCAGCGCACGGGTGAATCCTCTTCGCTCGCCCACATCGGATGGTCAGGCAGGTCGATGCGGGCGTAGCGAGCCTGGAGGCTGGGCACCAGCGCGTCTGGCAACTCGCAGGCGTCGTACAGGCTGCCTACGGCGAAGAGCGATTCGCTCAGCACCAACTCGACCCATGCCGGGGACATCCGGTCGAGGAACGGAATCCAACCCCGGTGTGACTCCACCACCACCGGAGGGTCGTCCTGCTCGATCGCGGTGAGGGGAATCGCCCATGCCGCACAGTCCTGGTTCTCGCGGCGGAAAACCAGGACTCCGCCAAGGGCGTCGTCGACATAGAGCCCGGCCGGCGGGACCAAGGGGTCCTGTTGTCGGGTCAGGTCGTCTCGGCGGCCCAAGAGCGCGTATCCCTCGCGCAAGGCTGCGGGGAGTTCGAAGCCGAGAACACTCTCCGCGGCCATCAGCTCGTCCGCAGCACAACCGTCCTCGGGCCGCAGAGGACGGCCGATCCACTCACCACTGAACCAGCGCACAAGGCCCCAGGCCTGCGAGCGGTCGGTCACCCCGCCCCCCAGCGCCACCGACACATCAGGACCATCCACCATGCCCAGGACGCTACCGCGTCGCCCGGCGCGCGACCGCGCGGGAGCAACGTCCACCTGGGGTCGGCTAATGGGCTCGACTTGACTCGCCAGCGACATGAGATGTCTGGGACTGCTCGGCAATCGTGTGGTCGCGGGTAGGGACCAGGGCGCCGTCCACGATGAGCACGGTGTCGTTGCGGAACCGTTGACGCGGTTGGAGCGCGAGTAGCGGCCCGAGCTGGGCGATAACGCGGTCCGCGGCGGACTTCGAGACGCCGAACAGCGGGGCCAGCTGGCGCAGCGTCAAGTTCGTGCGCCAGTACGCCGCGACCAGCAGCACCCGGTCCTCCAGAGGCAGGCCCCACGGCCGTCCGCGCCGCACCTCGTCAGCGCCCTCGCTGCGCAGTGCGGTCACCAACGTGCCGAAGTAGCGCGGGCTCAGCCCAGTGAACGGGGCTATCCAGGACGGCTCGGACGCCGTGATCACACCAGCCACAGCAAGATCATCTCGCCGTGAACCAGTAGTTGAGGAACGATCCTTAGTTGATGATTTCGGCGCGGTCATCCATGCGGATTGCAGCCAGCCGGTCTCGCCACACCTGGAGAGCTTCGGGTGTCTGTCGCGTCCAGTCGGTGACCTCACCAATGATCCGGAGCGGTTCTCTGCTGCGATAGGAGCGGGTGGGGTTGCCAGGGAACTTCTTGTCGGTGACGTTTGGATCGTTCTCGAACTCCCCGGTCGGTTCGACGACGTACACTCGCGGGGCTCCGTCGCCTGCGGCGAGTTCGGCGGCGAGTCCCGCGCCGTCGCGCAGCGCGGTGAAGTAGATGTGGTTCATCACGATTTCGGGCCGGTAGTTGGAACGGAAACCGGCGGTGAGGTGATCTCCGACCCGCAGCTCGGCCTTTGTGCCGTGAAAGAACGGCCCCTCGTCCAATGCCTCGTCCATCGCCACAGGTTATCAACCCAGGCTGTCGCGACGGCCAGCTATCCAGGACGGCTCGGACGCCGTGATCACACCAGTCACAGCAAGACCATTTAACCCGAGTCGGTAGTTACGGGACAGCCCTTAGCGCTCCAGCTGCAGATCGCGATCTTGTGTCTCTTTGCGGCGAAGGTCGAGCGCGTGCCTCCCTCCGACGGAGCTGACGCCGGCATGTCCGCGCTGGACGCGCTGAAGGTGGTCGCCGGGGTGGTGGGGGATGGGGGCCCGGTGGACGGCGAGGAGGGCGACGTCGTCGCCGAAGCGTCCGCCGGTGTGGGCGAGCAGGTCGCGTTCGATGCGGTGGAGCAGCGCCTCTGGGGGTTGGCCGGTCCACTGGGCTGCACGTTCCGCGAACGGGTAGAAGACGCCGTGGTGGTCACGGGCTTCGATGACACCGTCGGTGTACAGGAGCAACGTGTCCCCAGGGCCGAAGGGCAGGACATCGACCGCGTGGTTGCCGGGATCCGTGACGCAGACGCCGAGTGGCGGCGCGGGGTGGAGGCGGGGAACGGTGACCGTGTTGTCCGGGCCGAGCAGCAGGGGTGCCGGGTGGCCGCAGCTGGTCATGCGGACCAGGGGCTCGGCGTCGGCGATCTCGACCAGAAGAGCGGTCACGAAGCGTTCTCCCGCCTCGTCCTCCGGTTCGAGGTCGGCGAGGTAGCGGGTCATGCTGCGTTCCAGGGAAACGGCCAGGTCGGGCAGGGAGGCGTGGTGGTGGGCGGCCTCGCGAAAGGCGCCGAGCAGGAGGGCGGCCTCACCCAGGGCGGGCAGGCCCTTGCCCCGTACGTCGCCGATCATCACGCGGGCCGCGCTGTCGGTGCGGGTGGCGGCATACAGGTCGCCGCCGACCTCGGCCTCCTCCTCGGAAGCCAGATAGACACAGGCGAGCCGCAGCGGGCCGAGCCGGCTCGGCAACGGCCACATCAGCACCTGCTGGGCGGCCTCGGCGACGGACCGGACCCGGGCCAGCTGGCGTGCTCGCCGGTCACGCACCGCACACAGGAACACGATCAACGAGGTGATCACCGCTATAGCGATCACCTCCACCACCACGTTCCGCGAAGCCAGCGATCCGGTGCGCCAGCCGCTGACCACCTCGCCCGCCATGGCCAGGACCCCGATGCCGCCCGTCGTCCAGGGGCCCGCGAACCACGCGGTGAGCGTGGGCGCGACCACCAGCAGGGGGCCGAGAGTGATGCTCGGCCCAGACGCGACGTCCGCGGCAGTGATCACAACGATGAGCACAACAGGGACCAGTGGCAACACGCGGCTCGGCTGCCACGGCTGCCCGAGACCCACACGTCCCGTCCCGGAGCCCACGCCTTCCACACTGCACCGCCACGGATCGCCTCGCGACCGCAGGAGACCGGTGACACCAGCAACCACGCAGGGCGCGCGAGTGCCGGCGCAGGTGCTCATCCGTGAACGTCAGTTGAGGAACTCCAGAGCTTCGGCGCAGGATGGCGGCCATGACCTCCAGCGTGCGCCCCTTCCTCAACCGTCGGCTCGCCGAGTTCGGGACGACGATCTTCGCCGAGATGTCCGCCCTCGCCCTGAGCACCGGATCCATCAACCTGGGCCAGGGCTTCCCGGACACCGACGGCCCGGAGCAGGTCCGCGAGGCCGCCGTGCGGGCGCTGCGCGACGGGCGCGGCAACCAGTACCCGCCGGGTCCCGGCGTCCCCGAGCTGCGCACCGCGATCGCCGCGCACCAGCAGCGGCGCTACGGCCTCGCCTACGACCCCGACACCGAGGTGCTGGTCACCGCGGGAGCGACCGAGGCGATCGCCGCGACCCTGCTGGCGCTGCTGGAACCCGGCGACGAGGTGATCGCGCTGGAGCCGTACTACGACTCCTACGCCGCCTGCATCGCCATGGCGGGCGGCCGGCGCGTACCGGTCACCCTGCGGCCGCACCGCGACGGGGGCGCGCGCTTCCGCCTCGACCTGGACGAGCTGCGCGCCGCCGTCACCGACCGCACCCGGCTGCTGCTGATCAACACACCGCACAACCCGACCGGCACCGTGCTCACCCGCGAGGAACTGGCCGCGATCGCCGGGCTGGCCGTCGAACGGGATCTGCTCGTCGTCACGGACGAGGTGTACGAGCACCTGGTGTTCGACGACGCCGAGCACGTGCCGCTCGCGGCCTTCCCGGGCATGCGCGAGCGGACCGTCTCCATCTCGTCCGCCGGGAAGACCTTCTCCTTCACCGGATGGAAGGTCGGCTGGGTCACGGCGCACGGTCCGCTCGTCTCTGCCGTCCGGACGGCCAAGCAGTACCTGACCTACGTCAGCGCGGGCCCCTTCCAGTACGCGATCGCCGAGGCGCTGCGCCTGCCGGACTCCTACTTCGACGACTTCCGCGCCGACCTCCGCCGCAAGCGCGACCTGCTCGGCGACGGCCTGCGCGCGGCCGGGTTCGAGGTCTACCAGCCGCAGGGCACGTACTTCATCACCACCGACATCACCCCCTTCGGCGAGAAGGACGCCTACGCCTTCTGCCGAGCCCTCCCCGAACGCTGCGGCGTCGTCGCCATCCCCAACTCCGTCTTCTACGACGACCCCGACGCCGGCCGCAGCCAGGTCCGCTTCGCGTTCTGCAAAAGGGACGAGGTGCTGGCCGAGGCAGCCAGTCGGCTGCGACGGCTCGTGCCCTGAGCTCGCGGCGCATCACACGGCTCTGCCGGACGGCAGCGTCGGCTCGGGAGATGGTTCGCCCGCCGTGCTCAGCGGAAAGTCCAGGCACCAGCCACGAGGATCGTGAGGACGAGCAGTCCAGGGCCCAGCGGGAAGCCGCGGTCGCGGGGTGGGACGGGTTCGGCAGGGCGTAGTTCCGGGTGTGCGTGCAGGGCGGTCACCTCCTCGACCATGCGGACGTACGAAGGGTGGAGGCCGAGCCGGCGTTCCGCCTTGGGCAGCCCCATTCCCCGCAGTCTCCAGGCGCTGCCGTCCGCCGTCGTTATCTCTACGCTCCCTTCGTCCGTGTAACGGGCCGACCGCAAGCGTTCCCAGGACACCTGCCGCACCTTCCATCCCCCTGCCAGCCACAGCCCCGAACTGTCTGCGGTGACACGCCAATTGAGCAGCTCGGCGGCAGATCTGCTCCATGCCAGCAGGCCGGGCAGGAGAACCGCTCTCCAGCCGAATCCTTCCGTCACGAGTGAGCGGCTGACGAAAGTGACGCCCGCCATGAGGCTCAGGGCCAGGGCCACGCCACTCGCGCGCGCCAGGGCGCCGGGTCCCCAGCGCAACGGCTGTCCCGTCGGAACCAGGTTCGCGGGGACATGGTCCGCCTCGGTCCCGGCTCCGCCGTCCAAGACCACGGGGGCGGTGCCCGTCGGTGCTTGGGTGGCGAGCGCCGGTCCCTTGCCGGGGCGAGGCAGCCGAATGGGGCCGGCCGTACGGATGACGACGGGGCGGGTGTCCCGGTCCGTGGTGGCGAGAACCAGTTCGCCGCCCTCATAGGGAGAGCCGAACATGACGGCCTCGCGCAGCCGCGTATCGACGGCGAAAGGCTCTTCCTCGTCCACCTCGTCATCCCGATGCGGCGACCCGGGCTCGTCCGTGTCGGGCCGATCCGCCGCGAAGAGGCCAGCGAAGACCGGCGTACGGCCGGCTGTGTCATCGCCCGCGTAGATCCAGATCCGCCCGGCATCGTCGGAGCGTTCCAGCACGCGCAGGACCGGGACGGGCGCGCGGCGCAGCGTGGCGGCGCGGCGTCGGGCGAGGAGACCGGTGAGAAGCATGGAGCCCCCCGGCAGACCGGCGGCCAGGGCCGACAACTGCCAGCCGAGGGCGTCGTACGGTTCGGCTGCCAGGCTCCGCCCTGCCCCGTCCTCCAGCACGGTCACGGTCTCGCCGATGCGGTAGTCCTCCGGATAGGACGCACCGAGGGTCAGGCTCCGCGCGTCGTCGGTGCGCACCCGGACCACCGCATCGCCCCGGCCGACCACCTTCGCCGTGGTACGCACGGCACGCTCCGCGCGGTGCTGGTCCGTGTGGACGCCGTCAAGTCCCTGAGTCACGCAGAAGACGGCCACCCCGAGAAGCAGCAGCCCCGCGCTGATCGGGATCGTCCCGCGCAACAGCGGGCCCACCGGGCCGGGCAGCGAGTGCCGCACGCCCGCTGCACGCTGCGCCGAGTCTCGCTGCCGGTGACGGGCAGCGATCCGTTCGCGGGCGGTGGCCCAGCCGAATCCCAGGGCCACGAGCACGGAGAGGTTCGCGACCATGGTCATCGACCCCGCGCCCGGCAGCTCCAGCCACGCCACGACGGCCGCCAGGGCGGGTGCGGCGACCAGCGTCAGCTCCGGCAGCCGGGCCAACCAGTACACAAGCCCCACCGCCAGGCCCGTCTCCGCCATACCCAGCCAGTCCGCGCCGCACGGCGCGGCATCGCTGCAAGGCCGGTCCGGCGTCGCCGCGTTGGCCCACACCACCGTGATCAGCAGCGCCCAGACCGACCACAGCGGCCGTGCCCAGGGCGCGCTGCGGGCGCGCGACCACCGGACGGTGTCCTCGGAGGACCATGCGGGTGTGCCTGCGGGAACAGCGCAGGACGGTATCGGTGAGGGGATCTCGGACACGCAGGGATTATGAGGGACGGACACCTGCTCGACACCGCCGGTGTACGGCAGTGCTCCGGTCCCCGGGCCGCCCGAAGCACGCGTCCTCCTCGGCGCAACCACCACGTCCGACGACAGCAGCGCCGGGAGCCCCTTGTCAGCGGGCGTCCGCCTCAGGCTCCGGGCGAGGGAGACGTAAGTCGCCTCCGGGCCCTTCCAGTACGCCGTCGGCGAGTCCCTGCGCCTGCCCGACGCCTACTTCACGGCCTTCCGCGACGGCCTGCGGGCCAAGCCGGCGCTTGCCGCACCACAAGGAGAGACGTACAATTTCTTGTACGTTCAAGGAGGGTTGATCATGAAGACCATGACGTATTCCGAGTCGCGCGCGCGGTACGCCGAGGTGCTCAACTCCGTCACCGACGACCGCGAAGAGGTCGTCATCACCCGGGCCGGGCATGAGCCGGTCGTCATCGTCTCCCTTGAGGACTACGAGTCGCTGAAGGAGACGGCGTACCTGCTGCGGAGCCCGGCGAACGCCCGGCGTCTGCTCGCGTCCATCGACGAGCTGGAAAACGGCGGTGGCACCGTACGCGAGCTGGCGACCGACGAATAGAGGCCGCGAGTTGAAGATCACCTTCTCCTCCCGTGCCTGGGAGGACTACCTGTGGTGGCAGCTTCAGGACCGGAAGATCCTGAAGCGCATCAACACACTCATCGCGGACATCGCCCGGAACGGCAACGAGGGGATCGGTAAACCGGAACCGCTCAGGCACGGGTTCCAGGGCTACTGGTCGCGCCGCATCAACGACGAGCACCGACTGATCTACAAGGCCACCGAGGATGGCGTCCTGATCGCACAGTGCCGCTATCACTACGAGAGCTGACAGGACTCAAGGACCGAGCACAGCCGCTGCCGGCCCCAGCATCACGCAGCGCAGGCTCAGCGGTCAGAGTGGCCGAGACACGTGAACGACTGTCGGCAACAAGGCTCGTTTCACCCGTTGCCAAGACACCAGTCGAAGGTGAGCCGCCTGGAGAGCGGTAGGGGCACGGAAGGCACGCCGCCCGAGGGCACAGCCAGGGCAAGATCGTACTCACGGTCGCTCAGGAACGAGCCGTTTCACCGACGCGTCCGGCTCCCGTCCGCCCGGCGCCCGCGGCCATCGAGACGCCGATGCGGAGAGCTTGGGGCGAGTCCGGCCGGCCGACTCACGGCCTCTTCGTCCCGAATGAGGTTCGGTTGCCGAGGCTGTCGCCCTGTGGGCGCCCGCTGCGAAGCAGCAACGCATACGGGCAGGTGCCCTCAGGGGCGCCGCCCGTCACGGCCAGGTGCGCTCAACCCGGTCGTGCCGTACGGCGTAGGCTGCTGGACCGCCCTTCTCGACGGCCCGGTGGATCGCGTCGCGGCGTGCGACAAGCCGCTCGACCATCTCGACGCTGCGAAGCTGCTGGTTGTCCAGGTAGAACAGCACCGCCTCACGCTCCAGGACGGGCCGGATCTCCAGGTCCCGGGTCTTGATCCGCCCGTCCTTCGACAGCGGGACCCAGGACCGGTCGAGACCGTAAGTGATCCACTCCTCATCTGGAACGTCCTGCCCGTCGTCAGGAAAGACGTCCCCGATGCGGTGAACCGTCCACCCGCAGGTTCTGAGTCCTTCCGCGACACGGCGACCGAGGTTCCGGTCGAGGAAGAACTCAGGCGGCAAGGTGCACCACAGCCCTGCAGAGCGCATCCACCTGCTCAGGCGTCATGTCGTAGTCGTACGCGATGTCCTCGACGGTCTCCCCGGCCTCCCACAGGTCGGTGATGGCCTGGACCGTGACGCGGTTGGCGGCCACCACGGGGAGACCGTGGCCGAACCTCGGATCGATCACGACCGGGACCGAGTCCGGATACTGCCTCAGTCGCAGGCTGGAGGGGAAGTCGTCACCCGGCTCCCAGGTGAGGTAGCGGAGATAGTCGGAGACCACTTCCTGGATGGGGACCTGGCCGTCGCGGGCTCTGCGAAGATCCCCCCAACCGTGCTCGATGAAGATGTCCACGCCATCCGTGGCGATCCGCTTCGAAACGAGGCCATAGGGGGTGTCGAAGGCGTCCCGTACGGCGGCGGCCGCCTCCCTGATCTCGCTCATGCGGAGCCCCAGGGAACGCAGAGAACGAAGAACGTGCGCCTCGGCCACGGCGATGAACGGCACCGAGGGCTGCCCCTTCCGCACCGGCTCGACCTGGTGGACCAGTGGCGCTCCGGCGGCCCTGCCCTTCAGCCACGAGGTGAGGGTCGACTGCGGAATCTCAAGGCAGGAGGCGGTCTCTACGGGCGTCAGAAGTCCGTCCTTGAACCGGTCGGCCATGCCCCACCTCCTCTTGGCGCCGGATTCCGCATCGTGCCACATCAAGCCTCCCACCTGCGGGTGGACCGCACACTCGGTCATTGGCTCAGCCGGCCGCACGGAGTTGGCCCCCGGTCCGGCAGTCCCGGCAACGGCCGGGCTCCGTCGCACGGAACCCCCGGTCGCAGCCGTCGCAGTTCCGCATGGGGACGACCGCCGGATGTACGGAGGGCTCTGGGCTTCGGGACGGTGCGGGCAGGGGAAGGGGAGTCTCCTTGAGCCGGTAGGCGAGGATGCCGGCCGGGCGGGTCAGGAAGTGGTCCGGGAGCCCCGCGGTGAGGTGGTCCGTGATGTGTGTGGGCAGGAGGCCTGCCGCGAGCCACCGAGTGACGGCCGGGGCGAGGCGGGCGGCTTCCTGCGCGGACAGGATGAGGCGGGGGTCCACCCGGCGCAGGGCGGTGAGTACGGCGATGGCTCGGGGGTCGGCGTCGGCGAGCGAGATCGGTGTCTTCGTCTCGGCCGGTACGGGCGCGGCCACCGTTTCCTCCGCAGGCTCGGACACGGGTGGGACCGCAGCGGCGGTGGCATGCCTTCGGGGCCGACGCGGCTTCGGCGGCTCGGGAGGCCCGTCCGGGTCCGGATCGGGATCGTCGCCGGGTACGTCGTAGAAGTACGTTCGGGTACGGACCTGCCCGGTGGGCGTTCGCTCGCGGCGACGCTCCAGGTATCCGGCCTCCTCCAGCTCTCTGAGGGCGCGGGAGATCAGGATCTCGCCCTCGGTGAAGTGCTCGCAGAGGGCGGCGATGCTCACGCGGGAGCCGTCGGGCAGGGAGGCGATGTACGCCGCGACGCCGACGGTGACCGCGCTGCCGCGTCGCTGGGCGAGGGCGTTGGAGATCACGGTGAAGTCGGCGGTGAGCCGGGTGCGGATGTGGATCACGCCGGAGGTCGGAGCTCCGGCGGCGGCGCGCAGGAGCGCGTTAGACTGCGGGTCAGCCATCGGGAAGGGGCTTCGCTTCCTGATCGGTCAGGCCCTCGATCGGGATTGCCGTCCCGGCCGGGGGCCGTCGTCTGTGTGGGGTTGCGCGGCGAACGTAACCGTCCGTATCCCGCTCCTGCAAGCCGGTCACCCGGACGGGTGACGCGGGCTTCCTGGCGGGGGAGGGTGGGTGGGCGGGTAGTTCTTTCCCCCGGTTCTTTCAGGAGGTCAGCGGCGCGCCGGGCCCTCGCGGACAAGGGCCCGGTGAGCCCGGAAGACGGACGGTCACCTCAGGGACGGTGGTGCCCAGCCTTCAACTCGCCTATGAGAGCGGCCCAGGCGGCCGCTTCGAAGCACAGCGCCGGACCGTGCGGGACCTTGCTGTCACGGACGGGGACGACGGCCCGGAATCCGTCGGCCACCTCCACGCAGTCGCCCCCCGCCTGATTGCTGTAACTGCTCTTGCGCCAGGCGGCGCCGTTCAGATCGGGACGGGACGTTCGCTCCACGGTGGTTGTCCTCCATCACGGATCGAATCATCAGCGGCGCGCCGGGCCCTCGCGGACAAGGGCCCGGTGAGCCCGGAAGACGGACGGTCACCTCAGGGACGGTGGTGCCCAGCCTTCAACTCGCCTATGAGAGCGGCCCAGGCGGCCGCTTCGAAGCACAGCGCCGGACCGTGCGGGACCTTGCTGTCACGGACGGGGACGACGGCCCGGAATCCGTCGGCCACCTCCACGCAGTCGCCCCCCGCCTGATTGCTGTAACTGCTCTTGCGCCAGGCGGCGCCGTTCAGATCGGGACGGGAGATTCGCGCCACGGTAGTTGCCCTCCATCGTGGACCGGATCATGTCGAGTGACATGAGCGGGGGCAGGGCTGCCGCCCGTAGCCGATCGTAAATCACCTTGTAGCGACTGACGTTGGCCGGTTCCTCGATGAGTTGGCCGTAGTCCGAACCCTCTGTGTAGGCCACTTCCGAGCCGTCCGGCAGGGCCAGGATCGTCAGCGAGCCGCCCATCGCCTCGTGCCCGCCTTGATCGAACGGCAGCACCTGCACGGTGATATGACGTTCCGCTGCCGCATCGAGAAGTCGTGCCAACTGCTGACGCATCACGGCATGGCCGCCGATCGGACGCCTCAGTACCGCCTCATCCAGGATCACCCACAGCTCCGGCCGATCAGGCGAACTCAGGCGTTCCTGCCGTCCCAATCGGGCTGTGACGCGCTCTTCCATCTGGTCTTCGCCGTCCAACAGAGCGTCCAGGCTGAGAACGGCCCGCGCGTAGTCCTCCGTCTGCAACAGACCCGGCACCACATGAGCCGCGTACTGCCTGATGGCCACCGCCCGCTCCGAGTACTCCATGAACGTCCGCGACCAGTCCGGAAACGCCTCCCGGTACACGTACGGCCACAACTCGACCAGCAGATCGTCCGCACCGAGAGCCACGTCCAGCGCACGTGCCAGCTCCAGTGTCGGCTTCGCTCCGGACGCCCGCTCGATCTGTGTGATCCGCGTGCTCACCACGTGCGTGATGTCCCCGAGTTCGGCCTGGGTCAGTCCCTTCGCCACGCGGAGCCTGCGCACCCGCGCGCCGAAGAGCGCCGCCATCGACGTACTGGGGTCAATTCCTTTGGCCAAAGCGTCACTTCCGTTCCTTACGGGCTGAAAAGTAAGGCTGTGTCACCTGTTGGGCGTAGGGCGATCAGACGATCCTTGAGTACGGAACGTGATGACTCGCTTACGTCATGGAATTCCTCGCGCTCGACAGACAAGGACGGACAAGCCGTGCCGACAGGAACGACCACCCCGGGAGACGAGCCACGGCGGAGCACCGCGCCCCTTGCGGTGCAAACCGTCCCGCTCGCCGACAGGACACGCGAACTTCCCGCGTTCGCGGAGCAGTTCGTCTCCTCACCGCGAGGTGCGCAGCTCGCCCGTCGTCTCGCCGTCCGGTGCATGGAGGAGTGGGGCCACTCGCCGTCCTCGGACGCGTCGTGCGCGGTGGCCCTCGTCGTCGGCGAACTCGCGGCGAACGCCGTGCAGCACGGCCGAGTCCCCGGACGGGACTTCGGCCTCCGGCTCGCCCTCGACGCGGCTGCGGGCCTGGTTCGTATCGAGGTCGCGGACGCCGACTCCGCGAAGCGGCCACCCACGGCTCCGCCGTCGTCGTACCCCGACGGTGAGTCCGGCCGAGGACTGCTCCTGGTGGACGTCCTGGCCGTGCGCTGGGGGTCGGCGCCCCGCCGGCCCGTGGGCAAGACGGTATGGGCAGAGGTGCCCGTCGAGGCATCGACGGCCGTATAGGTCGGAGTTCGTCGAGCACGTCGGCCGCCATGCAGGGGCGGGGCGCGCCCGGTTCCATCGTCCGGCGGCGCCCCCACGCGGGAATTCACACCCGAATGGCCGCACAATGTTCGCACATCGGGCGCGATGGACGCATGGTTCCGGTGTGACCGACGCCAGGACCGTCTCGGCCCCCACCGCGCGGGGTCCGGGGCACAGCGACCGTGTCCGTCCGGCCGGGGCCGGCCGGCGGCTGCCGACGACGGCCGTGGGGGCCCTCGGGCTGTTCTTCGTCACCCGGCTGTGCGGCGGCCTCGTGCTCGCCCTCGTCGCCCGGTCCGTGGGCAAGCACCCCCTGCTTCTGCTCGGCCACTCCTGGGACTCCGTCTGGTATCTGCGGATCGCCGCGCACGGCTACGGGCTCACCCTGCGCAACAGCACCGGCATCCACAGCGACCTGGCGTTCTTCCCGCTCTACCCGGGGCTGGTCCGCGCGGTCACCACCCTCGCCCCGCTCGATGGCGTCAAGGCGGGCCTGCTGGTGTCGTGGACGGCCGCCGCGGTCGCCGCGTACGGGATCTACCTGCTCGGCGCATGGCTGCACGGCCCCGCCGTGGCCACCGTCCTCGTCGCGCTCTGGGGGCTGCTGCCGCACTCCGTCGTGCTGTCGATGGCCTACACGGAGCCCGTGCTGACGGCGTGCGCCGCCTGGTCGCTGTACGCGGTCCTGACCCGGCGCTGGGTGTGGGCGGGGACGCTGGCGGCGCTCGCCGGGCTGTCCCGGCCCAACGGCTGCTCGGTGGCCGTGGCGGTCCTCGCGGCGGCGGCGCACGAGGGGTGGCGGGCGCGCGGGCACGGAGTTTCCCACAGGCTGTGGACGGGCGCGGCGCTGGCGCCCCTCGGGTGGGGCGGCTACGTGCTGTGGGTCGGCCACCGCAGGGGCGATCCGCTCGGCGGCTACTTCACCGTGCAGCGCCTGTGGGGCTCGCGGTTCGACTTCGGGCACGGCGCGCTGCTCTTCACCGTGCACATGCTGCTGCACGGCACCCGGCTGCTGTTCCCGATGGCCCTGGTGATCCTCGGGGTGAGCAGCGTGCTCTTCGCCCTGCTGATCGCGGACCGCGCCCCGCTGCCGCTCGTCGTCTACAGCGGCGTGCTGCTGGTGATCGCGCTCGGCGGCTCCGGGTTCTTCGAGTCCAAGCCGCGCTTCCTGCTGCCGGCGTTCCCGCTGCTGATCGTGGTGGCGCGAGCGCTGGTACGGACGGCGAGAGCCCGGCCGTGGCACGCCACCATCGTGGCGAGCGCCCTGGCCGGGCTCTCCTTCGTCTACGGGGCGTATCTGGTGGTACTGGCCCGTTCGCCCCTCTAGCCGGCCGGGTCTACTCTCCGTCGTCCTCGGGCTTCTCCGCGTCGTCGACGTCCTCCGTGAGGCCGAGCTGTTCGACGAGCCACCGGTCGAACTCGAGGGCGGCGCGCACCCAGCTCACGGTCGACGAGACGAAGTGCTCCAGGCTCACGCCGGTGCCGATCAGCATCTGGGCCTCACCGATGAGGCGGACGGTGCCGTCGTCGTGCGTGTGGGTGTAGACCTTGGGCCACAGGGTGCGCCGGTTCCAGTCGTCGATGGACTCCAGCAGCTGCGGCTTCTCGTCGATCTGGTGGGGACGGTCGTAGAACGTCCGCACGGAGAAGACGGCCTGGTCGTCCTCGCCGCGGAACATGAAGTACGTACGGAACTGCTCCCACGGTGCGACGAGGTCTCCCTCTTCGTCAACGAGGTGCTTGAGCTCCATCTGGTCAAGGAGCTGCTTCACGAGGTCCTGATCCGGAACCACGGGGCCGGCCGGCGGCTGCGGCTCGGGCTGGCCCCCGAAGTTCGGAATCGAGGACGGGTCGATGCTCACCGTGTTCTTCCCTTCGTACGGATTCCGCCATCCTCCCTCATCCGGGGAGGGGGGTGGCAACCCTGCACGGGTCGTGTCCGCCGGGGCTGACCTGATCTGCCCGGTCGACGCCGGCCGGAGTCGACGAGGTCGAACCGACCGGGGTGGACGAGGACGGGGACACCGCCCTCGTCCACCACGGTACCTACCCGGGCCGACCAAGCCCTGCCGGCGGACCGGCGGTCAGAGCGTCTTGCCGGACGCCGGACCCACGAGGAGCCCCTCACCGAAGGTGTCCACCCGGACCGTGTCGCCGTCCTTGACCTCGCCCGACAGGATCTCCCTGGCGAGGCGGTCGCCGATGGCGGTCTGGACGAGACGGCGCAGCGGACGGGCGCCGTACGCCGGGTCGTTGCCCTCCTCCGCGAGCCAGGCCAGGGCCTCCGGCGTGACCTCCAGGGTGAGGCGCCGTTCGGCCAGCCGCTTGGCCAGGCGGTCGATCTGGAGCCGGGCGATACGGCCCAGCTCGTCCTTGTTCAGCGCCGAGAAGACCACCAGGTCGTCGAGCCGGTTCAGGAACTCCGGCTTGAAGGAGGCGCGGACCACCTCCAGGACCTGCTGCTTCTTCTCCTCCTCGGTGGAGACCGGATCGACCAGGAACTGGCTGCCCAGGTTCGAGGTCAGCACGAGGATCACATTGCGGAAGTCGACCGTGCGGCCCTGCCCGTCCGTGAGACGGCCGTCGTCCAGCACCTGGAGGAGGATGTCGAAGACCTCCGGGTGCGCCTTCTCCACCTCGTCGAGGAGCACCACGCTGTACGGGCGACGGCGCACCGCCTCCGTGAGCTGGCCGCCCTCCTCGTAGCCGACGTATCCGGGCGGCGCGCCGACCAGCCGGGCCACGCTGTGCTTCTCGCCGTACTCCGACATGTCGATGCGGACCATCGCCCGCTCGTCGTCGAAGAGGAAGTCGGCGAGCGCCTTGGCCAGTTCGGTCTTGCCGACGCCCGTCGGGCCGAGGAAGAGGAACGAGCCGGTCGGGCGGTCCGGGTCGGCGATACCGGCCCGGCTGCGGCGCACGGCGTCGGAGACGGCCCGTACGGCCTCGGTCTGGCCGATGAGGCGCCGGCCCAGCTCCTCCTCCATCCGCAGCAGCTTCTGCGTCTCGCCCTCCAGGAGGCGTCCGGCGGGGATGCCCGTCCAGGCGGCGACGACGTCCGCGATGTCGTCGGGGCCGACCTCGTCCTTGACCATGGTGCCCCTGGCGGCCTCCTCCTCGGCCTGCGAGGCGGCCTCCAGCTCCTTCTCCACGCCCGGGATCTGCCCGTACAGCAGCTTGGAGGCGGTGTCGAAGTCGCCGTCGCGCTGGGCACGCTCGGCCTGACCGCGCAGGTCGTCGAGGGTCTCCTTCAGCTCACCGACGCGGTTGAGGGACTGCTTCTCCTTCTCCCAGCGGGCGGTCAGGCCCCGCAGCTCCTCCTCCTTGTCGGCGAGGTCGCGGCGCAGCTTCTCCAGCCGCTCCTTGGAGGCCTGGTCGGTCTCCTTGCTGAGCGCCAGCTCCTCCATGCGCAGCCGGTCCACGGCACGCTGGAGCTCGTCGATCTCGACCGGGGACGAGTCGATCTCCATGCGCAGCCGCGAGGCGGACTCGTCGACGAGGTCGATGGCCTTGTCCGGCAGGAAGCGGGAGGTGATGTACCGGTCGGAGAGGGTGGCCGCGGCCACCAGCGCGCTGTCCGCGATCTGCACCTTGTGGTGAGCCTCGTAGCGGCCCTTGAGGCCGCGCAGGATCGCGATGGTGTCCTCGACGGTCGGCTCGGCGACCAGCACCTGCTGGAAGCGGCGCTCCAGCGCCGGGTCCTTCTCGATCCGCTCGCGGTACTCGTCGAGGGTCGTCGCACCGACCATGCGCAGCTCGCCGCGCGCCAGCATCGGCTTGAGCATGTTGCCGGCGTCCATGGCGGAGTCTCCGCCGGCACCGGCGCCCACCACGGTGTGCAGCTCGTCGATGAAGGTGATGATCTGGCCGTCGGACTCCTTGATCTCGGCCAGGACGGTCTTCAGGCGCTCCTCGAACTCGCCGCGGTACTTGGCGCCCGCGACCATGGCTCCGAGGTCCAGCGAGACCAGCCGCTTGTCCTTGAGGGACTCGGGCACGTCGCCCTTCACGATCCGCTGGGCGAGCCCCTCCACGACGGCGGTCTTACCGACGCCGGGCTCACCGATGAGGACCGGGTTGTTCTTCGTGCGGCGGGACAGCACCTGCACCACGCGGCGGATCTCCTGGTCCCGGCCGATGACCGGGTCCAGCTTGCCGTCACGGGCGGCGGCGGTGAAGTCGGTGCCGAATTTCTCGAGGGCCTTGTACTGGCCCTCCGGGTCCGGGGTCGTCACCCGGCGTCCTCCCCTTGTCTTCTGGAACGCGTCGAGGAGCTTCTTGGCGTCCGCGCCCTGGCGGGACAGGACCTCCCCCGCGGCGCCGCCCTTGGCGGCGATGCCGATGAGCAAGTGCTCGGTGGAGAGGAAGTCGTCGCCGAGGTCCTTGGCGCGCTTGTTCGCGTCGGCGATCACGGCCAGCAGCTCGCGGTTGGGCTGGGGCGGTGCGACGGTCGACCCGGTCACGCTGGGCAGACCGCCGAGCACGCGCTCGGTGCCGGCCCGCACGGAGGCCTGGTCGGCGTCCACGGCGGCCAGCAGGTCGATGATGTTCTCGTTGTCCTGCCCCTCCAGCAGCGCGAGGAGCAGATGGGCAGGGGTCAGGTCCGGGTGACCGTCCGCGACGGCCCGGCTGCCGGCCGCGTTGATCGCGTCCCGGCTCCTGTTGGTCAGCTCGGCGTCCACGTTCCCGATCTCCTCCTTGCGTCGACCGCGCTCAGTTTCGTCAATCCGTCACTCTGCCGAGAGCAACGTACATAAAGTTGAGTCTATTCCACTCAAGGCGTGGAATGGGAGAGGGATGCGCTGTGTGATCCCTGGTCCTCGTTTCCCCTGATGCGGGAGCTGAACGCCGAGCTGAAGAAGATCCGGGGGAGGGCCTGCCGCTACGGGTCACGGAGGCGGCGTTCGGCCCCAGGGAGTGCAGCGGCGGCCGCCCGCGCGGGGCTGCCAACAGGCGCGCACCTGGGTGGGTGAGTGGACGGGGAGCATGTGAGTGACGACGTATTGCTCAGTCGACGCCTCGTCGCTGACGGTCGCGGTCTCGCCACGCCCTGCGCGATCCTGCACCGTCACCCGGTCGCCGACGGAGGAGTACGAAACGCGCGCCCAGGCCGCTGCGCAGTTGGGGCTCATTCTGAGTTCCACGCGACTCCGGCCTATCCGCAGGTCGGCGTACGAAGCCGCGTCCACGTCACACGCCATCGCGCTCGCCTCCCGGCCCCTGCACTGGTCACCCCGGCAACCGACGGTCAGGGGGACCGGCTTGAACGGCCCGGACCCGGCAGACGGCGCGGGGTCCGGCGGCGGGCCGAAGACCTGTGCGCAGGCCCAGGCCACCGCGGCCACGACCGCCGCCACGATCACCCCGAGACGGAACCGGTGGGTGACCGCGGAACGGCCCCCGGCGCCGGAGACAGGCCGCGGCGCGGCAGCGTCCTGTCGTGCGGTGTTCGCCGGTGTGTCCGCGCCGGTCGCGGGTCGGGCATCACGCCCGCTCGACCTGGCCTCGGCCTGCTGCCACAGCGCCACCAGCCGCTCGGTCGGCTCTCCGGCGAGCCGGCCGAGCATTTCGACCGCGTCCCGCGGAGGGAACTTCACCCCTCCCAGGTAGCGGTCCCATGACGACCTGCTGTACGGCGTCCGGGCGGCCAGGGCGGTCAGGCTGAGTCCGGTGCGGTCCTTCAGCTCCCGCAGCACCCCGACCAGATAGGCGGTCTGCGGATCGAGGGACGGCGGCAGCGGCCGCCGGGGGGCACCGCTCACGCCCGCAGCAGGGCCCAGGTCTGCGGGCCCACCTTCCCGTCGACGGCAGCTCCACCGGCGCGCTGGAGTTCCTTGACGGCCTGTTCCGTGTGCTCACCGAAGAGACCGTCGATCCGGCCGGGTGAATACTTGTGGTGGGCGAGCAAACACTGCACCTCGACCACCTGCTCGCCACCGGCGTTCAGCACGACGAGCGGATCGGTCGCACTGTGGCCCGCGAGGAGACGGCCGTTTCGCCGGGTGTAATGGCAGGCGAGGCCGGACGGCTGTACGGCGGCGCGCGTCTGCTGTTTTCCGGGCGGTGCCGATGAGGAGTCGACGCGTGCCGTCTTCCAGACGGCCACGGCCGACACGGCCAGCGTCGCCGTGGCGACGACCGCGATCACGGCGGTGCGCGGACGGCGCGGACGGTGTCCGTCGCGCGAGGGCTCGTCGGCCTGCTGTTCCTGCGTCCGTGCGTGCTCGGCCAGTTCCCACAGGGCGAGCAGTTGTGCCATGTCGGTTCCGGACACCCTGCCCATGGCTTCGACGGCCTGACGCGGCGGCAGCGCCCTGCCGTTGAGGTACCGCTCCCATGACGACCTGCTGTATGCGGTCTTGGTCGCCAGAGTCGTGGTACTGACACCCATCTGGTCCTTGAGTTGCCGTAGCCGGACGGCCAACCGGCGCATCGCCGGTTCGAGTTCGCCGGCCAACGGCTTCCACTGTCCCATGCTGTCCCCCTGGCATGCGGTGGTCTCCCTCCCCACGATGGCGCACGAGCCCCGATTCGGTGTGCGCTTTCCGGTGCCGTTTTCGGTCATCGGCAGGTGAGAGACGTCCCAGAGATGCGTCAACGGTCACCGAAGAACAGCAGGTCAGGGCCTTGACGTCCCGCCTTTGCCCGTCCTGCCGCCCTGTCCTGTCTCCGTCCCTGTCCGCCTCGGCACGATGGATTACCGCCCCACGACCGGTTCGTCCGCCGGCCGCGCTCGGGCTTCACCACGACAGGAGTGAGATCCATGACCACACGAAAGAGCCGCATCCTGCTGTGCGCGGCGGCCGCGGCATTGAGCGGCGGCCTGACGGCCGTTCCGCAGGCTCAGGCCCAGTCGACGGCACTTCCCGCGGCCGGGCCGAGCGCCGGTCACACCTCGGCCCGGGCCGCGAGCGCCAACTACAGCTACCTGGAGTTCAAGAAGGGGTCGAATCCGCAGAACTCGCGTCTGTACTTCGTCTACGTACAGGCCTCGAATCCCGACCACCCCCACAGCCACACCGTCGGCAGCTGGCGGGCCGGCTCGGGCAACGGCAGCAAGAACACCTGCGCGAGCAACGCCGGATGGCTGCCCAACGGCAGCTACAGCATCAAGGCGTTCTACCCGCATCACAACGGCGGGCCTCACGGCGTCAACGGCATCGCCTGGTACCTCGGGGACCACAGGTGCCACAGCGGCCACTGGCGCACCGACCTGTTCATCCACAGCGAGATGCTCCCCAGCGGGAGCGCGGGCAGCTCCGAGCCGTACCGGTGGGACGGCGCCAGCGACTACAAGTCCAACGGCTGCATCAAGCTCAAGCCCTCCGACATTCGTGCGCTCCGCGACCTCCAGGCCAGTTACCCCGATCCCCGCACGCTCTACGTGCACTGAGCTCGGCGACCCCAAGGAGTCCGTGAACGTGATCAGCAATCTGATCAGCAATCGCCCGAAAGCCACCGCGGTCGCCGTCGGGCTGGCCCTGGCCGGTGCTCTTGTGTCCACCGGCGCCGACGCATCCGCCGCCCCTCCAAGGACGGCCTTCGCCGCGGCACACACGCGTTCCGATGTCGTGTGCGACTACTTCTACGGTGACCGACCGACGATCTCGTACGGGAGTTCGGGGCCCATCGTCAAGCAGGCGCAGTGCGAACTCAACGGCGTCATCGGTGCCGGCCTCACGATCGACGGCGCCTTCGGCAGCGCGACGCAGAACGCAACCAAGAAGTTCCAGGCGCAGTGCGGGCTGACCAAGGACGGCGTCATCGGCCCGAAGACGTGGGCCCGCCTGAACGACGCCTACTCCTACCACGCCCGCTGCTGACGGCAGCCGACACTCCAACTGTGCCCTGAACGACAGGCAAGGAAGGCGGAAACACGATGAACCTCAAGCGATCACTGAGCCTGGTCACCACCGCCGCGCTCACGACCGTCGGACTGGCCGCGCTGGCCGCGCCCACGGCCCACGCCGACGAATGGGCGTGCACCTACCCGGCAGTGTGCTTCTTCAAGGGCTACGAACGCACCGGGTCCTTCGCCGACATCACCTCCGGCTGGCAGACCCTGACCTCGAGCAAGAATGCCACCGGAGCCTGGAACACGCGCAACGACGACGGGGCTCTGCTCCACTTCACCAACGGCAAACAGGTGTGCCTGGGACCCGGCGACTCGCGCAACGATCTGCGCTCCATCGGAACCGTCGACAAGATCCGGATCACGGACGGTCCCCGCTGCTGACAGCCCATCAGGCCTCTTCTTGATCACCGGATCCGCCGACGATCGAACACGTCCTGACACCTCCGGGCAGGGAGGCCGGGAATTGGCCGGGGAGCGGCCGGGCGAGCAGGCGGCTCGCTCGCCGTGGGCGGCGGCACGCGGCAGGGAGGGGCGCACCCGTCGCTCGGCGGGCCCACGGCGGGCTACGACGGGCGGCCGAACCGTCACGAACGGTGGACGACCGCCCTCAGAGGGACCAGGCGAACCTCGGGTAACGACTGATTCAAGCCACCGTGACATCGGGGCACACCCGGAGTTTCCGCGCAAACTGCAGCGGCGTCACCGTGTTCAGGTCACGGTGACGCCGCTGCGGGGGGGAAGTACCTGAGCGATCTGTTACGACGGGGGAATCGCGTCAGGCACTGCGGGGGGTGGCCGAGACGGTCCGCGTGGCCGGGACCTCCGGTTCGACCAGCCGGTGGTCACGCTGGTCCAGGTTCACAAAGATCATTCCGTACCGTATGGCGCACCGGACAGGCTGCGGCGCCCCCCGAGGCCGCCGCAGAAGCCGGTAGGCCCGCACATCCTCGTCGTCGTCACGGGTGACGACCACGGGCTCCCCGAACACGGTCACCATCAGCGAGTCACCCCTGTGCGGCAGGGCGGTGACCAGGTCGATGAAGTGCCAGCCGGAGCGGTAGGCCGTGGCCATCTCGCGACGAAAGGTGCGGTCGTCCGGTGGAGTGGTCACATCAGCTCCACACGCTGTCATCCGGGCTGACGGGCGTATCGCCGGACGCCGACGACGCGGGTGTCAACGACCAGACGCTGTCCGCTCGCACGTCCTTCTGCGTGCCGGAGAGGCCACTCAGTGCTCCGAAGGCCACAACGGCGGAGAAGGTGGCGACAAGCACCGAGCGAAGCATTCTCTTACTCATAGTCGGCTTCGTCCTCACGTGAAGGTCCCCTCTTCCCCCGTTCGAGTAAGACGATGGCTCATTCGGGCACGTCATGGCCACACAATCGGTGCATCATGTTCCTGCATGTTCAGGACCCTGGGGGGTGGAGATTTGACAACTATTCGGGCTAAAGCGACACATCCCCACGCCTTGACCGAACTGTGCGCGGAGGGTGCGCGCCTGTACGCGAACGCCCTGTGCACAGGACGTGTCGCCCGCGTGGACGCGGAGGAGGCTCCGTGCCTGATGGAGTTCGCCCTCCTGCATCCCGATCCGGACGATGCGAACTGGCTGCGCCCCGTGCCCCCTTCGGTCGCCCTGGCCCAGCGGCTGAACCCGATAGAGCGTGAGATATCGGAGCGCAGGCGGCTGTCGACCGACCTGGCCGAAACCTTCGAGCCGTTCATGGCCCTCAGCGCGCAGGCGACCGCACCCACGCACTCGATCACGGTGCTGGAGGGGCTCGACCGGATCAACGCGGCACTCGACCTGGCCACGGCCCAGTGCCGCAACGAGATGATGACGGTCCAGCCGAGCGGCCACCGCCCCGAGCGCCGGCTCATCGAGGGCCTGGAGCGTGACCGGCTGCTGATCGAGCGCGGGGTGCGCATCCGGACCCTCTACCAGCACACGGCCCGCTACAGCCCGGAACGGCTGGCCTACGTGGACCAGTTCAGCGCCGGCAAGGCCGAGTACCGCACCATCGACGAACTCGTCGAGCGGCTCATCATCTGCGACGAGACCGTCGCGTTCATCCCCGTCAGCGACGACCGCCAGGTCGCCCTGGAGCTGCGTCACCCGGGCCTCGTCCGCTACCTGGTGAAGGTCTTCGAGTTCATGTGGGGCCGGGCGGTGCCGCTGAGAGCGGGCACCCCCTACGAGACCGATCCGGACGGCATCACGGACATCCAGCTCTCCATCGCCAAACTCCTGGTGGAGGGTCATGTCGACGAGGCCATCGCCCGCCGCCTGGGCATGAACGTACGCACCTGCCGCGCCCACATAGCCAAGCTGGCCACGGCCCTCGGCAGCGGCAGCCGCGCCCAGCTCGGCTATCTCATAGCGAAGTCGGGGATCCTGAGCCAGAGCCAGAGCCAGGACCAGAGCCACCCGGTACCGGAAGGCACCCCGGCACCCCACGGTGACGGGGGCTCATAGCCCGGCAGGAGACTCCGGGGCGCCGGGAGCGGTGAGCGGCTGCAGTTCCGGCGCGTGCGGGGGCCCGTCCAGACCCGCCTGGGCGATGCGGACGCCCAGTTGGGTACGGCTCGCCGCGCCCAGGGTCTCGCAGAGCCGGGCGATGTGCGCCCGGCAGGTACGCACACTGATGCCGAGCCGTTCGGCGATCACGGCGTCCTGGTGGCCCTCCGCGAGCAGCGCCGCGATCGAGCGTTCCCGGTGGGTGATGCCGTCGATGCCGGTCTCCGGCAGCGGGGACGAGAGCGGGATCGCCAGCCGCCACAGACGCTCGAAGACGGTCACCAGATAGTCGACCAGGGCCGGGTGGCGCAGCTCCAGCGCGATGGTGCGGTCGGAGTTCGCCGGGATGAACGCGACCGCGCGGTCGAACACGATCAGGCGCTCGGGCACCTCGTCCAGGGTGCGGGCCTCGGCCGCCTCGCCCATCAGCTCCATGTAGGTGCGCAGCCCCTGGCCGTGCCGGGCGACGTGCGTGTACAGATCGCGCATGCGCACGCCCCTGCGGCGCATCTCCAGCGCCCGGTGCAGGCCCTCGGCGAGTTCGTCCTCGCGGCGGATGCCGCCCGGCTGCACCGCCAGCACCTCGCGCATGCACCGCTGCGTCGCCTCGTCCATGGCGGCACGGATCCGCGGCAGCCCGTCCAGGACGCGGATCGCCACGCCCTCCGCGGGGCCCTGCTCACGGCCGTCGAGCCCGGCGTACCACTCGACCGCGGCCACCGCCGCCCCGACCCGCGCCTGGCTCGCGCTGACCTCCTCGTGGACGCCGCGCAGCAGCCGGGTCATGACCTCCTGCGGGGAGGTCGGCACCAGCCAGTCCATGTCGTCGGGGTCCGGGTGCAGCAGCGCGAGTTCCAGCAGACAGGGCACCGACGCGGCGTCGGCACGGGGCACCCTGCCCCGGCGCACGGCCCGGGAGTACACCCGGTTCCCCCACTCGCAGAGCCGGTCAGCGCCATGCGGATGCGCGTCCGTCCCGTGCCCGGCCATCTTCCACCCCTGGCTCCAACTCCCGGCTCCAGCGTCCTGCTGCGTCTTTGCAGCGCAACTATGCGCGGACCGGCCCGCCTCCGCAACAAGGCTTTGCCGCCCCAACGCCCGCTCTTGCCGGGAACGTCCGGGATTCTCCCTCCCTCCGGAAGTTCCGGTCGCACCCAGGTGACAGGGGCCGGGGATGGCCGGCCCCACGGAAAACTCGGGAACGCTCCCGCGGCCCCCGCTACTTCAGACCGATCGCCGCACAGGCCGCCTTGTACGGGGCGGTGCAGATGTCCTGGACGGTGTAGATGTTGTCCTGGATCACGGTGTCCGAGATGTTGGCCTTGGTGAGCGCGACCACCGGCATCAGCATCGACGGGATCCGCTTCTCCGTCGGGCTGTCGACCTTGTCCCGGGTCAGCGCGTCGAACTCGATCGAGCGGCCCTGGACCTTGGACACCGCCATCTCCGCGGCGTTGCTCGCCTCCTCGGGGTACGACTTGTACACGCTCATGTACTGCTCGCCCGAGACGATCCGCTGCACGGCGTCCAGCGACGCGTCCTGCCCGGTCACCGGCGGGACCTTGCCGACGCCCGCCTCCTTCAGCGCCTCGATGACGGCGCCGGCCATGCCGTCGTTGGCCGCGTAGACGCCCGCGATGTTGCTCAGGCCGACGGCCCGGATCGCCTCGTCCATGTTCGCCTTGGCGATCTCCGGCTTCCAGTCCTTCGTGTCGTAGGACTTGACGATGTTGACCTTGCCCTGGAGTTCGTTGAGCGCGCCGTCCTTGAACTGTGCCGCGTTCGGGTCGGTGACCGAGCCGTTCATCATGACGATCTTGCTGGTCGCCGCCCTGCTGCCGAGCGCCTCGACGAGGGCGCGGCCCTGCACCTGGCCGGCCAGTTCGTTGTCGAAGGAGATGTACGCGTCGATCGGCCCCTGGGCGAGCCGGTCGTAGGCGATGACCGGGATGCCCGCGTCCTTGGCCTTCTGCACGCCCGGTGCGATGGCCTTGGCGTCCACCGGGTCCACCAGCAGCACGTCCACCCTGTCGGCGATCATCTGGTCGAGCTGCTCGCTCTGCTTGGCCGCCTGGGCGTCGGCGTTGGCGTAGACGACCTTGCCCTTGCCGTGGGTGAGGGAGCGCACCTGGTCCTTGATGATCGGGTAGTCGAACTTGTCGTACCTCGGATTCTCCTTCTCCGGCAGAAGGAGGCCCACCGTGATGTCGTCGCCCTTCTTGGGAGACGCGGAGCCGCTGCTCCCGCCGACCCCGTCGATGACGCCGCACGCGGTGAGAGAGACGCCCACCACGGACGCGGCCAGGGCTATGGCGGTTCGACGCACAGCAGTCCTACGGGTGGTACGAGCGTTCACATCAGGTGCCTTCCGGGCGGGGGAGCAGCATTGCGCCCCTGGTGGCTGAAAGCCAACGCGGCGACGGTGTCCAGCGTCAAGAAGTACCGGTTAACGAGATGGCAACAGCATCTGAGTGGAAGTCAAGTGAAGACCAAGGAAGTGTCCCGCGAGGGTCATCGCCAAACCTTTGCGCGGTGGAGGTTCCGGCTGCCACCTGCGGAGATTCAGCGCCCAATGTTCCGTCAACTTCCATACGCCCAGGTGGTGTTCAGCCATGAAGTCAAACGTGATCTGCGTCACGCGCACAGGGGTCGCCGGCCGCTCCCCTCGCGACGGCTCGCCCTTGCCGCGCATCCCCCGGCCGACGACAGCGCCGGGGTCCACCGAGTCCGCCACCGGACCTCCGGACGCCACGGACACCCCGGGCAAAGGAGAGGTAGTCAGGTCGTAAATATCTGTACAACCTCTTGCGTGCCTCACGTGTCGTGATCAGGAACGCCTTTCCGCGTCCTGATCCGATCAGAGGGCCGAATGAACCCAGCCAGACGATGCACCACCGCCGCGGCCGCCACCGCCGTGGTGCTCGCCGCCGCGGGCGGTCTGCTCACCGCCGCCGCTCCCGCCTCCGCCGCCGTCTCCTGCGCCTCCCCGGTGTACAAACGGCAGTTCTTCGCGAACACCGGCCTGACCGGCACCCCGAAGAGGACCGACTGCGACAGCGCCATCGACCAGAGCTGGAGCGGCGCCCCGGCCTCCGGGCTGCCGGCGGACCGCTTCGGCGTCCGCTGGACCGTCACCCGCGACTTCGGCTCCGGCGGCCCCTTCGCCTTCACCGCCTCCGGAACCGACGGGATCCGCGTCCATCTCGACGGCGTCCGGAAGATCAACCTCTGGTCGGACACCGGGAGTTCGCGCGCGAAGACCCTCAACCTCACGGTCCCCAGGGGGACGCACACCCTGCGGATCGACTACGTGAACTGGACCGGCAAGGCCACCGTCAAGTTCACCTACGCCCCGAGGACTTCCGCCACCGTCGACAAGGTCAAGCCGCTGGCCCCGGCCGGCGTCACGACCGCCTACGACAGGACGACCCGCAGGACGAAGGTCTCCTGGACGAGGAACAAGGAGATGGACCTCGCCGGCTACCGCGTCTACCGCCGCGCGAAGGGCGGCACCGCCTGGACGAGGCTGACCACGACGACGTCGGCGACGTACACCGACGCGCCCCCGGCGACCGGCCAGGTCTTCTCCTACGAGGTCCGCGCCCACGACAAGGCGGGCAACGAGTCGGGCGGCACCGCCGGCCCCTCCGTCACCACCGTCGACAAGACCCCGCCGGCCGCGCCCTTCCTCGAGATGGACCTCTGCCCGGACAACCAGCCCTACGCGGCCCCCGAGCTCGTCACCACCGCACAGAACGCGGCCGACATCGCCCGGTACGAGCTACAGCGCCTCGACCCCGCCACGAAGACCTGGACCACCGTGTACACCGGCACCAAGGGCGCGACCTGCGACACCGGGTACCCCGCCGACGGCAGCAAGGTCACCTACCGGGGCCGCGCCCGGGACGCGGCCGGCAACTGGTCCGCGTACTCGGCCGCCACCACGTTCACCACCTTCGATCTGACGCCGCCGGCGACCGCCGCCGACGCCCGGGTCGAGTACCGCTCGGGCCTGCCCCACCTGGTGTGGTCGCCCGTCGCCGGAGCCGCCTCGTACCAGGTCCTCCAGTACGACCCGGCGACCGGCGGCTATCTCGACGCCCTGCCCGCGAAGGGCACCACCACGGACACCGACGTCGTACCGCGGCAGCTCGTCGCCGTCGCCGACACCTACCGGTACGCGGTGCGTGCGCTGGACGCGAAGGGCAACGCCGCCGCCCCGGTGGAGATCAGGCTGTCGATGGCCGACCGTCCCGAGGCCGTCCCCGTGTTCCGGACCACCGCGAGCCGGTTCGGCGAGGGCGTGATGATCGCGTGGAGCAGCACCGACCCGTGGACCTTCGACGAGGGCCCGCTGCTCACGTACCGGATCGTCCGTACCGACCCGGCGACCGGCCGGAGCACCGTCGTGGACGCGTGCAAGCCGAACAGCCCGTGGGACGAGCCGCTCCAGCCCCCTTCGACGTACCGGACGTGGGCGGGGAGCGACGCCCCCGCGTACGCCGGCCGCACACAGATCGACGGCACCTGCTGGGACGTCTCGGGCGAGTCCGAGACGACGTACGAGTACCGGATCGTGACGATCGACCCGTACGGGCACGAGGCACAGCCCGGCCCGGCCGCCACCGAGACCACGCCGGACACCCGGCGCCCGGCCGCGGTCGAGAACCTGACCGCGGAGCGGATCCCGCTCGGTGTCCGCCTGACCTGGACGCCGCCCGCCGACGACGACGTCACCGGCTACTACGTCTGGCAGGGCACCACCGACCCGGACACCGGTGAGACGGTCTGGAGGAGGAACTGCTGGACCGGCAGCTCCCTGGCCAGGACCGAGATCCTCTGCCCGACGGTCCCCGACGGCGCGACCCACGTCTACCGGGTGGCCGCCACGGACGGCTCCGGCCTGTACGACCGCGAGGGCCCCGACTTCTTCCACACCGCCGAGGTCTCGGTCACCCTGCCCGACACCCGGCCGCCCGGCTGGAGCGGCACCGGGATCCGCGAGGACCAGTACCCGGACCTGTCCGTCGACTGCTCCGAGAGCTCGGGCCTCGGCGACTGCTCCGTCCTGGCCGGCTACCGCGTCGAGCGCTGGGACCCCGCCCAGGGCGCGTGGACCGTGCTCACCTCGGGCACGGTCGGCGACCGCGCCGGCTACCTCGACACCACCGTGCACGAGGACCGGCTGGGCCTGTACTACTACCGCGTCGTCTACACGGACTCCTCGGGCGCCGAGGCGGCCACGCGGTCCCAGGCCTACGGCATCTGGGACTCCTGGCTCTGACCGCATGCCGAAGGGGCGGCACCGGAACGAATCCGGTACCGCCCCTTCGGCATGAGAGGAGCATGACAGGAGGCGGGACAGGCCGGTGCGGGTCAGTCCGCCTGCTGCTGCCGCTTCGGCCGCCACACCACCAGCGCGCTGGTCTGCTGCACCTCCTGGTACGGCACCAGGTCGCGGCGGTACGAGGCGTGCACCGCCGCCTCACGCTGACGCATCGTCGCCGCGGTGCCGTCCAGCGCGGTCTGCAGCTCCGTCACGCGGGAGTGGAGCGCGGCCACCTGGTTCTCCAGTTCGATGATGCGCTTGATGCCGGCCAGGTTGATGCCCTCGTCCTGCGACAACTGCTGCACCTGGCGGAGCAGTTCGATGTCACGGGCCGAGTAGCGCCGGCCCCGGCCCGCGGTGCGGTCCGGGGACACCAGCCCCAGGCGGTCGTACTGGCGCAGCGTCTGCGGGTGCAGTCCGGAGAGCTGGGCCGCCACCGAGATGACGTAGACCGGAGTGTCCTCGCTCAGTTCGTACGGGTTACGTCGACGGCCGTCCATCTCCTCATGCTCCCTTCGCGGCCTGGAACAGCTCCGCCCGCGGGTCATCGCCCGCGGTCGCCTCGCGATACGCCTCCAGCGCGTCACGAGCCTTGCCCGAAACGTCCTTGGGGACATTCACCTCGACGGTGACCAGCAGGTCCCCGCGGGTGCCGTCCTTGCGGACCGCGCCCTTGCCACGGGCGCGCAGAGTACGCCCGTTGGGCGTGCCCGGAGGCAGCTTCAGGGTCACCGGGGACCCGCCCAGGGTGGGCACCCGGACCTCGGCGCCGAGCGCCGCCTCCGCGAACGTCACCGGAACGGACACCGTCAGGTTGTCGTCCTTGCGGCCGAAGACCGGGTGCGCGTTCACGTGCACGACGACGTACAGGTCGCCGGCCGGGCCGCCCCGCTCGCCGGGCGCGCCCTTGCCACGGAGCCGGATGCGCTGCCCGTCGGAGACTCCCGCGGGGATGCGCACCTGCATCGTCCGGGACGACTTCGCCCGGCCGCTGCCGTGGCAGACCTCGCAGGGGTTCTCCGCGATCAGACCGCGGCCCTTGCAGTCGGGGCAGGGGTCGGTCAGCGAGAAGCCGCCGCCCGAGCCCCGCGACACCTGCCCGGTGCCGACACAGGTCGGGCACACACGCGGCGTGCCGTTCTTGTCGCCGGTGCCCGAGCAGGCCTTGCAGGGCGCCTGCGAGGACATGCGGAGCGGCACCGTCGCGCCGTCCACCGCCTCCATGAAACTGAGTGTGACCTCGGACTCGATGTCTTGGCCGCGCCGTGGCTGCGTACGCGTTCCCGCGCCGCCGCCACGGTTGAACAGGCCCCCGAAGACGTCACCGAGACCCCCGCCGAAGTTCCCTCCGGCGCCGGGCTGGCCGCCGAAGAGATCGCCGAGGTCGAAGTTGAACGAGCCTCCCGCCCCGGGGCCGGGACGGAAGCCGCCGTTGCCGAAGAGGGCGCGGGCCTCGTCATACTCCTTGCGCTTCTTGGTGTCGCCGAGGATGTCGTTCGCCTCGGAGATCTCCTTGAAACGTTCCTCCGCCTTGGCGTTGCCCTTGTTGGCGTCCGGGTGGAACTCGCGGGCGAGCTTCCGGTACGCCTTCTTGATCTCGGCCTCGGTGGCGTCCTTGGGGACGCCGAGGACCTTGTAGTAGTCCTTCTCGATGAAGTCCTTGGTGCTCATCCCCGACGCCCCTCCTTCCCTACGTGTTGGTGGTGTACGTCAGCCCTCGTCCGGGCCACCGTTCTCCTTGTCGTCGGCCGCCTCGGTGCTCTCCTCGGCCTTGACCGTCTGCGCCCCCGGCTGCGGCTCGGCCACGGCCACCCGCGCGGGGCGGATGGTGCGCTCGCCGAAGCGATAACCGGGCTGCAGAATCGCCACGCACGTCGTCTCGGTGACGTCCGGTGCGTAGCTGTGCATCAGGGCCTCGTGGATCGTCGGGTCGAAGGGCTCGCCCTCCTTGCCGAACTGCTGCAGACCCATCTTCGCCGCGACGGTCTCCAGCGACTCGGCGACAGACTTGAAACCACCGACCAGCTCGCCGTGTTCCCGTGCGCGGCCGATGTCGTCGAGCACGGGCAGGAGCTCGGTCAGGAGGTTCGCGATGGCGATCTCCTTGACCGCGATCCGGTCGCGCTCGACCCGGCGGCGGTAGTTCTGGTACTCCGCCTGGAGGCGCTGCAGGTCCACCGTGCGCTCACCGAGCGCCGTGCGCACCTGGTCCAACTGCGCCACCAGGCCGGTGTTCTGTGCGCTTGCGTCCCCCGCCGGGGCCGCCGCCTCCTCCGAAGAGGAAGAAGCGGCCTGCGGCTCGGCGTCCTTCGGGGTGGCGCCGGAGGGGACGTCGGGCTTCTCCTCGAAGCCCGGGGTCTCCTCCGTCACGCGGCACCGTCCTTGCGCTCGTCGTCCACGATCTCGGCGTCGACCACGTCGTCGTCGGCCCTGGCCTCGGAGGCACCCGCGCCGGCCGCCTGACCGGCCTGGGCGTCGGCGTACATGGCCTGGCCGAGCTTCTGCGAGACGGCCGCGACCTTCTCCGTGGCGCTGCGGATCTCGGTCGTGTCCTCGCCCTTGAGCTTCTCCTTCAGCTCGGCGACGGCGGACTCGACCTCGGTCTTGACCTCGCCCGGGACCTTGTCCTCGTTGTCCTTGAGGAACTTCTCGGTCTGGTAGACGAGCTGCTCGCCCTGGTTGCGGCTCTCGGCGGCCTCGCGGCGGCGGTGGTCCTCCTCCGCGTACTGCTCGGCCTCCTGGCGCATCCGGTCGACCTCGTCCTTCGGGAGCGAGGAGCCGCCGGTGACGGTCATCTTCTGCTCCTTGCCGGTGCCGAGGTCCTTCGCCGTGACGTGCATGATGCCGTTGGCGTCGATGTCGAAGGCGACCTCGACCTGCGGGACGCCGCGCGGCGCCGGGGGCAGACCGGTCAGCTCGAACATGCCGAGCTTCTTGTTGTAGGCCGCGATCTCGCGCTCGCCCTGGTAGACCTGGATCTGCACGGACGGCTGGTTGTCCTCGGCCGTGGTGAAGATCTCGGACCGCTTGGTCGGGATCGTGGTGTTGCGCTCGATCAGCTTGGTCATGATGCCGCCCTTGGTCTCGATGCCGAGGGACAGCGGGGTCACGTCGAGGAGCAGGACGTCCTTGACCTCGCCCTTGAGGACACCGGCCTGGAGCGAGGCGCCGATGGCGACGACCTCGTCCGGGTTCACGCCCTTGTTGGCCTCCTTGCCGCCGGTCAGGCCCTTGACCAGTTCGGCGACGGCGGGCATACGGGTCGAGCCACCCACGAGGACGACGTGGTCGATCTCGTTGATCGAGATGCCGGCGTCCTTGATGACGTTGTGGAACGGCGTCTTGCAGCGCTCGAGCAGGTCGGCCGTGAGCTGCTGGAACTGAGCCCGGGTGAGCTTCTCGTCCAGGTGCAGCGGGCCCTCGGAGGACGCGGTGATGTACGGCAGGTTGATCGAGGTCTCGGTGGACGAGGACAGCTCGATCTTGGCCTTCTCGGCGGCCTCGCGGAGGCGCTGGAGGGCCATCTTGTCCTTGCTCAGGTCCACGCCGTGACCGGACTGGAACTGCTTGACCAGGTAGTCGACGACACGCTGGTCCCAGTCGTCACCACCGAGGTGGTTGTCACCGTTGGTGGCCTTCACCTCGACGACGCCGTCGCCGATCTCCAGCAGGGACACGTCGAAGGTGCCGCCACCGAGGTCGAAGACGAGGATGGTCTGGTCGTCCTTGTCGAGGCCGTAGGCCAGCGCGGCCGCGGTCGGCTCGTTGACGATGCGCAGGACGTTCAGACCCGCGATCTCACCGGCCTCCTTGGTGGCCTGACGCTCGGAGTCGTTGAAGTACGCCGGGACGGTGATGACCGCGTCGGTCACCTTCTCGCCCAGGTACGCCTCGGCATCCCGCTTCAGCTTCTGCAGGATGAACGCGGACATCTGCTGCGGGTTGAAGACCTTGCCGTCGAGCTCGATCTTCCAGTCGGTGCCCATGTGGCGCTTCACGGACCGGATGGTCCGGTCGACGTTGGTGACCGCCTGACGCTTCGCCACCTCACCGACCAGCACCTCGCCGTTCTTGGCGAAGGCGACGACGGACGGCGTGGTCCGGGCACCCTCGGCGTTGGTGATGACGGTGGGCTCGCCGCCCTCCAGAACGCTGACGACGGAGTTAGTCGTGCCCAGGTCGATGCCGACCGCACGTGCCATTTTGATTCCTCCTGCTGACTTGAGTGGAACAGGCTCAAGGATGCATCAGGAATCGCGCGGTGTCAATAGACCTGAGTCACGCCGACTCAACTTTCATCTCCGCAGTACGGCAATACTGGGAACGTCGCAGGTCAGGGCCGGGATGGCGAGCGAAACAGGGCCGCGCTCAGGCGTCCGCGCCGCCGCCCTCCAGCAGCCGCGCGAGCCGGGTCACCTGCCCGTCGATCTCCCGGGCACACCCGTACAGCTCAGTGTGCGGTCTGCCCCAGGGGTCCGCGATGTCGTCCTCGTGCGGCGCGACCGGGGCGACGCGGCCCCGCCGGGCGGCCACGGCCGCCACCACGCCGTCGATCCGGCCGGCCCCCGGCGGCACGCCCGCCCCGGCCGCCAGCCGCAGGAACTCCTTCAGGGTGAAGCAGCGCCGCAGCGCCACCGGGGCGAGCCTCACCGCCGCCTCCCGGTGCTCGCGGGCGAGCCCCAGGACCAGCGCCGCGTCCGCGACCAGCCCCGGGGTGAGCGGCCGGGCCGCGAAGCGCGAGCCGTCACCGCCCAGCTCCTCCAGCACGGCCCGGGTGGAGCGCTCCATATCGCGCCGGGGCCACGCCTGGGTGCCCGCGCTCTCGGGCCGTACGGCCGAGCCGGGCCGCAGCCGCGCGGCCAGCAGCCGCTCGGCCAGCGCCGAGCGGTGCACATTGCCCGTACAGACGAACAGGACCCGGGTCATGTCCCACCGTCCGCGATCACGGTCCGCCCACGCCCCGCCCCACCGGGGGAGCACCGGCGCCGCCCCGGTGGGCCGACGTGCGGGGACCGGGCAGTTCGCCGTACCGCCCGTAGGCGCCGCCGTGGTCGCCCTTGGGGGCCGGGGCCATGTTGAAGACGGTGCCGAGGACACGGACGCCCACCCGCTCCAGCGACTCGGTGGCGGAGCGGACCTGGTCCCGGCCGGTCCTCGCCGCGCGGACGACGAGCAGCGCGCCCTGGGCGAGCGAGGCGAGCCCGACGGTGTCGGCGACCGGCAGCAGTGGCGCGGTGTCCACGATCACGACCTCGTAGCTGTCCGCCAGCTCGCGCAGCACCTCCTTCATACGCGCCGAGGCGAGCAGCTCGGTCGGGTTCGGCGGCAGGGCACCGCTGGTGAGCACCGCGAGCCGGCCGCCGGCCTCCTGCATCACGTCCTCGATCCGGGCCTGCCCGATGAGCACCGTGGTCAGACCGGCGTCCTGGACCAGGCCGAAGGCCCCGGCCACGCAGGGACGGCGCAGATCGCCGTCGACCAGGCAGGTGGAGACCCCCGCCTCGGCGAGCGAGAGGGCGAGGTTCACCGCGGTGTTGGTCTTGCCCTCGCCGGGCACGGAACTCGTCACCACGATGATCCGCGGGCGGTCGTCGACCTGCGCGAACTGCAGATTGGTGCGCAGCTTGCGGAAGGCCTCGGCGCGCTCGGAATGCACATCGGCGCTGACCAGCGGCTGTCTGGGCACGTTCTTGTCGTAGGGGATGCTGCCGAGGCCCGGCAGCGCGGTGAACTCGCCCAGCGCCCCGCTCGTCTTGAGGGTGGTGTCGAGGTTCTCGCGCACGGCGACGAGCCCGGCACCGAGCAGCAGACCGGCCAGCACCCCGGCGGTCAGGTTGAGCACCGGGCGGGGCGAGACGGGGGCGGCCGGACGGACGGCCTCCTGGGTCACGCCCAGCGAGACGGGGGAGGCGGGCACCCTGTCGCCGCGCGAGGAGTACCTCCCGGACCGCTCGGCTCCGGCCATGCGCCTCGGCGTCTCCAGTCGCTCGACGACATCGCCGAACCGCTCGGCGACCGCGTTGGCGATGCGCGCCGCGCGCCGGGGCTCGGTGTCCCGGACGGTGATGTCGATCAGCACGGTGTTGAGCGGAGCGCTGGCGGTGATCCGGGACGCCAGTTCCTCGGGCGTGGTGCGCAGGTGCAGCTCCTTCACCACGGGCCCGGTCACCTGACGGGTCGTCACGATCGCGGCGTACGACTGCACACGCGCCTGCGAGAAGCTCTGGCCCTGGTTCAGCTGGGCGGTGTCGTCGCCGGTGCGGGTGGCGACGAAGAGCTGGGTCCGGGCCTCGTAGACGGGCGCACTCAGGGCGGTCGCGGCGAGCGCCGCCCCGATCGCGGCCACCAGACAGACCACGACGGTCAGCCAGCGTCGGGCAAGAGCCTTCAGGAATCCGTGGAGATCCAACCTGCACCCCTCATAGAACCAAGGGAAACACCCGGATTGAGGCGTTCTGTTCCCTGTGCGCACAGCCGAAGATAGGGACTCGCGCGCGCCAACCGGGGGAGGCACCGCATATCGGCCCGGCGAACGACCTTGGCGACACCCCCCGCCCCGTCACCCCATCGGCACGATCGCGTGGGCCATGGGGGAACGAGCGGTCCCCCATCCGGTGACTTCTGGGCAGCACCAGGTCCGTCGGGGCCAAATGTCTCATTTATTCGATGTATCTAGGTCTTGATGACGGCCGACGCAGCAGCCGCCTGGCCCGGACCGAAGCCGAGGAGAGTGAAGACAATGACGTCATCGCCCAGATGGCGGTGCGCACTGGCATCCGCAGTATCGGCTGCTGTGCTCGTGGCCGCGCCGCTGGTGGGGGCGCAGACCGCCCACGCGCAGTATCCGCCGCCGCCCCCCACCCTGACTCTGAACGTGACGACGGTGCCGATCGGAGGGACGGTGACCTTCCACGCCACGGGCTTCTACGCTGGGCGGTTCGTCACGGTGCAGATCGAGTCGCGTCCGATCGTGCTCAGGCGCTACCGGGTCAACGCCGACGGAACGGTGGACGGGACCGTGACCATCCCGTGGAGAGTCCACCCCGGCTGGCACATGTTCCGCGTCGTCGAGCGCGACCCCCAGCGCAGTGCCGGGACCCGTCTACGGGTGGTGCTCCGGCTCGGCGGCGGCTCCGGCTGGCACGGCGGCTCCGGCTGGCACGGCGGCTCCGGCTGGCACGGCGGCTCCGGCTGGCACGGCGGCTCCGGCCGGCACGACGCTGCGGGACGCTCCGAGCACCGCCCGGGCCTCGCGGCCACCGGCAGCGAGAAGGCCCTGGCCGTCGGCGGCACCGCGGCGGGTCTGATCGCGGCCGGCGGCGGCACGGTGCTGGCCGTACGCCGTCGCCGCAGTTCATGACGGACGAGCACACCCGTACCGCGGCACCACGGCGTCCCGGCCCCCGCCGGGACGCCGTCCGCGTCCGTGCGCCCGGGGACGGCCCCGACGGCACGGCGGCCCGGGTCCGCCGGCGCGTGCTCAGGACCGCCCTGCTGACCGTCGTCGCGCTCCCGGTGGCCGCCGCCGTCTGGATCGGGGTCACCGGAGTCTTCGCCCGCTCCGAGCTGGTCGCGGCCCAGCGGGACCTGGACGCGCTGCGCCGGTCGGCGGCGTCCGCACAGGCCTCCGGCTCCGCCCGGGAGCGGCTGGCGGCGGTGCGTTCCGCGGCCGTGCACGCCGCGCGGGCGCATCGCCTGACCAGCGGCCCGGCCTGGTACGCGGCAACCCTGCTGCCGGTGGCCGGGGAGCCGGTCAGCACCGTGCGCGGGGCCGCGTACGCGGCGGACCGGCTGGCCGGCGAGGTGCTGACGCCGCTGGCGGGCGTCCTGCCGACGGCCGCCCCCGGCGGCCACGGCGGCGGGATGGCAAAGGCCCTCACCGCCCTCGGGCAGCACGCGCCGCGGCTCGTACGGGCGGCACAGGTCACGGCCGAGGTACGGGCCGACGTGCGCCGGCTGCCCGGGACCACCTGGCTGCCCGCCGCCGACCGGGCCCGCGCCGAACTCGCCCGGCAGCTCGACCGCCTCGCACCCGTGATGACCGACGTCTCCGTGGCGGCCCGGGTCCTGCCGCCCATGCTCGGCGCGCGGGGAGAGCGGCGCTATTTCCTCGCCTTCCAGAACATCGCCGAGGCACGCGGCACCGGAGGGGTGCCCGGGGCCTTCGCCGTGCTGCGGGCCGACCGGGGCCGGCTGTCCTTCGAACGGTTCGGCAACAACACCGAGATGACCACGGCCACAGCGGACCTCGACCTCGGGCCCGAGTTCACGGCCCGCTACCAGGGCGCCGCACCCACCCGGGTGTGGGCCAACTCCAACATGAGCCCGCACTTCCCCTACGCCGCCCGCATCTGGGCGGCGGCCTGGCAGGGGCACACCGGGGAGCGGGTGGACGGCGTGATCGCCGTCGACCCGGTCACCCTGAGCCGCTTCCTGAAGGTCACCGGGCCCGCCCGGACGGCCGACGGCACCGAGCTGACCGCCGGCAACGTCGTGGACCTCACCGAGCGGACCAGCTACGCGCGCTACGACGACATCACCCGGCGCAAGGCGTTCTTCGTGGAGGCGGCCCGGGCCGCCGCCGGGCGGCTGATGGCCGCGGCCGACGACCCCCGGATGCTGCCGGCACTGCTGCTCGCCGCGCACGACGCCCAGCGGGACGGACGGCTGAAGGTGTGGAGCGCCCACGCGCAGGAGCAGCGGCTCCTCCAGTCACGCCCGTACGCCGGGACCCTCCCGGACACCCCGGGCCCCTTCGCGGGCCTGGTGGTGAACAACGCGGCGGGCTCCAAGCTGGACTACTACCTCGACCGGAGCCTGGTGTGGAAGGCGGAAGGGGACGGCTGCCCCGGCGGCGACCGCCCGGTCACCGTCACCGTGACCCTGGCCAACCGGGCCCCGACGAGCGGCCTGCCCGGCTATGTCACGCTGCGGGAGGACTCCCCGCCCTACCGCACCCGGCCGGGCGACAACCGGCTCCTGGTCTCGTACTACGCGGGTGTCGGCGCCCTGCTCACCGGCGCCGAGCTGGACGGCCGCCCGGTGCTGGTCTCGCCCGCCGACGAACGCGGCCACTCGGTGTTCACGCTGGACCTGGAGCTGCCCGCCCGCTCCCGGCGCACCCTGGTCCTGCATCTGCTGGAACCCCACGCCGACCGCACCCCCACGCTGCTGCGCCAGCCCCTGGTGACACCCCTGCGGGCGGTCCTGAAACCGGGCGGTGCCTGCCATGCGTGACCCGAGACCGGTCCTGTCCGGGGCGGCCCTGCTGCTGGCGGCGCTGCTGCCGGTGTCGTGCGCCGCGGGGGACCGTGCCGGCGGCCACCCCCCGCGGCCGGCCGCCGGAGCGCCCGCCGCGCACCGGGCCGAGCGTCTGCGGGTCAAGGTGCTGGAGGTCCTCGCGCACGATTCGGGGGCGTTCACCGAGGGCCTCGAACTGGCCGGCCGCACGCTCTACGAGGGCACCGGCATCTCCGGCGGCTCCTGGGTGCAGGCAGGGCCCCCGGGCCGGGGGCCCACGGTGCGCGCGAAACTGTCCAGGCCCCTGTTCGGCGAGGGGATCACCGTGCTCGGCCGGACCCTGTGGCAGCTCACCTGGCGGGACCGGATCGCCGTCGAGCGCGACGCCACCACCCTGAAGGAGCTGCGCCGCGTCCGCTACCCGGACGAGGGCTGGGGGATCTGCTTCCAGAAGGACCACAACCGGCTGGTGACGAGCGACGGATCGGCCCGGCTGACGTTCCGCGACCCGCGCACGCTCGCGGCCAGGGGCCGGGTCACGGTCACCGAGGACGGCGCCGCGCTGACCCGGCTCAACGAGCTGGAGTGCGCCGGCGCCGCCGTGTACGCCAATGTGTTCTCCACCGACCGGATCGTGCGGATCGACCCGGCCACCGGCACGGTGACCGCGGACATCGACGCCTCGGGGCTGGTGCGGGCGGACACCCTCGCCGCCGGGGCCGTGCTCAACGGCATCGCGGCCGTTCCCGGAACGGACCAGTTCCTCATCACCGGGAAGTACTGGCCCAGAATGTTCCGTGTGACGTTCGCCCCGGTCGGCGGCGCGGGCCACTGAGCTCTGAGTCCGGGCGGCAGGGCCACAGCGACGCAGATCACCGCGTACGCCACTACAGTGCGGCAACAGAAGTGGGTAGTCTCAGACGGACTCCATAAGTTACCGCTTAGTAATCACGCCTTCGGCGTACACAGGACGTACATCGAAAGGCCCCCCTCGCAGGCCCGAGGAGCCCCCAAATGCAACTCGCCGCGATCATCGTGTCGCTGGTCCTGATCGTGGTCGGCGTGGCCCTGTTCGCCCGCGCCCTCCTGCAGATCTACACCTTCACGCGGCTCGGCCAGAACGTGCCCGCGGGCACCCGCACCGACGAGCCCCTCCAGCGCACCGTCACCGTGGCCCGGGAGTTCCTCGGCCACACCCGCATGAACCGCTGGGGCATCGTCGGCATCGCGCACTGGTTCGTGGCGGTGGGCTTCTTCTCGCTGCTGCTGACGATCGTCAACGCCATCGGCCAGTTGTTCAAGGCCGACTGGCTCCTGCCGGCCATCGGCGAGTGGGCGCCGTACAACGTCTTCGTCGAGTTCATCGGCACGATGACGGTGCTCGGCATCGCCGTCCTGATCGTGATCCGTCAGCTCAGCAAGCCGAACAAACCGGGCCGCAAGTCCCGCTTCGCCGGCTCCAACTTCGGTCAGGCGTACTTCGTCGAGGCCGTCATCCTCATCGTCGGCGTCTGCATCTTCATGCTGCACGCGCTGGAGGGCGCCCAGCACCACGTGGACGGCTACGAGGCCTCGTTCTTCCTCTCGTACCCCGTGGTGTCCTGGCTGGAGGGCCTGGACACCTCCACGCTCCAGACCCTCACCTACTTCTTCGCGGGCCTGAAGATCGCGACCTCCTTCATCTGGATGATCACGGTCGCCCTGAAGACCGACATGGGTGTCGCCTGGCACCGCTTCCTGGCGTTCCCGAACATCTGGTTCAAGCGCAACGCCGACGGCGCGACCTCCCTGGGCGCCCTGCTCCCGATGACCTCCGGCGGCAAGCCGATCAACTTCGAGGACCCCGGCGAGGACGACGTCTTCGGCGTCTCCCAGGTCGAGCAGTTCTCCTGGAAGGGCCTGCTGGACTTCTCCACCTGCACCGAGTGCGGCCGCTGCCAGTCGCAGTGCCCGGCCTGGAACACCGGCAAGCCGCTCTCCCCGAAGCTGCTGATCATGTCCCTGCGCGACCACGCGCACGCCAAGGCCCCCTATCTGCTGGCCGGCGGCGGCAAGACCGCGGAGGGCGAGGAGAAGGCCTCCGCCGAGCAGCTCAAGGGCGTGCCCGCCGCGGCTCTCGCCGAGGCGGAGCGGCCGCTGATCGGCACCGTCGAGGAGAACGGCGTCATCGACCCGGACGTCCTGTGGTCCTGCACCACCTGCGGCGCCTGCGTCGAGCAGTGCCCGGTCGACATCGAGCACGTCGACCACATCGTCGACATGCGCCGCTACCAGGTGATGATCGAGTCCGCGTTCCCGTCCGAGGCGGGCACGATGCTCAAGAACCTGGAGAAGAAGGGCAACCCCTGGGGCCTGGCGAAGAAGCAGCGCCTGGAGTGGACCAAGGAGGTCGACTTCGAGGTGCCGGTCGTCGGCCGGGACATCGAGGACCTCACCGAGGTCGAGTACCTGTACTGGGTCGGCTGCGCCGGCGCCCTGGAGGACCGCGCCAAGAAGACCACGAAGGCCTTCGCCGAGCTGCTGCACATGGCGGGCGTGAAGTTCGCGATCATGGGCGGCGACGAGAAGTGCACCGGTGACTCCGCCCGCCGCCTGGGCAACGAGCCCCTGTTCCAGGAGCTCGGCATGGAGAACGTCATGGCCCTGAACACGGCGTTCGGCGAGGAACTGGACGACGAGGGCAAGGTCACGGCGGAGTCGAAGAAGCCGAAGTCGGCGAAGAAGATCGTCGCGACCTGCCCGCACTGCCTCAACACGATCGGCAACGAGTACCCGCAACTCGGCGGCGACTACGAGGTCATCCACCACACCCAGCTCCTCCAGCACCTCGTCGACGAGGGCAAGCTGGTCCCGGTCACGCCGGTCGAGGGCATCATCACCTACCACGACCCGTGCTACCTGGGCCGCCACAACAAGATCTACACGCCGCCGCGCGAGATCATCGGCAAGGTCCCGGGCCTGCGCAACGAGGAGATGCACCGCCACAAGGAGCGCGGCTTCTGCTGCGGCGCCGGCGGCGCCCGGATGTGGATGGAGGAGCGGATCGGCAAGCGCATCAACAACGAGCGCGTCGACGAGGCCCTCTCCCTCAACCCCGACATCGTCTCCACGGCCTGCCCGTTCTGCCTCGTCATGCTGACCGACTCGGTCAACGGCAAGAAGAACGAGGGCAAGGCCAAGGAGTCCGTCCAGGTCGTCGACGTGGCCCAGCTCCTGCTCGACTCCGTCAGGACGCCGGCCGACCCGGCGGGCGAGGCGGAGACGGAGAACGCGCCGGAGCCCGAGCCGGTGAAGTAGCCCGCGTACGAACGCCGACGAGGGGCCGGGGCCGCCAGCGGGCGACCCCGGCCCCTCGTGCGTGCCCCGGCGTCCGCGCACCGGGCCCGACGTTCTGCTCATCGGGTGAGAGTTCCCCGTCCCCCGCGTCGTGCCCCGCTCCCCCACAGACCGCCGTACACACTCGATTCGTCCGTTCCGCTCCTCTTGGAGGGCGCATGTGGCTGTTCGGGGAGACAATGCCCCACGCACCAATGACGAGACCCGCACGGACGCAGGTCATCCGGGAGCAGCCACCCGCCGGGCGCCGCACCACCGGCAAGCCCGCCTGGTACGCGCCCGCGGCCGTCCTCGGCGACGCGACCGCCGCCGGGGCACCGGTGTGGGCGGCCTTCGCCCCGGCCGACGGCAGGAACGCGATGGCGTACGCGACGGTGGCGGCCCTGGCCTGGCTGCTGGTGCGCGCCGCGCGGAACCGCTACGCCGAACGCCGGCTCGGCGAGGGCGACACCGCCGGCCCCGCGCTGCAGGACTGGCTGGTGCTGGTCGGACTGCTCGCGGTGGTACGGGCGGCGACGGGCGAGGAGTCCCCCTTCCTCCTCGCCCTGGCCGCCCTCGTCCCGTGCGCCCCGGCGAGCGCCGCCGTGCACACGCTGATCCACCGGCATCTGCTGATCCGGCGCCGCTCGGGCCAGGCCGTCCGCCGGGCCCTGGTGATCGGGGAGGCGGAGGCCGTCGACGGTCTGGTGAGCCACCTCGCGAAACGGACCGACCACGAGTTCGTCGTCGTCGGGGTGTGCCCCATCGGCGACGAGGACCCGCACGACCTGGCCCCGGTCGCCGCCCGGCTGCGCAGACAGGCACCGCCGCACATGTCGGCCGACTCCGCACCGGTGCTCGAGGCGGCCCGGCGGCTCGGCGTCGACGTGGTCGTCGTCGTACCGGGACCGCACCTGACCGGAGCCCGGCTGCGGCGGCTGTCGTGGGCCCTGCACGGCGCCCAGTGCCCGCTCGTGGTCGTGCCGGGCCTGACCGAGGTGGCCCGACGCCGGGTCGGGGTCTCCTCCGTGGCCGGACTCACCCTGCTGAACGTGGCCCCGCCGGTGGGCCGGGGACCGCGCGCACTGCTGAAGGCGGCGACGGACCGGCTGGGCGCGGCGCTGCTGATCCTGCTGCTCTCCCCGGTGTTCGCGGCGGTGGCCCTCGCCGTACGGCTGGACTCGCCGGGCCCCGTCATCCACCGGCAGACCCGTATCGGCCGCGGCCAGGTGCCCTTCACCATGGCCAAGTTCCGCACCATGGTCGCCGACGCGGAGCGGCTCAGACACCGGCTGGCCCAGACCAACGAGAACGACGGCCGCATGTTCAAGATGCGCCGCGACCCCCGGGTCACCCGGGTCGGCCGGGTGCTGCGCCGCTACTCCCTGGACGAGCTGCCCCAGCTGTTCAACGTCGTCCGCGGGGACATGTCCCTGGTCGGCCCGAGGCCGCCGCTGCCCGACGAGGTCGCCCGCTACGACGAGATGGAACTGCGCCGGCTGGCCGTCAGACCCGGGCTCACCGGCCTGTGGCAGGTCAGCGGACGCTCCGATCTGTCCTGGGACGAGACCGTCGCCCTGGACCTCGGATACGTGGACAACTGGTCGCTGTCCGTGGACGTCGGAGTGCTCGTGCGGACGGTGCGCGCCGTGCTCGCGGGCACCGGCGCCTACTAAGAGCTCCGAACAGCGGCATCGACACCCATCACCGCACCGGCGATCCACCCGGGAGGGCCCATGCCGTCGACCACCGCCTCCGCCGACGCCCCGAGGCGCGGCCTGCCCGCCGCGGAAGCCGGACTCCTCACGCCGTACGACAGCGCGGACGCACCCCGATACGACAGCGCGGACGTGCACGCCCTCGCGGAACGGCTCTTCGCCTGGGCCGACAGCCGGGGCTGGGCGGGCCCCGACCCGTACGACGGGCTGACCGGACCGCTCGGACGGGCGGCCGTGCACCGAGTGCTCCGGCAGGGCCTGCTGCAGACCGTCAAGCGCAGCCCGCTCGACCTGCGCCCCGCCCTCGGCATCCGTCCGCTGCGCACCGCGACGGCCACCGGCACCGCCGCGAGCGCCTGCGCCCGGCTCGCCGGCTCCCCCGCCTGGCGGGAACGCGCCCTGCGGCTGGGCCGGCACACGGCGGCCGAGCAGCTCTCCGGGCGCCACGCCGGGCTGTGGCGTTACGAGTTCGACGTGCAGACCCGCTGGGCCCACTACCCGGCCTCCGTCCCCAACCTGGTCGCCACCACCTTCTGCGCGGACGGCTGCCTGGACACCGGGACGCTCGACGAGAAGGCCGTGCTCGCGCTCGCCCGCGCACTGCTGGAGCACCTGCACAACGGGGAGTTCTTCACCTACACCCCCACCAGCGGCGTCCTGGTCCACAACGCCAACCTCATGGGCGCCGCGCTCGCCGCCCGCCTGTCCCGCACCGGCAGCCTGCCGGACGCCCTCGCGGACCGCCTGGCCGCCGCCGCCCGCGACGCGGTCGAGGTCGGCCTGGCGGGCCAGCGCGCCGACGGCTCCTGGCCGTACGGTGAGGGCCCGAACCTGGACTGGGTGGACGGCTTCCACACCGGATATGTGCTGCTGCGCCTGCACCAGGCGGGAACACGGCTCGGGACGGACGTGCGGACCCCTCTCGACCGAGGGGTGCGGCACTATCTGCGGGACCTGTTCGACGGGCCCCTGCCCCGCTACTTCGCGAACGGCCGGCCCCGCCGGGACCCCAACAACGACGCGACGGCGGTACGAATGGCTGCCTGGGCGGCCCAACGCGGCCTCGCCGCCCCCGGCTTCGCGTGTGCCGTGCTGACGGCCGTCGTGGACCGCTATCCCGGCCTCGGCCCCGGCCGGCGGGCCGGGCGCCCCCGGAGGAACCGGGCCCTGTGGGAGTCGCCGCGCTGGAGCGCCGCACCCCTGCTGGACGCGCTGACCGCCCTGCACCGCGCCCTGAGCGGCGGACCGCGACTGGCGGCCTCCGGGGATCAGCCGACGGCGGCCGCCTCGTAGCCCGACAGGACGTCCGCGGTCCGTCCCGGTCCCGCCACCGCGTTCCGCTCCCACCACACGGCCGCGCACAGCAGGCCGAACACCGCCAGCCCCCGGTCCCGCCGGCCCTGGACGTGCTCGGCGACCAGCCGGTCCGCGGTACGCCGGTCGAAGACGTCGTCGAACAGCGGAGAGCGCCGTACCTCCCGCCACAGCCGGGTTCCGTGCTCCCGCAGCAGCGACCGCACCGGCGCCCCGAACCCCGTCTTGGGACGCCGGGCGACGAACTCGGGCACCCCGGACGCCACCGCCGCCGCGCGGAAACGCGCCTTGCCGTCGCCCAGCCGCACCTGGTCCTCGGCGACGGCGCCGAGCGCGGCGGCCACCACCGGCTCCCCCAGGAAGGGCACCCGCAGCTCCACGCTCGCCCGCATCGACGCCCGGTCGGCGTACAGCAGGTTCAGCCCCGGCAGGAACAGCCGCCGGTCGCACTCCGCGAGCGCGGTGAGCGGCGTGCCGCCCGCGTCCAGGACGCCGCCCGCCACCTCGCGGTGCCGCTCGGTGACCGCGTCGAGGCCGACGAGCGGCGACAGCGCCGCCCACTCCCGTCCGGAGTAGTACGCCTGTGTCGCCCAGGACCAGTCGAGCGCGCCGAGCTGGAGCAGCCGCCCGAACTTGTCCGCGCGGCCCCGGTAGCGCCGGGGCGCCGGGACCGCGCTGGTGGCGCCGAGGGCGGGGCGCGCCCACGCCGGGAAGCGTTGCAGCAGCCAGACGGCCTGGTAGCGCTCGTACCCGAGGAACAGCTCCTCCACCCCGAGCCCCGACAGCAGCACGGTGGCCTCGCCGCGGGCGGCGTGGGAGAGCTGCATGAGGGCGACGGCGGCGGGATCCCCGAAGGGCACCTCGGTGGTGGCGACCAGGTCCGGGATCCGGCGCAGCACATCGACGTCGAGGTCCACCCACGTCAGCGGCAGGCCCAGCCGGCGGGCGACCCGGGCCGCGTAGGGCGCGTCGTCCTCGAACGGCTCCGCGCCGGCCGCCGGGGTGCGGGGCCGCGCGGCGAAGGAGGGCCCCGCGAAGCCGTGCCGGGCCATCTCCACGCCGAGCCAGGTGCTGTCCAGGCCCCCGCTCAGCAGCAGACCCACCGTCACATCCGCGTGCAGCTGCCGGGCGACCGAGGTGCGGACCGCGGCGCCGATGTCCGCGGCGGGCGCGGCGGCACCCGCCCGCCAGTGCACGGACACCTCGTCATATCCGGGAGCGCGCGCGGCGAGCACCGTCCCGGCCGGTACGGCACGCACCCGCTGCCAGCCCGTCCGCGGCGGCGGTGTCCACAGGAACATGGCGCCCTGGGCCACCGCGACCGGATCGGCGTCACCGGCCAGACCGGCGGCCCGCAGCGGTTCGATCTCGCTGGCGAGCGCGGCCAGCCGGCCCCCCGCGTCCGTCGCCGCGTACAGCGGTTTGACGCCCAGCCGGTCGCGCCCGTAGCGGACCTCGCCGCCGGGCAGCACGAGGGCGAAGGCGAACATCCCGTCCACCTGGTCGAGCAGGCGGGAGGCGTCCGGTTGCAGCAGAAGCTCGTAGAGGACCTCGGTGTCGCCCTCGGTGGTGAACGCCACCCCGCGCCCGCGCAGCAGCTCACGCAGCCGCGGCGCGTTGTAGATCTCGCCGTTGTAGACCAGCGCCCCCCGCTCGGGGATGCCGAAGGGCTGGTCGCTGCGCGGGTCGAGGTCCACCACCGCCAGCCGGCGGAAGTGCAGCTCCGCGCGCCAGTCGCCCCCGTCGAGCGCCAGATGGCCGTCGGCGTCGGGCCCGCGGTGCGCGAGCACCGCGCACGGGTCCGGCCGCGACGGCGGCCGGTGGCGCGCGGCCCGGTTCAGCAGCAGGACGAAGCCGCACATCAGGGCGCCGCCGTGGCCTCGGCGGGGCCGCCGGGTTTCGGTACGGCCGCCGCACCGGGCGCCGGGCAGCCCAGCGCCCGGGCCAGCGCGGGTGTGGCGGGGGCCGTGTCCACGACGCGGTCCTCGGTGAGCGAGCGGACCGCGCGACAGGCCACCAGGGAACTCCACAGCGCCGAGGGGAAGTCGGCGGCGGCCGCCGCCTCGCCCGGCACCTCGCCCCGTACCAGCCCAACGAGGCTCCGCATCTCGGCCGCGTGCCCCTTGGGCCCGCCGCGGTAGGCCGTCGTGGCCGCCCGGCCCCCCTTCCACACGGTCAGCGAGCGGAAGTCGTCGATCCTGGCCGCCACCCCGTCGGCGGCGACCTCCAGCAGTTCCTTGGGGGCGCCGGGCGGGGTCAGTCCCCCGTACACGACACAGGCGGCCGAGCCGTCGTCGTACGTGAGCTGGAGGGTGACGCTCTGCGCGGTCGCGGCGTCCCTCCCGTCCACGCCGACGGCCCGCACCGCGACCGGTCCCCCGGGCACGAGGAAGCCCGCCGTGTCGATGAAGTGGCAGACCTCGCCGAGCAGCCGTCCGCCCTGCCGGGGGTCGAAGTACCAGTGGTCGGCGGGGAGCCGGCCCGCGAACACCCGGTAGACCACCTGCAGGGGCGCCCCGGCGGGGAGCGCGGCGCGCAGGTCCCGCACCGCGGGGGCGAAGCGCCGGTTGAACCCGGCCATCGCCGGGGCGCCCGAGTCCAGCCAGGCGTCGGCCACGTCCTCCAGTTCCGTCTCGGTCAGGCCGAGGGGCTTCTCGCAGTACAGGGCGGCGCCGCCGCGCAGCACCCGGGCCGCGTACCGGCCGTGGCTGTCGTGGCGGCTGAGCACCATCACGCAGTCGGCGTCACCGGAGGCGAGAGCGCCCTCGACGCTCTCGGCGACGGTGCGAAAACCCCACCGCCGCCCCTGGTGAGCGGCGGACAGCCCCCGTCCGCCCGCGACCCACGAGAAGGCGACGCCGGGTTCCCGCTTCAGCTCGGGAAACAGCGTCCTGGTGGCGAAGTTGCCCGCGCCGATCGCCGCGAGGCGCAGCGTGCCCCGGGGGGCGGTCCAGGTGCCGGAGCCGGGCGGGGCGGCGGGCCGGGGCGGCAGCTCGGCGGTCCCTGCGTAGCGCAGCAGCAGGGCGACACCGCGTCCGCCGGGCGACGGCTTCAGCGCCTCGTACGCGTCGGCCGCGTCCTCGACGGGGAAGATCCGCGGTTTCAGCAGGGAGAGGTCCAGCGCCCCCGCCGCCGTCAGCCGCAGCACCTCGGCGAGATTGCGGCGTTCCGTCCACGGGACATACCCCTCGGGGTAGGGGTGGCCGCCCTCCTCGAAGCGGGGGTCGTAGCGGCCGGGGCCGTAGGAGCGGGCATAACGGATCGACAGTTCCTTGTGGTAGTACGACGACCGCGGCGGCGCCACGCCCACATCGCCGACCACGACCACGGTGGCCCGGTCCCGGGCGAGCTGACCGGCGAACTCCACGGGGTCGGAGCTGGCCGTGGCGGCGGTGATGAGCACCGCGTCCGCGCCGGCGCCCGCCCAGTGCCGGACCACGGCGCCGGACAGGCCGTCCGCGCCGCGCGGGAAGGCCACGAGTCCCGCCGATCCGGCGAGCGCCACCATGGCCGGGTCGGGGTCGATGCCGACCGCGTCGTAGCCGTAGGCGCGCAGCAGCTGAAGGGTGATCTGGCCGACCAGCCCGAGGCCGATGACGGCGATCCGTGACCCCGGCACCGCCTCCGCCTGGTGGATGCCCTGGAGGGCGATCGCGCCGACGGTGGCGAAGGCGGCCCACCGGGTGTCCACCCCGTCCGGCACGGGGACCACGAGGTTGCGGGGCACGGCGACGATCTCCGCGTGCGACGCGTAGCGGGCCCCGGCCGCGGCGACCCGCGTCCCGGGACGGATGTCATGGGCGCCCTCGCCCGTCCCGAGGACCGTGCCCGCGCAGGAGTAGCCGAGCTGCACCGGGCGGTCCAGGCGCTCCCTGACGGTCCGGTAGGTCTCGGCGAGGCCGGTGCGCCGCACGCTGTCGATCACCTGCGCCACCTGGTCCGGGCGCTGCCGCGCCTTACCGATCAGGCTCTGCGCGCCGGTCGAGACGGTGGCCCGCTCCGTACCCGCGCTGATGAGCGACCACTCGTTGCGGATCACCACCGTCCCGGGGGCCGCTTCGGGGGCGGGAATGTCTCCCACCGTGATGGCACCGGTGCGCGGGGACAGGAGGACTGTTTTCATTTCCTGCCTTTACGGGAGGGAAAACGCCCGCCACGGGAGCGGTACGTGGGCCACGGCGCACTGTAGGGACGCGATGTGACGGAGCGTGTTCCCCCTCCCGCCGAGCGGACCAGACAGCCGAACATCTCCATTCGACCGGGTGAACACGCCCCCGGCATGGCGGGCGGCGCCGTGGAACAGCGATTCGCTGGTGCCCGATGAGCGCTTCTTCCGCTCCGGGGCGGTCCGGCCGCCGGTGCAGTGCCGTCCCGGCAGCGGTCCGGCGCCGTGCGGAAGGAGACTCGGGTGTGAAACGACTGATGGTCGTCTACGGAACGAGACCAGAGGCCATCAAGATGGCCCCCGTCATCGAGGCCCTCGACCGGTCGCCGCTCTTCCGGCCGACGGTGACGGTGACCGCCCAGCACCGCGGACTGCTCGACCAGGTGCACGCGTTGTTCGGCATCCGCGCCGACCACGACCTCGACATCCTCAGCGAGCGCCAGTCCCTCGCCGACATCACCGTGCGGGTCCTGGCCGGGCTGTGCCCCGTGCTGGAGCGGGAGCGGCCGGACGCGGTGCTGGTCCAGGGGGACACCACGACCGCGTTCGCCGGGGCGCTCGCCGCCTTCTACCACCGGATTCCGGTGGTGCACCTGGAGGCGGGGCTGCGCACCGACGACCGGTACGCGCCGTTCCCCGAGGAGATCAACCGCCGGCTCACGACCCGACTGGCGTCCCTCCATCTGGCGCCCACCGCGCACGCGCGGGACAACCTGCTGCGCGAGGGCGTCCCGCCGTCGTCGGTCGTGGTCACCGGGAACACCGTCGTCGACGCCCTGCGCTGGGCGGTCGGGCGCACGGCGCACTACGGGGACCCGGCCCTCGCCGACCTCGACGACCTCCCCCGCCGGGTCCTGCTGGTGACGGCCCATCGCCGGGAGTCGTGGGGCGGCGGCATGGAGTCCATCGGCGGGGCCCTGGCCGATCTCGCCCGCAGCGAGCCCGGCCTGCTCATCGTGCTGCCGCTGCACCCCAATCCGGTGGTACGGGCCGCGATCCTGCCGCACCTGGCGGGCCTTGCGGGCGTACGTCTCACCGAGCCGCTGCCGTACGGTGCCTTCGCCCGGCTGATGAACCGCGCGCACCTCGTCCTGACCGACAGCGGCGGCATCCAGGAGGAGGGGCCGGGGCTGGGCAAGCCGGTGCTGGTCATGCGGGACACCACGGAACGTCCCGAGGCCCTGCGGGCGGGCACCTCCCGGCTGGTGGGCACCGACCGCGAGCGCATCGTGAAGGAGGTGCGCCGGCTCCTGCACGACCGGGCGGCCTACGCCGCGATGGCGAAGGCCGTCAACCCGTACGGCGACGGACACGCCGCGGACCGCACCGTACGGGCCGTCGGGCACTGGCTGGGGCTGTGCCCGCCCCCCACGGAGTTCCGCCCGGCCCCGGGGCCCTCGGAGCGATCCGCTCCCGCGCCGGACCTGACGTAGATCGCCCCCGCACAGTCCGCTCCCCCGCCGGACCCCGCCCGGGCTCCACGTCCGGCCCGCGCGGTCGGCCCGGGGCTCGCCCCCGCCCGACCCGGCCCGCGTCCGAGTGCGCGGGGCCGCCCCGACGCGGGCCCCGCGAGACCCAGCCCCTGCCGGACCCCCGCCCGGGCGGGCGGGCGTCAGCGCCAGAAGCCGCGGGTGTCGAACACCGCCTTGCCGCGCAGCGCGGTGTGTTTGACGCCGCGGAAGGCGTCGTGGTCCACGAGCAGCACCACGACGTCCGCGTCCCGCACGGCGGTGGTGACGTCGACGAGCCCGACGGTGCCCGTGCGCGCCAGCGCGTCCGGCAGTTCCCTGATGTGCGGCTCGGCGACGAGCAGCCGTCCGACCTGGCGTTCGGCCAGTTGCGTGACGATGTGCAGGGCGGGGCTCTCCCTCAGGTCGTCGATGTTCGCCTTGAAGGCCAGGCCGAGGCAGGCGATCACGGGGTCCTTGAACCGGGCGGCCGTGCGGACCACCTCGCCGAGCACATAGTCCGGCCGGCCGTCGTTGACCTCGCGGGCCAGGCGGATGAGCCGGGACTGCCGGGGCGCGGTGCCGACGATGAACCAGGGGTCCACGGCGATGCAGTGCCCGCCCACGCCGGGCCCCGGACGCAGGATGTCGACCCGGGGGTGGCGGTTGGCCAGGGCGATGACGTCGCCGGCGTCGATGCCGAGGTGGTCGCAGACCATGGACAGTTCGTTGGCGAAGGCGATGTTGACGTCCCGGAAGGCGTTCTCGCTGAGCTTGGCCATCTCCGCCGTCGTCGCGTCGGTCAGCAGGCACTCCCCCTTGGTGAACACCTCGTAGAGCGCCCGCGCCCGCTCGGCACAGCCCTCCCCGACCCCGCCGACGACCCGGTCGTTGGTGACGATCTCGATCATCGTGCGGCCCGGCAGCACCCGCTCGGGGCAGTGGGCGACCCGCACATCGGGCGCGTCGGCGCACTCGTGCGGGAACGACAGATCGGGCCGGTGCTTGCCGAGCCACCGGGACAGCTCCACCGTCGTGCCGGGCGGCGAGGTGGACTCGAGGATCACGAGGTCACCCGCCTTGAGCACGGTCGCCACCGAGGCCGCGGCCGCCCGTACGTAGGACAGATCCGCCGTGTGGTCGTCCTGGAGCGGGGTGGGTACGGCGATGATGAAGGCGTCCGCGGGCTCGGGCGCCCCCGTCGCACGCAGCCGCCCCATGGCCACGGCGCCGCTGACGGCCACGGCCAGGTCCGGTTCGACGAAGGGGGCACGGCCGGCGTTGATGAGGTCGACGGTCGACGGGTTCACGTCGACGCCGACGACGTCGATCCCGTTCGTGGCGAGCGCGGCGGCGGTGGGCAGTCCGATGTAGCCGAGGCCGATCACACACACGGTGGAGAACACCAGTGGAAATCCTTTCCGGAAATGTGCCGCAGGTGAATTGACTGAGGGTCTGCCACGGAAAACGAAAAGGCATCGGACAGGATGACCCGGCCCCTCGCCCCTTCCGGCGCCAACGCGCCGCGCATGTTCCGACCGCATCGTTTTCGGCGGGCACAGGCCGTGTCGGCCGCACGGGCCGTCCGATCCGGTGTAGCTCTACGTATGCACAGCGGCAGCAGGTCGTGCAGAAAAGCCAAGCAGAAAAGGGCGCAGAGGAAATGAATTCCCGAACCGTTCCGCGAGTCCGGCTGGTGGTGCCGTCCAACGGGGAGCGGCCCGCGTACCTGGACCAGTGTCTCGCCTCCGTCGGACGGCAGCGCGAGGCCGTGGAGGTCGTCCTCGTCGGCCCCGCCCGCGCGGAGGGCGCCCTGCGCGCCGCGGCGCGACGCCACCGGTGCCGCTTCCTCGTGGAGGAGGGACGGGGGCTCAGCAACGCGGTCAACCAGGGCTGGCGGGGCGCCACCACCGAGTATCTGGCCTGGCTCGGCGACGACGACCTGCTCACCGGGGACAGCCTGACCGCGGCCTGCGAGGCGCTGGACCGGGCTCCCCGGGCCGCCATGGCCTACGGGCGGCTGAGGGTCATCGACGCCGACGACCGGACCCTCTACACGCTGCGCCCGGGCGCCTTCGCCTCCTGGCTCTCCCGGTACGGCCAGAACTTCGTCGGCCAGCCCGGCTCCCTCTACCGCCGCGACGCCGTACGGCAGGCGGGCATGCTCGATCCGGAACTGCGCTACGCCATGGACTTCGACCTGCATCTGCGGCTGCGGCAGGGCGGCGGCATGGTGTATCTGCCCCGGGTCCTCGGATGCTTCCGGATCCACTCCACCTCCCTCACGGTGACCTGCGCCAGCCCGGACGACGAGGGGCGCCGCGTCATGCGCCGCTATCTGGGCCCCACCGCGCTGCGCCTGGAGTCGTGCTGGTGGCCCCTGGCGCAGGTCGTCAGCAAGGCGTGGGGCGCGACGACGCGATCCGGTCTGATCGAGGCCACGGCACGCCGCACCGCCGGCCTGCCCGGCCGCCGACGCGCCCCCCAGGGCTGCTGACCCCGCTCCGAGCGCCCGCCGGGGGACAGCGCCCGGCACGGCCGCCGCCCCCGGCTACGCCGGCACCCCGGTGCGGGCCACCTGGGCGAGGTACCAGTCGTACGTACGGCGCAGGCCCTCCTCGAAGCCGATCCGGTGGTGCCAGCCGGCCGCGTGCAGCGCCGACACGTCCAGCGCCTTCCTCGGCATGCCGTCGGGCTTGGCCGCGTCGAAGACCAGCGCGCCCTCGTACCCGACGAGGCGCCGGATCCGCTCCGCCAGCTCCCGTACGGAGATGTCCTGGCCCGTGCCCACGTTCAGGAACCGCTTCGCGCGGTGGTGGCCCAGCAGCCACAGCACCGCGTCGGCCAGATCGTCGACGTGCAGGAACTCCCTGCGACTGTCCCCGGTCCCCCAGATCACGACCTCCGGCGCCCCCGCCTCGCGGGCCTCGTGCACGCGCCGCAGCAGTGCCGGGATCACATGGGAGGTCTCCGGGTCGAAGTTGTCCCCCTCGCCGTAGATGTTGGTCGGCATGCACGAGACGAAGTTCCTGCCGGACTCCTCGTGGAGGTACTCGCACAGCTTCATCCCGGCGATCTTGGCGTAGGCGTACGCCTCGTTGGTCGGCTCGGGGCGGCCCGTCATGAAGTACTCCTCCCGCATCGGCTGCGGGCATCCCCGGGGGTAGATGCACGAGCTGCCGAGGAAGAGGAACGTCTCCACCCCCGCGTCCCGGGCCGACCAGATCAGGTTGTTCTGGATCTGGAGGTTCTCGTACAGGAACTCCGCGGGACGGGTCATGTTGGCCTTGATGCCGCCGACCCTGGCCGCGCAGTCGACGACGTACGCGGGCCGGTGCGCCGCCATGAAGTCCCGTACGGCCGCCTGGTCGGTGAGGTCGAGTTCCGCGCGGGTGCGCAGCACCAGGTTGTCGTACCCCTCCTCGCGCAGCCGCCGGACGACGGCGGCGCCCACCATGCCGGTGTGCCCGGCCACGTAGATCCGTGCTCGCCGGTCCATGACGTCGCTCATCCGCCCAGCAGCTCGCACAGCGTGGCCACCTCGTCCTCGGTGAGGTCGGGGTTGTTGCCGAAGTAGAAGCCGCCCGTGTGGACGAGACCGGCCACCGGACGCGCGGCCGAGTCGCGGACGTGGCGGCGGTAGAACGGCTGCCGGGTGATGTCGCCCGCGATGACCGGGCGGATCTCCACCCCCGCCGCCTCGAACTCGGCACGGTACTTCCGGGCCAGCTCCGGCGTCCGGCAGACCACCGGCATCGCGAAGTTGGACACGAGGTCCATGTGGGACAGGTCGTACTGGTGGACGTCCCCGTTGCCCGCCATGGCCTGCCTGAAGCGCGCGAAGTGGGCCGCGCGGGCGTCCACGATCTCGTCCCAGTACCGGATCTGCCGGTTGCCGATGAACCCGTTGAGCTCGGTGGGCCGGAAGTTCGACGCCAGATCGTGGAACGTGTACCGGGCGTGGAAGTCGTCCACGCCCGCGTCGGCCCGCAGCCTCGCCTGCCGCTCCGGCGACAGGTCGCGGTCCCAGCCGTGTGCCCGGGAGATCACCAGCCGCTCGTGCAGTTCCTCGTCGTCGGTGCAGACCATCCCGCCCTCGACGGTGGACAGATGGTGGCCGACGAAGAAGGAGAACGTGGCGGCGAGCGAGAAGTTGCCGAGCAGCGTGCCCGCCGTACGCGACCCGAGGGCCTCGCAGTTGTCCTCCAGCAGCAGGACGCCGTGGTCGTCGCACATCACCCGCAGCGCGGGCAGATCGTCGCAGAACCCGAGGACGTTGGTCAGGAACAGCGCCCGCAGGCCGGCGACATGCGGCTCGAGGGTGCCCGGCGAGACGTTGAGCGTGTCCAGCTCGCAGTCGACCGCCACCGGCTGAAGACCGAGCTGGATGAGCGGCATCACGTTGGTCGGCCAGGTCAGGGCCGAGAAGCCGACCCGGTCTCCCCGGCGGAGCCGGCCCTCGTTCAGCAGGGCCTGGATCAGCAGCAGGTTGGCCACGCTGCCGTTGCCGACGAAGACGGCGTGGCGCCGCCCCTGCCGGGCGGCGAAGGCCTGCTCGAACGCCCGGCACTGCTCGTTCATGCTCAGCACGTCTCCGCGGAGCACGAACTCGGCGAGGGCGCGCCGGGTCTCGGCCTCGCGGTGGAAGGCGGACTTGATCAGCTTGATCACGGTGAGGACCTCTGCGGCGACACGCGGTGGTGCCCTCGCGCCGACGGCGGCGCCGTCCAGGGGCGGAAGGCTCGGAACAGGGTGGGGACGAGCACGAAGACGGCGTAGGAGGCGACCGAGCCGATGACGGGGCCCTCCGCTCCCAGCCGCGCCAGGGGAATGGACACGGCGAGGTTCACCGCGGCCATCAGCGTGCAGGCGACCGCCTGGAAGCGGAGCCCCGCCTCGTCCGTCGCCCACATGGTGGCCGGGTAGGCGGCCGCCTGCACGAACAGCAGCGCGGCGAACGCGGCCATCAGGCCGGTGCCCACCTGGATGCGCCCGTGCATCATCCAGGTGCCCGCGACCGGCCCGAGCACGGTGATCCCCGCGCCCACGACCAGACTGCCCGCCGCGAAGCAGACGGTGAACCCGGCGAGTTGCCGCCGGGGCGCGCCCGGCGCGCGCCTGCGGCGGGCGAACAGGGCCCACAGCGGCAGCCCGGCCGCGCCCAGCAGGCTGCTCGCCGGCGCGAAGAACTGGGCACCGGCCGAATAACCGGCGACCGCCGCCGCGTCGGCCGTATGACTGAGGACAAGCCGGTCGGTGGCGTAGGCGACGGCCGTCGCCGCGGTGACGACGGTCATGGGCAGGGCGAGATGCGCGATCCGCACCCGGTCCCGCACCGCCGACGCCCGGACGCTGCCCACGGTCATACCGAGCAGCGGCATCCCGGCGTACCGGCCGGCGAGCACCCCGCCGGCAGCGCTCACCAGACACTGCGACAGGAAGGCCGCCGCGACGAACGCGCCGGTGGGAGCGCCCAGTCGGGCGGCGAGCAGCACGAGCGCGAACAGCAGCGCGCTGCCGGCGCCCTGGAGCAGGAACGCGACGTCGTTGCGGTTCACGGCCAGCAGGACGGACCGGCTCAGCCCGAGCGGCATACTGCACCCGAACAGCACCGAGGCGACGGCCACCGTGAGGTCGGACCCCGGCTGCGCCGCCTCCCCCAGCAGCGTGCCCCACATCCCGAACAGGGCCAGCGTCACCCCCAGGACGGCGATGACGGCTCCCGCGCACATCAGATTGCGCGCCGCCGTGAGGACCGCGCCGCGCACCAGCCGCCGTTCGCGCGAGGTGTCACGGGCCACGGCCTCCGTGATGGCGGCTCCCGCACCCAGGTCCGTCAGGGGCAGCACCGCCGGCAGGGTGGTGACCAGGGCGAACTGCGCGTAGCCGGGCACCCCGACCGCGCCGACCACGGTGTGCGCGAGGGCCAGGTTGGTCACGGCGGTGACCGGGAGGGTCACGGCTCGCGCGCCGACCGACCGGACGACGGAACCGGCGAAACGCGGCCTGCGCGCGCCGTCCGCGCCCTCGGGCGCGCGGGCCGCGGGAACCTGCGCCGCCCCGGACGGCCGCCCGGCCGGGCTCAGGTCGCGCGGCGGGCGCGGGACTGTCACGGCGCTCCCGCCTGACGCCCGTGGACGGCCGGCGCCTGGGCCGGCGCGGGAACCGTCGCCGCCAGGGGCCGTTCGCCGCCCCGCAGGACGTCGAGTTCCGCGTCGGTCATGAGCCGTGCCAGCTCCGGTGCCCGGACGGTGGGCCGCCAGCCGAGAACGCGCGCGGCCTTCGACGCGTCGCCGACGAGGTCGTCGACCTCACTGGGGCGCAGATACCGCTCGTCGAAGCGCACATGCGCGCGCCAGTCGAGGCCGACGTGGGCGAAGGAGTACGCGACGAAGTCGCGCACGCTGTGGCTGCTGCCCGTGGCGACGACGTAGTCGTCGGGCTCGTCCTGTTGCAGCATCCGCCACATCGCCTCGACGTACTCGGCGGCGTAGCCCCAGTCCCGTCGCGCGTCGAGGTTGCCCAGATACAGGGTGTCCTGCAGTCCGGCCTTGATCCGGGCCGCGGCGGCGGCGATCTTGCGGGTGACGAAGGTGGGTCCGCGGCGCGGCGACTCGTGGTTGAAGAGGATGCCGTTGACCGCGTGGAGACCGTACGCCTCACGGTAGTTGCGGGTGATCCAGTACGCGTAGACCTTCGCGACCCCGTACGGGGAGCGCGGGTGGAACGGGGTTCCCTCATGCTGCGGCGGGGGCGAGGCGCCGAACATCTCGGAACTGGACGCCTGGTAGAAGCGGCAGGGCAGGCCGGTGGTGCGGATGGCCTCCAGCAGCCGGGTGGTGCCGAGCGCCGTGGTGTCCCCGGTGAAGAGGGGCTCGTCGAAGGAGACGCGCACATGCGACTGGGCGGCCAGGTGGTACACCTCGTCGGGCCGCACGCGTTCGAGGAGGCCCGCGACCCTGCTGCCGTCCGTCAGATCGCCGTAGTGCAGGAACAGCCGGGCCTTCGGATCATGCGGGTCCTGGTAGAGGTGTTCGATACGGCTCGTGGTGAATGTGGAGGCACGCCGGACGATCCCGTGAACGATGTAACCCTTTTCCAGGAGCAACTCGGCGAGATAGGAGCCGTCCTGGCCGGTGATCCCGGTGATGAGCGCCTTTCTGACTGTCACACACACTCCCTGTGGTGAGGCGGGACGATTCGGCGGCCGACCGTATTTTCATTTCCCTTTCCGGGCGGCCGGTTCGCGCCTCCCCCGAGCACAGCCTAGGGAAATATTTCCTCAATCCCCTCACGGTCATGGCCGCACATCCCCCGTGCGGCCGTATTCACCGGGGTTCGCGGGTATTTCCGTGCGCGGCTCGGCGGCGGTGTGGCGGGGTGCGCCGGTTCAGGAGGAGACAGGCACCGCCGGGTGCGCGGACCCGGCGGGCACCTCCGGCACCGCCGGGGACACGGGCCATGGGAGTCCCCTGCCGGGGCGGGGGCGGCCGGCCCGGACTTCGCGGCCGGCCGGCACCGTGACCCGGGAGCCGCCGACGGCCTCCCCGTCCCTGCGTGGGACGCCGACCAGCGCGTAGGCGCAGGCGAGCACCAGCCACGAGGGCAGACCGATGTACGTGGTCTCGAAGGCGACGTTGGTGGACGCGGTGAGGGCGACCCCCACCGTCGCCCCGAACCAGGACGCGGCCGCGGGGTGGCGCCGGGCCCGCCAGGTCCGGCACAGGGTCGCGGCGACGAGCAGGACCACGGCGATGCCCGCGGGCCAGCCCAGGTAGTAGACGTATCCGACGAACGAGTTGTGCGGGCCGGCTCTGGGGGCGTTCAGGTGTCTGCCGTGTCCGACCACCTCGATGGGATGTCCGGCCCCCGCGCCCAGCAGCGGGTCCTCCCGGACCGACCGGAAGGCCTCCCGCCACATCTCCAGCCGCAGTTCGACGTTCGCGCCCGCCTCGGTGCTGGCGTCGTGGGACCGCGACACCCGGGTCGCGAGACCGCCGACCACGGGCATACCGGAGACGTCCTGCCCGGAGAGGGTGAATCCGAGCACGCCGAGCACCCCGACCGTGGCGATGCTCCACGACAGCACCGGCAGGCGGACGACCCGCCCCCGGTGCACCCGCCCCGCCACCGTGGTGGCCGCGATCGCCGCCACCACCGCCAGGAGCGGGCCCCGCTTGCTCGCGATGGAGGTCATCAGGGCCGCTCCGCCCAGCGTCCACAGCAGCAGCCGGCTGTTCCCCCGCAGCCTCAGCTGCGCACCGAACGCACCGGCGATCGCCAGGTAGAGGCCCCAGGCCGCGGCGGGCAGCGGGGTGTCGAGGAGCCACGTCAGCAACACCCCTGCGGTCGGCACGTACAGCACCCACCGCCACCGTACGGCCTCGTCCACGGGCCGGGTGAGGAACCAGGTCGCCGCACACCACCCGAGGACCGGATACAGGCCCAGGATCAGGCCCTTGAGGGCCTCGGGATACCCCGCACCCATCCCCCGGTACACCGCCTGGCACGTCATCACCGCCAGGCCCACGGCAGCGGCACGGAACCAGCGCAGCCGCTTCTCCGAGAACACCCGCGGCCCCCAGGTGTGCAGGGTCGCGAGCAGCGCGAAGGCGGCCAGGACATCCATGGCGTAGAACGGGGCGACGCCCACCGTCGCATACGTCCTGCCCAGCAGGAAGAGCGGCACGAGACAGGCCGCCCAGAGCAGCCAGCCCGCCCCGCGCAGGCACACCGCCAGCGCCAGAACGGAGACGACACAGACGGCGGCACATACCGCGGCGAAGTCGGAATAAAACTGAGGAGTGGAGTTGAAAAAGCTCACAGCCCTCCCTTTCGCCAACTCCGTCGATTCATATCACGCCGGTCCGGAATACCGGATCCGCGCGATGACGCGCCCCATGAGTCCGGTCCCGGATACCGTATGAAGAAAGCGTGCCGACGTGTTGCACTGGACTTCCCCGCAGGGCAGGTGCTTCGGTTGATTCGCTGCCCTTTCACCCGAGCCGCGCCATCCCGCACCCCATGACCGGAGACAGGGAATGTTTCCCGTCCTTCCACGTTTTCGGCGGCAGTCCGCCGGGCCGACCGTCCTCGTTTTCCGACACAGTCCGCGTCTCGGTGGAATGGGCCGGGCGGCCGAGTTCTTCACGCCCGTTCTCACCAGCCGCTGCCAGGTGCGGGCGGTCATCTCGCTCTCCGCGAGCCGAGCCGGCTCCGACCGGCTGGCCGCCTCCTGGTCCGCCAAGGCCTCGGCCACCGTCGCGGCCCTCGGCGAGGCCGCCTGCCTGCTGATCGGAACGGCACCGAGCGCCGTCTATCTGCCGGTCTCCCAGTGGGGCCTGCCCCTGCTGCGCGACGTGCTCCTGGTCCTGCTCGCCAAACTGGCCGGCTCGACCACGGTCCTGCACCTCCATGGCGCGCAACTGCCCGCCCGGCTCGCCGCGAGCAGGGTGCTGCGCGCGTCGCTGGGCGGATGCCACTGGATCGTGCTCAGCGAGGCGGTGGCGGCGCAGGTGCGGGCCAGCCGCTGCCGTACGGCGTCGGTCACCGTGCTGCGCAACCCCGCACCCCCGGCGGCCCCCCGCGCGCGGGACTCCGCCCCGTCCCGGACGCTGCGCGTCGGCTGGATCGGCACGATGAGCCGGGTCAAGGGGTTCGACCTCGTGTGCGGCGCGGTCGAGGCGCTGAAGAGGCAGGGCCTCGCGGTCGAGTTCCGGGTCGCCGGGATGCGGCACGACGTACCGCTCGGCCAGATGGCGTGCGTGGACGAGGACCTCGGGGTCCTCGACCTCTCCAAGGCCCTGTCGTTCTGGACGAAGGCCGACGTGTTCGTCCTGCCGGCCCGCTGGGTCGAGGGCCTTCCCTTCGTCCTGCTCGAAGGACTCCAGGCGGGCTGCGCCGTCGCGGCGACCCCGTCGCCGGGGAGCGCCGAGCTGTTCGGCCAGAGCTGCGTGGAGCAGGTCGGGCCGACGGTGGAGTCCGTGACCGGGTTCCTCAAGGCGTGCGCGGACGACATCGACGACATCCGAGGACGCCAGCAGAAAGCCTGGGAGGAACTGCGCCCGCAGTACGAACCCGGCCGCGTCACCGAGGAGTTCGTACGGTTCTGGCAGAACCTGGGCCTGGCCCGGCATCGTTGACGGAACGGAGACACGGCGTGCCCACGACCCCGCTCGTGCACGAGAAAGCGCAGGCCGGACCGACGGGTCCGGGCCGGACGGTGACAGTGTGCGGGCTGCCCGTCCACCCGCTCACCCTGGAGGAGTCGGTGGCGGCCGCCGAGGCGCTGATCGCGAACGGCGGCCCCCACCAGCATGTCGTGCTGAACGCCGCCAAGATCGTCCAGGCGCACGACGATCCCGAACTCGCGGGCATCATCCGCTCCTGCGCGCTCGTCAACGCCGACGGGCAGTCGGTCGTGTGGGCGGGCCGCCTCCTCGGCAGCGTGCTGCCCGAGCGGGTCGCCGGCATCGACTTCATGCTGGCGATGTGGCGCAGCGCCGCGCGCCGCGGATACCGGGTCTACCTCCTGGGCGCGGAGCCGGAGGTGGTCCGGGAGACCGCGCGCATCGCCGCCCGGCAGGGCGTCGACGTCGTCGGACACCGGGACGGCTACTGGGACGAGACCGAGGAGCCGGAGGTGGTGGCGGCCGTCCGCGAGGCCCGCCCGGACCTGCTGTTCCTCGCCGTGCCGAGCCCGCGCAAGGAGTACTTCCTCGCCCACCGGCAGCAGGAGCTGGGCTGTGCCCTGGTCGTCGGCGTCGGCGGCTCCTTCGACGTGGTGGCGGGAGTGCGCAGCAGGGCACCGCGCTGGATGCGGCGGACCGGCCTCGAATGGTTCCACCGCCTGGCCCAGGAGCCACGCCGCATGTTCCTGCGCTACGCCGTGGGCAACACCCGGTTCATCGCCCTCACGGCCGCGCACTGGGCGCGGGGGCGGGCTCGGGCTCGGTGAGGACGGCGGGTGCGATCCCGTATTTCTCCCGGTCCCCCCGATCCCCCCGGTCCTCCCGATCCCCCTGGCCCTCCCGATGCCGTAACCCTCCCGCGCCCCCTTGATTCCCCGGATTCCCCGCCCGAGGACCCCTTAGGGGATGTCACAGCTCGGCAGCAAAGCCGGTCCCGTCGGGCCGGGCCCGGCATGTCACTCTCCGGGACCAGGTACGTTCGAAGACGTGGCTGGATTCAGGAACGGACGCGGCCGGGACAACGGCGCTCCTCAAGCGCGACCGCAACAACCCCCGTACGGACAGCAGGCGCCGCAGGGCCCGTCGTACGGCTACCCCTCCGCGCCGCAGCAGCAGTACGGCGGTGCACAGCCCTACGGCGGTCAGCCTCAGTGGCGTGCACCGCAGGGCCAGGGCGAGCCGGAGTACTTCGGGGACGGCGGCGGTCAGGGCCATCCCCTGACACCGGACCCGTACGCGGCCGACAATCCGGGCCACACCCAGGCGTTCTCCGTCGGCGAGGATCCGTACAACCAGGGCGGGACCTACCGCGCGGGCCAGTCCCCGGCGCCGCCCATCGGCCCGCGTCTGCACTGGAAGGACCTGCTGCGGGGCCTCGTGTTCTCCCCGACCCAGACCTTCCTCCAGATGCGGGACTACACGATGTGGGCCCCGGCCCTCATCGTGTCCTTCCTCTACGGCCTGCTGGCGGTCTTCGGCTTCGACGGCGCACGCCAGGACGTGATCAACGCCGCGCTGTCGAACGCGATCCCGATCGTCCTGACGACGGCCGTGGCGTTCGTCGTCAGCTCCTTCGTCCTCGGCGTGGTCACCCACACCCTGGCCCGCCAGCTCGGCGGCGACGGCGCCTGGCAGCCCACGGTGGGCCTCTCCATGCTGATCATGGCCATCACGGACGCGCCGCGCCTGGTCGTCGCGATGTTCTTCGGGGGCAACGCCCCCTTCGTGCAGCTCCTGGGCTGGGCGACCTGGGTGGCGGCGGGGGCGCTGCTGACCCTGATGGTCGCCAAGTCCCACGACCTGCCGTGGCCGAAGGCGCTGGGCGCGTCGGCGATCCAGCTGATCGCGATCCTGTCGATCGTGAAGCTCGGCACGTTCTAGCCGGCACCGCGTCCGGCGCCCCCGAGCCCATGAAGGAGGCCCCGTCGCCCCAGGCGACGAGGCCTCCTCGCGTCTCGTTCCGCGTACCGCAGGGGTCCGCCCACCGGCGCCACCCGCGTCCCTCAGGCGTCGAGGACCTGCCCCGCCCGGGAGACGACAGGAGGCAGGACACTCCACGGGAAGTTGATCCAATCGTCCGTGCGCTTCCACACGTACTCGCACTTCACGAGCGAGTGGGACTTCTCATAGATCACCGCTGAGCGGACCTCGGCGACGGTCTCGACGCAGAAGTCGCGGACCAGCTTCAGGGTCTTGCCGGTGTCGGCCACGTCGTCGGCGATCAGCACCTTCTTGTCGGTGAAGTCGATCAGGTTGGGGACGGGGGCGAGCATGACCGGCATTTCGAGCGTCGTACCCACCCCGGTGTAGAACTCGACGTTCACCAGGTGGATGTTCTTGCAGTCGAGGGCGTAGGCGAGGCCGCCTGCCACGAACACACCGCCGCGCGCGATGGTGAGCACGATGTCCGGCTCGTAGCCGTCGTCGGCGACAGTCTGGGCGAGCTCGCGGACGGCCCGCCCGAAGGCCTCGTAGGTCAGGTTTTCCCGTATGTTGGTCATGTCCTGCTCACACCTGGGTCCGATGGAAGTTGACGAAGGAGCGGGAGGCGGTGGGTCCGCGCTGGCCCTGGTAACGCGAGCCGTAGCGCTCGCTGCCGTACGGGTACTCGGCCGGCGAGCTGAGCTTGAACATGCACAGTTGCCCGATCTTCATGCCCGGCCACAGCTTGATCGGCAGGGTGGCGAGATTGGACAGCTCGAGCGTGACATGCCCGGAGAAACCGGGGTCGATGAACCCGGCGGTGGAGTGGGTCACGAGCCCCAGCCGCCCGAGGGAGCTCTTCCCCTCAAGCCTCGACGCAAGATCGTCGGGCAACGAGATGACCTCGTACGTCGAGGCGAGCACGAACTCCCCGGGGTGCAGGATGAACGGCTCGTCGCCCTCGGGCTCGACGAGCCGGGTCAGGTCGACCTGCTCGATCGAGGGGTCGATATGCGGGTATCTGTGGTTCTCGAACACCCGGAAGTAGCGGTCAAGCCGCACGTCGATGCTCGAGGGCTGCACCATGGTCGGATCGAACGGGTCGATCACGACCCGGCCCTTGTCGATCTCGGTCCGGATGTCCTTGTCTGAGAGAAGCACGTCCCGAGAATACGCAAGGCGCGTGGACTCGCCCCAATCGTGACGACTCCACGCGCCCTCAGCGCCTACCGCTACTGCTTCTCCAAGGCCACCGGCACCGCGCTGCGGAGCCGGGCACAACGCGGACACCGGACGAGCCGACCGGGTCCGAGGCGCTCGGCCTGCTGCATCGGGAACGAAGCGGTACTGAACACGTGCCCCTCGGCACATCGGACGACGGTGCGCTCCATCAAGTCCTCTGAGTCCCTTCCCCAAGAGCCTTCGTCTCACGTCTGCGACGGACGACGAAAGCCACATTACGGGATCAAAGGCGCGGCTCTCCAGGCGGCACTCCGACCGCACTGGCCCCCTCTCCACTTCCCTCACCGTAGCCCCAACTCCCGCCCCTCGCAGCCCCATCCACACCCCGGAACGACAGCGGACCCCACGGCTGCGACACCGGGGGTCCGACATGAGGTACAGTGAGCGAGCGTTCGGACACCAGCCGAATCGGTATGGCGTCTTACGCGGGTGTAGTTTAATGGTAGAACATCAGCTTCCCAAGCTGAGAGCGCGAGTTCGATTCTCGTCACCCGCTCCATGGAGAAGGCCCAGGTCAGAGGCCCGGGCCTCTTTGCTGTCCATCGTGATCGCATCTGCGAAGTCCCCGACGCCGGACTCCCCATCCCGCTCACGGACGAGGGCCCGACCGTCCACGAAGTCGACCTGGACGACGCTCTGAGCCGCAACGAACTGGCTCGCGCCATCTTGTCGACGGCCACCTTGGACGAGGCCGAGGCACTCAGTCGCGAGGTCTGCGGCTACTCGGAGATCGACTACGAACTCCAGCTCCGCAACGACGTGGGAGGAGAACACCACCGAGATGCCGTCCTCCGCCACGGCCGTCATCAACGCCGCCATTCCGCACCGCTCCACCAGCAACCCGACCCCGCTCGCTCAGCACCAACGGCTCACCCTGCTCCGGCAGGCCGTAAACCGCAACGACATCCCT